>JAAYDR010000070.1 GCA_012729115.1 Clostridiales bacterium | reverse complement strand
GCTGCGCGCGCCCTTGAGCGCCTCGGCATCCTGTGTTACGATGTGGCCAAGCCTATGAAGGAATGCGGGTGCCAGGAAACGGTCTTTACTAACTCACTGGTTGGTACAAAGACTGGGGGCAGACCATTTTTGGAAAGGGAACAGACCCGATGAGCAAAAAGCAGACCGGCAGGCACATTCTGCTGTGGACGGTAATTGCGGCGCTGGGCGCGGCGCTGTGGTTTGGGTACGGATGGCTGGTCCGGGGCAGCGATTTAAAGACCATCGACTATGCCGCCTTCTCCCCCAACTACAAGCAGGACGCCCAAAGCCCCTGGGGCAGAAAGGCTGCCCGGTATGAGGGGCAACTCTACTATTCCCATCCGGCCGGAGGCGGGATCTTTCGCATGAACCCGGACGGCAGCGGGGAGGAGCGGGTGGTACCCTGCGGGGATATCCGCAAGCTGCAGGTTACGGGGGAGGGGATCCATTACCTGGGCTTTGTGGGCAGCGCCCGCAAGGCGGGGGCGGAAAACCGCCCCTTTCGCCTGATGCTGTGGGACTGGGGCACGGGGCAATCCCGGCCTCATAACCTGCAGAAGTGGGATACGGATTTGTGGGACTTTTATGTGTCCGCCCAGGGCACCGTGGCCAATGTGAACCTGAAGGAGAATGTTGCCGAGGGCACCCTGGACGCCGTGCTGTACTGCACCGCAAAGGAAAGCTATGTGGCCGCCAGCCAGCTTGCCATGCTGCGGGATTTTTCCGTCAACCGCCAGCAGCAGGTGCCCGGCTCGGCCTATCCGGGCCTGTGCGAGATGGCCGCCTATGAGGACCTGGTGTTTTCCGCCAATTCCCTGGGCAATATCCGCTACATCATCGAGTATGAGCTTGCCTGGGGCGGCTTTGCGGTAACGGATCGGCAAACGGACCGGGTGGTGCTGGATACCCGGCCCCTGCGGCCTTATTTGAGCGGGCCTCCTGCCGCCCACCGCACCATCGATGGCTTCTGCCCCCAGGGCACCCTGGTGCATGTGGAAAATGAACTGATGCTCATGACCGACGATTTGCAGGATTCCCTGGCAAGCGTGCTGCTTGGGGAGGAAAGCGCCATCCTCCTGGTAACGGTTCAGGGGGAGAGGGCGTACATCCTGGCGGAGCAGGCAGCGGGGGAGAGGCGGCAGGCGGTCTATGAAGTGGATCTAAACACCTTCCAATATAAAAAACTGTACACCTGCGCTGCCGGTGGCAAATTGTTGTGGTTTGATACCGCGGCCCCGGAAACGGTGCTGTGCCTGGACGGGGAAAAGCTGGTGACGGCCCGGGGAAAACAGGTGCGGGTCTTTGCCCTGGAGGAGGGGGAGTACCGCCTGCGCCATACCCTGGATGTGAAGCAGGATGTGGTGCATAAAACCGGCAAGACGGACGTGGCCGGAGACTGGCTGTTTGTGTACCGCTTTAACGAAAAGGAAAACCGGGACGAGCTGGTGGAGAAGCTGAGGATTGGGCCGGTGTAACATACTGCGGAAGATGAGGACAACGCGATGCAAAGTGATAATGAGCATGAACTCAAGCGCTATGCTGCCTGGCTTCAATCCATCATGGACTTGAGCAAGCCGGTTTCCGTGGAAGCCATCAAAAAGGTGCTGGACGAGGCAGGATCCTGTCATGAAACCGCCTGATTTGAAACATCCTACAGCCCAGGGGGGGCTGCAGGATGAAGCGGTTTCTTGTGAGTGTGCTGTTGGGTGGTTTGCTGATCAAAGTGACCAAGTGGCAAAGAAAGATGCGTGCAAGGCGCTGAAGGCTCAGCTCTGCTTCACATAGTCGCGCATGGCGTCAAAAATGATGGATACGGAGGTGGCGCCGGCGTCCTGGTGGCCCACGGCGCGCTCCATCAGGGACTTGGCGCGGCCAAACTTGGCCACATAGGCCTTGGTGTTTTCCATGCCCTGGCGCGCGGCCTGGGCGGCTTCCTCCAGCATTTGGCCCAGGTCCTCCCCTGGGGCTGCTTTTTCCATGGCCTCCACCGCGGGTTCCAGGGCATCCACCATCGTTTTGTCGCCCACCTGGGCCTTGCCCCGCTCCTTGATGGCATTCAGCGCCCGGCGCTGCATGTCCGCAAAGGTGCCGCAGTCCAGTTCCGTTTTGCTTTCCAGGCCCTTCACCGCGCCGATAAACAGGGTGCCGAAAATCACGCCGCTGGCCCCGCCCATGCTGTTGAGCATGGCCATGCCCATGGACTTGAACAGCGTGTTGATGTCCGGCGGTGATTCCAGCTTGCCCAGGGCCTCCTTGGCCTTCTCCATGCCGCCGCTCATGCCGATGCCGTGGTCCCCGTCGCCGATGGCGCTGTCCACTTCCGTCAGGTAGTCCACCTGGGCGATGATGGCATCCGCGGCCGCCAGCAGCATTTCCCTGGTTTCAGGAATGGTCAGCGCTTTCATGCCCGAATCGCTCCCCTCGCGTAATACGGCGATTCGCAGGGCGTGCCGTAGTACTTCTTCAATTCCTCATCCAGGCGCAGGAAGGTGATGGAGAAGCCGCCCATCTCCTGGCAGGTGCAATAGCTCTTCAGCTCGCAGTCATACACAACCACGCCGTCTTTTTCCAGCAGCTGGCTCAGGCGGTTGTACACCACGCACAGCTCCAGCAGCGTGGTGGAGCCCAGGTTGTTCACCAGCACCGCAATCTCTTCCCCGGCCTTCAGGTCCATTTCCTTTACCAGCTCGCTGTACATGCGCTCGGTCAGCTCGTTGGCGGGCTTCATGGTGGTGCGCTCAATCCCCGGCTCCCCGTGCAGGCCCATGCCGTACTCGATGGCATCCTCGGGCAGCTCAAAGGTGGGCTTGTTCAGCCCGGGGATGGAGCCGGGCTGGGTGGCCAGGCCGATGGTGTTGATGTGGTCCCGCGCTTTTTCGGTGATGCGCAGCACTTCTTCCAGGGGAAGGCCCGCGTCGCAGGCCGCGCCGGCGATCTTGATCACATAAATGTCCCCGGCGATGCCCCGGCGGTCGGTGATGCGGTCCTTGGGAGCGGAGGCCAGGTCGTCCCACACCCGCACATGGGCGGTTTTGATGCCTTCCATGTCCAGGAGTTCCTCGCCCATGTCGAAATTCATATTGTCGCCGGCATAATTGCCATACACAAACAACACGCCCTGCCCCTCGTCCACGGCCTTGGCGGTCTCTACGATCACCTGGGGGTTGGGGGAGGCAAAGATGTTGCCGTTGGCCACGGCATCCGCCAGGCCCTTGCCGCAAAAGCCGCTGAAAAGCGGTTCGTGGCCGGTGCCTCCGCCGATCACCAGGGATACCTTGCCCCGGCGGCGGTCTTTGAAACGGATGGAGTTGGTATCGCCAATGCGCTCATACAGGCGGGAATACGCGCTTACAAATCCCGAGACCATCTCCTCTACCACATGGGAACCCTCGTTGATAATCTTCTTCATGATTTCTTTACTCCTCTCTCTTCCCCGCGTCTGTGCCCAGGCGGCGCAGCACCTTGCGGATGATGCCGTCAAAGCGGTCCGCGTCCCAGGCGCTGCGGCCGATAAACAGCCCGTCCACTGCGGGCAGAGCAATCAGCTCTTCGCAGTTGCCGTCGTTCACGCTGCCGCCGTAGAGCACCGGCACCTGGGCATCCTCTCCCAGCAGCTCCGCCAGGGTGCGCTTGATCACCGCGTGCTTCTCCTGGGCATAGTCCGCGCTGGCCGGCACGCCGCTTACGCCGATGGCCCACACCGGCTCATAGGCAATCATCAGGCGGTCCGCCTGGGCGGGGTCCATGCCCTGCAGGCCGATTTTCAGCTGAATGCGCAGGATTTCGTCCGCGATGCCCTGGGCCTTCTGCTGTGCCGTTTCACCGATGCATAGCAGGGGGCGCAGGCCATGGCGCAAGGCGCACAGCACCTTGCGGTTTTCTTCCTCATCGGTTTCGTGGAGCACATGCCTGCGCTCGCTGTGGCCGATCTCCACAATCTCCACCCCCACCTCCCGGAGCATCAGGGGGGAGATTTCCCCGGTAAACTGGCCCTGGTCCTCCCAGCCCATGTTTTGCGCGCCCAGGGTGATGCTTTCCCGCGGCACGCATTGCCGGGCTTCCCCAAGGGTGGTGAAGGAGGGGATCACAAACAGTTCCAGCGCGTCCCGGCTGAGATCGGCGGTGTTTGCGGCCAGGCGGGTCAGAAAATCCACCGTATCCGCGATGGTTTTGTACATTTTGGTATTGGTGCCCAAGTACAGCTTATCCAAGCAGCCCTCGCCTCATTTCATGGTTTCCTCTTCAATGCGCTTGATGGCGTCCACCTTGGGCGTGGAGGGGCCGTCCTTGAAGGTGAGGGTGAGCCATTCGCTTACCAGGCGCTTGGCCAGTTCCGGCCCGATCACCCTTTCGCCCAGGCAAAGCACATTGCCGTCGTTGCTGAGGATGGAGCGCTCGGTGGAGAAGATGTCGTGGCAGACCGCCGCGCGGATGCCCCTAAACTTGTTGGCGGTCATACACATCCCCAGGCCCGTGCCGCAGATGAGGATGCCCCGCTTCTGGTAATTGCTGGCGATGATCCTGTCGCAAACCTTCTTGGCCACCAGGGGATAGTAGGTGGGGTCCCCGCAGGAATGGCAGCCCATGTCTTCAAAGGGGATCCCCTTGGCCTTCAGCAGGTCAATGATGGTGTTTTTCAGCTGTACGGCCGCGTTGTCGCATCCAATGACGATTTCCATCGCTTTATCTTTCCCTTCGTATTTTATTCCACGTTGCGGTGGTTGCCTTCCATGGCCTCATGGGTGACGCCGATGCGCTTTTCAAGGTCCATGATAATCATGTCAAATACTATCAGCAGGCTCTGCTCAAACAGATTGCCCATGGGCTGAATGGAGGGCACCACGTCCGCCGTGCCCAGGTAGACACTGCCGGGCACAAAGAGGATGGTATCGGCCAGCTCCGCCGTTTTCTGGTAGGGGTCGCCGGTCACCAGCGCCACGCGGGCGCCGTTGGCCTTGGCCCTTTCGCATACGTAGTGGATGTGGCCGATCTTGCCGCAGCCGGAGGTGGCAATCAGCAGATCGCCGGGGCGCAGGGCGGGGGTGGTCTCGTCCCATACCCAATGGCTGTCCAGCCCCATGTGCATCAAACGCATGGTAAACGCGCGGGTGGAGAGGCCTTCCCGGCCCACGCCGATCAATACGATGCGCTTGGCCTTCAGGATCTCGCCAATAAACGCCTCAATCTGCCCATCATCCAGGCGGCGCAGCACGGCGTCCAGCTCGGCGATGATGGTGCTTGCGGTTTTTTCGTACATCATCTTTTTACGCCTCCTTATTTTTCAAAAACTTCCTGCAGCATCTTCATGGTTTTGGTCATGCCATCCAGCACATGCTCGTCGGTGTCCTCAAAAATGGTCACCACCTCCAGGTACTGGATGATATCCTCCGCGCCGCTGTTTTTGGTGACGGTGCGAATCAGCTCCGGAGTGATGATGCCGCCTTCGTGGGTGAAGTCCCAGTGCCGGTCCCACTGGCCGTCGCATTGCTGCAGGTGGATGGCGCTCACATAGGGCTTGAGGGTTTTCAGCCACAGTTCCATGTCCGCCTGCTCCTTCAGCAGGGGCTTAAACATTGCGTGGCCCCAGTCAATCAGCAGACGCACGGGGATGGCCGTGGTGCCCTCCAGGTCCTTCATCAGCTTGAGGCTTGCCTCCGGGCTGTGGGGGAACTCCGTGGCCAGGGGCGTGGCTTCCACCTGAATTTCCCGCAGGCCCTTTTCATACCCGTACTGGGCAATCTCCCGCACCAGATCCAGCGCGCAGTCGTAGCGCTCCTGACGGCGGGCGGGGTCATTGCTGTCCATCGCGTCCATGCCGCCCAGGGGTGTGCCGATCACATCCAGCCCCATCACCCGGGTCATGTCGATGGCACGTTTGAAAAACTGCACGCCGGCACGGCGCATCTCTTCCATGGGTGCCAGCAGCTGGGGATAGGTGTAGGCGGCCAGACCGCCAAAGGTGCCCGTCAGCACCAGGCCTTCCCGGGCAAAGGCGTCGGCGTATGCCCTGGCAATGGGATCCCGCTGGGCTTCCGGCCACCAGGGGTCGCACAGATCCCAGGTAAACTGGATGTACTTGGCCCCCATGCTTTTGCACAGGGCGGCCAGCTCCTTGGGCAGCATCCAGCGCTTTACCGCGAAAGACAGATTGAGCCCGAGTTTCATGGTCAATTCCTCCCTTATTCCTTATGGGCTGCAGCAAGCCCGGCGTTGCGTTTGGCAATGTGCGCCTTGCGCAGGCGGCGTTCTCCCAGGATGACGGTGATGGAGTCGATGGAGATGGCCAGCACCACCACGATGCCGCTCACAGCCGTCTGCCAGTACACGTTGACGCCATACAGCACGATCATGTTTTGGATGAGCATGATGATGGCAGCGCCAATCAGGGCTCCGGCAGGGTTGCCCACTCCTCCCGTCAGGGCCAGGCCGCCGATCACGGAGGCGGCAATGGAGTTCATGGGCCAGTTGTCGCCGATGGAGGGCTGGGACGCGCCCAAACGCGCCATCATCAGCATGCCCGCCAGCGCTGACAGCGCTCCCATCAGGGTATAGACCTTCACCCGCACGCTGTCCGTCTTCACGCCCAGGATGGTGGCCGCCTCGCGGCTGTTGCCAATGGCGTACACATAGCGGCCAAACTTGGTCTTTTTGATAAGGAAGACCACGATGATCAGCACAGCCAGCGTAAACAGAAAGGGAACAGGTACTTTCATAAAGGTGCCTGTGCCCAGCACATAGATGCTTTCGGGCACCTTGGTGATGGCCTTGCCCTTGGTGAGCACCAGGTTGATGCCGCCGTAGAGCCCCTGCATGCCGATGGTAACCACCATGGCGTTGAGCTTCAGCTTGGTGATGATGGTGCCGTTGATGGCCCCAAACAGCGCGCCCAGCAGGATGCAGGTAACAAAGGAGAACCACGGATTGAGGCCGTAGTTCACCATCATCATGCCGCCCAGCACCCCCGAGAGGGAGGCGATTTTGCCCACGGACAGGTCCAGCTCACCCAGCAGCAGCAGGCAGCTTTGGCCGATGGCCACAATGCCGATAAAGGCCAGGTCGCGCACCACGGATTGCAGGTTGTACTCCGTGAAGAAGTAGGGGTTGGTAAACGTGGCCAGCAAAAACATGCCAAACAGGATCAACCCGATGCTGAACATCTTGTTTTGCGCCAGCTTTTTACGCAGGTCCACCTTTGCCCCAACGTTTTGACTCATAACAATCCCTCGTTTATTCAGATTGCGCTCCCCTGGAGCGTGGCGTTTTCGATGCCCATGATGGCGTTTAAAATATGCGCCTTGTCGGCGGTCTGGGCGTCAAACTCGCCCACCACGCGGCCCTGATACAGGGTCAGAACCCGGTTGGAGCACTTGAGGACCTCCTCCATCTCCGAGGAGATCAGAATGATGCCGATGCCGCTTTCTTCCGCGTGCTTCTTCATCAGCCGGTAGATTTCGGCCTTGGTGCCCACATCGATGCCCTTGGTGGGCTCGTCAAACACCAGCACTTTGGGGCTGCAGAACATGCTGCGGCCGATGATGGCCTTTTGCTGGTTGCCGCCGCTCAGGTTCATGATTTTTTGGCCCAGGCCGGAGATGCGGATGGCATAGGCGTCCACAATTTCCCTGGCCAGCTTTGTTTCCTTGCGCTCGGAAAGCACGGGGCCAAACTGCAGCTTTTTGAGCAGTGACATGGTAAGGTTTTCCTTCACGCCCATGTTGGGCAAAATGCCCTGCTGCTTGCGTTCCTCGGGGAGATAGATGAGCCCGTTTTCCACGGAGTAGGAGGTGTCGCCCAGTTTCCAGGGCTTGCCTTCCACGGTAACGCTGCCGCTCCACACGGGCAGGTAGCCAAAGATGGCCTGCATCAACTCCGTGCGCCCTGCGCCCACCAAACCGCTCATGCCCAGGATTTCGCCCCGGTGCAGGGTAAAACTGATATCTTCAAAACGTTCGCCGCAGAGGCCGCGCACCTCCATGAGAACGTCGGAGGTGACGTTGGTTGATCGGTAGTTTTCGGCCTGGCTCACATCCCGGCCGGCCATCTGACGCACCACCCAATTGACATCCACATCGTGGATATCGGCATAGGCCACCTTTTCGCCGTTTCGCAAAACGGTAATTTCATCCCCCAAATCAAACACCTCGTCCAGCTTGTGGGAAATGAAGATGATGGCCTTGCCCTCCGCTTTGATTTCGCGGATGACGGAAAACAGGCGGCGGGTATCTTCCATGGTCAGGCTGGTGGTGGGTTCGTCCAGCATCAGCACGCTGGCCTGCTCATGAATCATGGCTCGTGCAATCTGCAGAAGCTGCTGCTCGGAAACGGAGATTTCCCCAACCAGCTGGTCCGGCTGTGCGGTCATGTGAAACTTTTCCAGCCAGGGCCTGGCCCGCTCTTCCAGCTCCCTGCGGTGAACCAGCCCCTTGCCAAAGCCGGACTTGTCAAAGGGGATAAACAGGTTATCCGCCACGGTCATATGGCGGAACAGATCGATTTCCTGGGGCACATAGGCCACATTGTCAAACAGCTGGGGATGGTGCAGCGTATCCTCGCCCCGAAACAAAACGCTGCCTGCATCCGGTTCGTAAACCCCGGTCAGTATTTTAATCAGCGTGCTTTTGCCCGCTCCGTTTTCACCGATAATGCAATGGATCTTCCCCAGTTCAAAGGAAATATCCACGTCCTTGAGTGCTACCACGCCTGGAAAGGTTTTCGTGATCTTACGAGCTTCCAATACCTGCATGGAATTTTCCCTCACTTATCGAAATACGGGGTTATGGCTGACGCGCGGTCAATCAGCACATAACCCCGGTTCCAAAAGGCAGTTCCGCCTCGGCTTTTCAGCTTATTCCAGCAAACGGATGGACTGGAGACAGCCTCTTAGAAGATGGATTGTCAGGGCTTATTCGCCCTTCATCTCCGCAATGGCCTGGCCAACGTTCTCGGGGGTGTACACGCCGATGCCGGTGTCCACCATCGCAGGCAGTTCCATGCCCAGGGAAGCCTGCCACATCATCAGCACGGCATAGGCGCCCTGGATCTGGGGCAGGGTGGAGGAGCTTCCCTTCAGGGAACCGTCCTGCACGGCTTCCAGAATCTCAATCAGGTTATCCATACCCACGGCGATGATCTCATCCTGCTTGCCGGCTTCCTTGATGGCGTTGGCAATGCCGATGGGGCCCGCCGCGTCGCAGCACAGGTAGCCCTTCAGGTCAGGATTGGCGGCGATAATGGCCGCGGCCTGGCTCTGGGCGGTTTCAATGCTGTCGTTGTCAATGCCGCCGTCCACCACTTCGATGTCCGGGAACTGGGCCAGGTAGGCCAGGTGCGCCTCATAGCGCTCCTTGTGGTTGGGAGCGGTGGGCACGCCCTGCATCACGGCAACCTTGCCCTTGCCGCCCAGCAGTTCAACCAGCTTCGCGGCCGCAATGCGGGCCTGCTCGGCAAAGTCGTTGCCAACGCTGGTCAGGCCGGAGCCTTCAGGAGAGGGAGAGTCAAAGAGAACCACCGGAATGCCCAGGGCCTGAATCTCGCTGATAACGGCCTTGTTGCCATCATAATCCAGGGGATCCAGGGTGATGCCGTCGGGATGGGTGGCAGCGGCCTGCTGCAGCACGGAGTTCTGCTCGGTTACGTCCGCGGTGGCGGGAGCGCGGTAGTCGATGGTGACCTTCACGCCCAGCTGCTCAGACAGCAGATCGGCCTGCTTTTGGGCGCCCTTGTTGACTTCGTCAAACCAGGGATGCACGCACTTGGGGACGATGACAAAACGGAGGTCTTTTTTTTCAGCCATGGCGACCGTGGTGCCCAGTACCAGCGTTAAAAGCGCTACGCACAGGAGCAAGGATAGAAACCTTTTCACAATTGATGACCCCTTTCCCTTAACAGATAGTAGGAACGGAATTAATCCATAGAACCCACATCAGGCACTAATGTAAAGTGGACCCTCCAAACAGGGCTATACAGTATTTCCGTTCCGTCTGAATGCTATTATAGCAGATTTTCGCCTAAATGCAATATTTTTTCATGGGTGCGCGGCGGTAATTTCATACAGCATTGCCTTATAAATCCGGCTTTCAGTAGGCAATCCCCTGCTGTAAAAACGTGCCCTTCTTCAGATCGTCAAAGGCCTTATCCAGTTCCGCCCGGGTGTTCATCACAATGGGGCCGCCCCAGGCCACAGGTTCCCCCAGACGGCGGGAGCTGATGAAGAGCACCTGGGCGGCCTGGTCTGCCGCCCGGATGGACACAATGCCGCCGGAGGTCAGCTTAACCGCTGTTTTTTCGGTTACATGCTCGCCCGCAATCCACGCGTCCCCCAGCAGGGTGAAGGCCATCACCGAGCGCTCCGCATCGGTGGCAATGGTGGCGGAGGCCCCGGGCTGCAGGTGAATGTCGTAATAGTCCAGGGGAAGGTATCGGCTGCCATAGCCTTTTCTTCCTTCATATTCCCCGGCCAGCAGCCGCAGCTTGCCGCCTTCCAGGGGGATTTCCTCAATCTGGCCGCTTTTGATGCTGTGATAGGCCGGAGGAGCCATCTTGTCTTTGGCCGGAAGGTTCAGCCAAAGCTGCACCCCCAGCAGACGCTGGGCCGCGGGCAGCTTTTCCTCGTGCAGGATGCCGGACCCGGCCGTCATCCACTGCACCTCGCCGCTTTGGATGGTGTCCTCGTTGCCCAGGCTGTCCCGGTGGGTCATGGCGCCCTGGTACACGTAGCTGATGGTTTCAATCCCCCGGTGGGGGTGCATGGGAAAGCCGGCGGTGTAATCCGCTGGGTTTGTACTGTCAAAGGAATCCAGCATCAGGATGGGGTCAAAGTCCTCCGCGGTGCTGCCTCCCAGCACCCGTACCAGGTGGACGCCGGCGCCGTCCTGCGTGGGATAGCCTTTCACCTGCCGGAGTATTCTTCTCTCCATGGGCCTTGCCTCCTTTGTTGATCCCTGTAGCCATACCATACCTCATTCCCCGGAAAATGAAAAGGGGCATTTCATCATGAGACACCATGAGACATCATGAGACACAAAGGTGTGGTACACTGATATCGGGTCGGGGTGGCGAGAGCCGCCGCCGGGCAGCCGGCAGATCACCGCACCCGTAGCGCATCACCCGATGCGCTTTTTACATGCCATTTTGGCCCCAGGGAGGTGCTTTCCTGATGGAGGCCCCAGATGAAACCAGGGATTCCACCGGCTTTTTGGATGCTGATCTGGCCTCCCCCCAGGAGGTCCTTCACTACCTGACCGCCATCATGCGGGGGGTCAATCCCCTTCCCCAGGGGGAGGACCCGGCGGGTTCGGCCCGCCCGGCCCCCTCCACTTCGGAGCGGATGAAGGCGGCGGAACTGCTGGGCAAGCGGTACCGGCTGTTTTCCGAAACTGCGCCTCAGCCGGAAGCCTTGCCGGTGATAGTGGACGACATTGCCGGCGGGAGGCAGCCATGATGGAGCGGCAGCTGCGCCTGAGCAGCCTCATGGCCCGGCCCTTTGACCCTCTCCACCAGGCTCTGCGCGGGGGCGAGGTTGCCGAGCTTTGGCTGAAGGGCGGCCGGGGCAGCGGCAAAAGCAGCTTTGTGAGCCTGCAGATTGCCCTGGGCCTCATGGCCGACAAAACCGGGCAGGCCAATGCCATTATCTACCGCAAAGTGGCCGACACCCTGCGGGACAGCGTGTATGCCCAGATGCTGTGGGCCATCCGCCATCTGGAGATGGAAAGCCTGTGGCTGCCCCGCCTCTCGCCCCTGGAGATGGTCTACCAGCCCACAGGGCAGCGGATTCTCTTCCGGGGTGCGGACGACCCGGGCAAGAGCAAGGGCATCAAGCTGGGGCGGGGATTTTTCAAGTATCTGTGGTTTGAGGAGCTGACGGAGTTTCACGGCATGGAGGATGTGCGCACCATCAAGGCCAGTGTGCTGCGGGGGGATGCCGCCGTCACCTTCTGCACCTACAACCCGCCCATGAGCGCCGGCAACTGGGTGAACGGGGAGGCGCTTCTGCCCAAGCCGGGCCGCCTGGTGCATGAAAGCAGCTACCTGAACCTGCCGCCTGCCTGGCTGGGGCCGGACTTTCTGGCCGAGGCGGAGGCCCTGAAGGCCGCCAACCCGCGGGCCTACCGCTGGATGTACCTGGGGGAAGTGACCGGCACCGGCGGCCAGGTGTTTGACAACCTGCAGCTGCGGGAGATCAGCCCCAGTGAGTGGCAGGGCATGCCCACCTACAGCGGCCATGACTTCGGCTTTGCGGTGGACCCGGATGCCTTCATCCGCTGCGCCTATGACCGGCGGCAGAAGATCCTTTACCTGGTGAGCGAGTTCGTCAGCCAGGGCATGGGGCTGGACGCCCTGGCCCGGGAGATCAGGGCCCGCTGCGGCAGTGACGTGGTCACCGCAGACAGCGCCGACCCCAGGAGCATCTCCGAGCTGAGGGCCAGGGGCGTAAGGATCATTCCCGCCAAAAAGGGCCCGGACAGCATCCACCACGGCATGCGCTGGCTTCAGACCCAGGGACGGATTGTGATTGACCCCAAGGCCTGCCCCAGGGCCGCCAAAGAGTTCAGCGCCTGCGAGTATGACCGGGACAAGGAAGGCCGCTTGATCAGCCGGTACCCGGACCGGGACAACCACACCATTGACGCTGTGCGCTATGCCATGGAAAGCGTGAGTACAAGGCGCACCGCCATTGCCGTATCGTAAGGAGGTTCCCATGATCACCATTGACAAGGCCTTGTTGCTTCCCACTGGAGAGCCGGCCCCTGCCCTGCTGCTGGAACTGCTCAATGCCCACGAACAAAGGCGGCAGCACCTGGAGAGTCTGCGCCGGGTATACGACCGCAAGCATGCCATCCAGGACCGGCGCCGCCTCCGGGGATTGCCCAACAACCGCTTGGTGCATGACCTGCCCGGGTACATCGTCACCTTATCCGCAGGGTATTTGCTGGGCAGCCCGGTCACTTATGCGCCCGGCAAAGGCCAGGAGGCAGCCTTTGAGCCCATCAGGGAGGCCTACGCCGCCACGGACAGTGAAAGCCTGGACGCGGAGCTGGCTGTGGACGCGGCCGTGTATGGGGTGGCTGTGGAGCTGGCCTACGCGGATGAGGAAGCCCGGCCCAAGGTAGCCCGAATCGATCCCCGCAGCGCTTTTGTGGTCTACGATGATACTGTCAACCATGCGCCTCTGCTGGGCATCACGGTGCTGCCCAAGATGGACAGAATGCTGAAGCCTGTTGGGCAGCGGATGACCGTCTACACTGCCCGGGAGGCTGTCTGCTACCAGCGGACCGGGCAGGAGGTTCCCAGGGCCACCGGGGAGCGGACGCCCCATTTCTTTGGCGCTGTGCCTCTCACCGAGTACTGGAACAACAGCCGGGAGCAGGGGGATTTTGAGCCGGTCCTGACGCTGATGGACGCCTATGACATCCTCCAGAGCGACCGGGTGAACGACAAGCAGCAGTTTACGGACAGCATCCTGGCCTTGTACGGGGTGGGGGCGCTGGGGGAGGAGGACGCGCCGGTGGAGGGCGCGGAAGGGGAGGAGGACGCGATGGGCCTGGGGCGCAGGCAGCCGGTGATCACCCCGGCCCAGCGCTTGCGCCAGACCAGAACCCTGTTCATGCCCGGGGACGGGGCCAAGGCAGAGTGGCTGGTGAAGCCAGCCAGTGAGAGCGATACCGAGGTGCTGCGTGCCAGCCTGCGGGAGGATATCCACAAGCTCAGCTTCGTGCCGGACATGAGCGATGCCCAGTTTGCCGGCAATACCAGCGGCGTGGCCATGCGCTTCAAGCTGCTGGGGCTGGAGCAGCTCACCAAGATCAAGGAGCGGTGGTTCCGGGAGGGGCTTCGGCAGCGGCTCCGGCTGTTTGCCCACTTCCTGGCCTTGCGGGGAGCTGCCGCCATCGAACCGGACGCTGTGGAGATCCTCTTCAGGCGCGCCCTGCCGGTGAACGAGCTGGAGATTGCCCAAATGGTGTCCACACTAAAGGGCCTGGTGCCTGCCCCCATCCTGCTGGGGCAGGTGCCCTTTGTGGAGGATCCCAAGGAGGCGGCCCGGGAGATGCTGGCTCAGGCGATCCAAACCCCCGGTAATGAAACCCCCGGTAGAAAGCCCGGCCCTTTGGGGACTGGGCTTTTTACATACAACGAACGCGCCGGGCAAGAACGGCGCGGGCAAGGAGGAAGCCATGGAAGAAGCAATGGATGAAGCCATGCAGGAAATCAGGAGGGAGACCCCTGATCCGGAACAACCTGCGAACACCAAACCCGGTGAACCCAAACCCGCCGACCTGAACGCCCTGCTGAAAGCAGACAAAGCCCTGCAAAGCCAGTTTGACAGGCAGATTGCCAAGGCCCTCGACACCGCCAAAAGCAAATGGGAGGCAGAGAAAAATCTGTCTGCCGAGCAGCTGGCCCAGCAAAAGGCCCAGGAGCGGGCTGCGGAACTGGCCCAGCGGGAAGCGGAGCTGACCCGGCGGGAGCTGCGGGCCGCTGCCCTGGAGCAGATGAGCCAAAGGGGGCTGCCCACGGAGTTGCTGGACGCCATCAGCGTGGACGATGAGGTCTCCATGACGGCCAGCCTGGACAAGACAGAAAAAGCCTTCCGGGCCGCCGTAGACAAAGCTGTCAAAGACAAAATGAAGGGCGACCCACCCAAATTCACGCCCACCGACCCCAGTTCCACCCAGCTGGCCGCCATCCGTGCCGCCGCCGGCCTCAAGTAAAACAGCAGCACAACGTAAGCTAACGGCAGCACAACTTCAGTAAAGCGGTATTACAACAAAACCACCCCCCCGGTCCCCTTGGTATTTACTTCCCACCAACAAACGAAGGAGGAATTTTTCGATGTCCAACACCATCTCACTCTTCAAAAACTATGTTCCAATATTAGACGAGGTCTACCAGCAATCCAGCAGAACCGCCATCCTGGACGGCAACCCGGACCTGGT
>JAAYDR010000069.1 GCA_012729115.1 Clostridiales bacterium | reverse complement strand
TCTTGATTACTCCCAAAGTTCCACGCTCGCCTCTCGGCTCCCGCTTCCCTTCAGTCAAGTACGATTTACTCAAAATTCATTGACTGTCGTTCTTTGCGTCTATTTCCTATATCGTTTTCAAGGTTCGTGCTCTCAAGCGAGCTTGTCTAGATTACCACGTTTCAGATTCCGTGTCAACATGTTTTTTTGTTTTTCGCAAACTTTTATTCAAACCCTTGTCACACAAGGAAAAACCTCGTGCTACAGGCATGCTCCCTTGACTTTTTTTTGCCGGCTGGTTATGATTTCTTTATCTGTGTGGTTTCTCCAAGGATCCGACATGGCGAGAACAGGAGCGCATTATGATGAAGAATCCAATGTCGAAAAAAGCTGCGCCATGGATCACCGGTCTGTTGCTGACCGCCATTTTTTTTGCAGCGTTACAGGCCACGCAATATTTCCGCTTTGAAAATTCCGACGACATTCTGCTGGTGAAGGGCTTCCTGGGATACGAGGGTGGCACACCCAGCGGCTTCAATGCCTTTGTCCACCCCTTCCTAACCAGGCCGCTTCAATGGCTAAGCTCGGTTCTCCCGGGCGTTCCATGGTTTTCCTGGCTTCAACTTGCTTTGCTCTTTGGTGCCAACGCGGTGCTGTGTCAATCCTTTCTTCAATGTTCAAACGGCGGGCGTGCTTCATCACTGATCGCAATTGCGGCTGCAGGCCTTTTTCTGCTCGTCTTTTCGCTTTTTCTCTCCTGCCGGCTGAACTACACCACCACCGCCGCCCTGGTGGGGGCCGCCTCTGTTGCCCGGCTTCTAGCCGCAGGCATGCGCCGGCGTAATGATGCTTTTGGCCGGAGCCTGCCACCTGGTGATCTTCTTTCTTCAATATTATTGCTTACATGCGCCTATTGCCTGCGCAGCGCCGCTGCTTTGCCTTCCCTGGTCTTTTGGGTCTGGGCCTATCTTCTCATATGGATTCAACTGAAAGAAGACAGGGCAAGGTCCGGTGACACATTTCCCCGCAAGACACTCGCTATTGGATTTGTTGCATGCCTGTGCATCATGGCTCTGCTGCCCCTTGCCCGTATGGTGGAAATCCGCACCTTGGGGCTGGAGGATTGGCAGCGCTGGCATGAGGCCAAGACCTCGCTGATGGATTATCATGGGGCTGCCTTTGACCTGGTCAGCGACCGGCAGCTTCAGGAGCTTGGCTGGTCCCGGTCTGAGCTGGAGCTGGTGCGAGAATGGTATTTCATGGACCGGAACATCACCACAGACGCTCTGGAGCGCCTCGCTCGCGTTCACACGGAGGCGGCGAGTGCCAGTCCGCTGGCCATCCTTCTTTCTGCTCTAGGAACCCTGACCTCCTTTTTTGCCACCCATCCGGCTTATCTGTTTTCTGGCGGCCTGCTGCTGCTCCTTTGCTGTATCATCCTGTGGCGTGTGATGCGAAGCACGGGCGAAAGAACCTGGGTCCCCTGGCTGAGCCCGGGTGTCCTCCTGTTGGCCTTTGGGATGCTGGTCTATCTGTGTATCAGGGGCCGCATTCTTTCCCGGGCCGTGGACAGCATCCTGCTCCCCGCCGCCGCAATGCTGTTTTGCCTTGCCCTTTCACAGAGAGAGCAACCCAAATTACAGCCCCGGGCCCGCGCGCTGACCGCCGTGTTGTGCCTTCTTTGCATCGGGCTTGCTGCCGGAAACTTTGCTCTGACCTGGCGTCAGCTCAAAGCGCGGCCCGATACCGTGTCCCCCACCCGTCAAGCCCAGCTGGAATCCTACGGCTTGGAACATCCCGACCAACTTTTCCTTTACACCCCCAACCTTCTGCGGGATACCCGGCTTTTCCCCGATGTCTCCGGAGGCATACCCGCCAACCTCATGATTTGGGGAGACTGGTATTGCCGTACCCCCAGTTGGTACGCCCAGTTGGCCAAATTCGGTTTTGACGGCCCCGCCTTTACAGCCGAGGACTTCCTCGGGGAACGCCTGATTTTTGTATCCGGTCCCGAAGGCCTTCCCCCTGCGCTGATTCCCTATCTGGAGCATGCTTTGGGGGGTAACGTGGAAGCCCAGACCATCGATACTCTGGGAGATCTGATATTTTATCGATTCCGGCAACCATAGGAGGAAAAGATATAATGAAACAAAAGCTGTCCACCTGGCTGATTGGCATTCTCCTCACCACGCTGCTTTTTGCCGCTTTATTGCTGTTTACACCCTTTCATTATGCAGGCTCGGATGATGTGCCCATCCTGCGTTCTTTTATGGGTTACGAGGGGGGCGTACCCGCCCATTTTCATCTTTATATCCACACCCTCTTTGCCTGGTTGCTTTTCGGGCTGGGTTCCCTGTTTCCAGGAGTGGCCTGGTTTTCCATTCTCCAGCTGTTTCTGCTCTGGCTGAGCTGCGTGGTGATTGTGAAGAGTGCGGTCCAATCCGCCCAAAACCAGGGCCTTCCCGCCTGGACCGGGATACTGGCTGCCCTGATGTTCCTTGGAGTCTTTGCCTCCTTTGTGGTCTGTCGCATCAGCTATACTACCACAGGGGCCCTGGTAGGCGCGGCTGCGGTGGCTCAGCTGCTGAGCGTGGATTATCGCAAGGGCACGGACCGCCAGATTTTGAAAGGCATGGGCCTCTCCATTGTATTGCTCCTATGCTGCTATTGCCTGCGACAAATCAACGTCCTGCCCTCTCTGGCCATTTGGGTCCTCGGACTCCTGGCCGCTGCCCAGGCCCATTTCCGCTTGAGACCCGGCCTGGGGAAAGGCGATGCTGCTCCCAAACGCTCCCCAAAGCCACTGCTAAAAGGCATGTTGATCTGTGCCCTGTGCTTTGGTCTCCTGGCCGGGATCCGAGCCATTGAAATCAAGGTCCTGAGCCTGGAGGACTTTCTGGCCTGGCAAAGGGCCCGTATCCGGCTCTTTGATTACACAGATTTTGCCCTAAACACCCCGCCGGAGGTTCTGCAGCAAGTGGGCTGGTCACCGGCGGAGTTCAAGCTGGTTTCAGGCTGGTACTTCATGGACCAAAACATCACGGCACAAGCTTTTGATACCCTGTATGCCGCCCAGCCCGAAGCTTCGCTGACCTTCTGGGACAAACTGAACCGCGTTCCCAAAATACTGGGGTGGCTCTTTACCGATTATCCGGCCCAGTGGTATGCCCTGCTGGTCCTTCTGTCTCTCGTGGTTCTATCCTTGGCAGCCCAAACCCTCCGGGCCAAAGAAAGGTTCTGTGCCTGGCTGTTCTCCCTGGCAGGAACTCTCCTGGGAATGCTGCTTCTTGGATACCTGGCTTTCCAGGGACGTCTGCCTCAAAGAGCCGCCCTCAGCGTTCTCTTTCCCATGGCAGCCTTTCTGCTATGCCACACCTTCTCCTGCCTTCCTCCCGCCCCTGTGAAGGGATTCATGCGGAAGGGCCTGCTCTTATTCTTGTGCGCGGCAATCCTGGCTCTGGGCGGGCTTTCTATGAAACATACCCTCCAGACCCTGACTGTCAAGCCAAATCCGGAGGAAGAGGCGAGGGCATCCACACCTGCGGATCTGCAGGAATATGCCCTTGAAAATACAGACAAACTCATCATTTTGGACCTCTCCCTGTTTTGGGGCAAAGAACTTTTTCCGGACACCAGCCAGGGTATACCTGCCAATGTGATGTTTTGGGGCGGATACCCGGCCCGCTCCCCCAGTTGGATGTACCAGCTGGCGCAGTATGGCATTGACGGAGCAGCCTTTACCGCCCGGGATTTTCTGCAGGAAAATGTCCTGGTGGCCGGCACGGACGGCGAACCCTGGGAATCCCTGGTCGCCTATGTGGACGAAGCCTCAGAAGGAACCGTAGACTGGGATTTCTATGATGAATATGGTTATATTGGCTTTTTCCAGTTATATGAGGAGTAGGGATTTTATTGATCATTGCGGAGTTCACAATACGGACTTCACAGGGACAGTCCATATGCACAGGACCTTCCCGGTGAGATCGCCGTCTTTGCAAGCGCTCTCGGCCGGCCTGCGCGCGGCGAGCCGTAGAAAATCGTGTGATTGCCAGGCGGACAAATATCTGTTACCATGCTAAACTGATGAATAACGGAAGGATGCTACCCGAATGCAGCCCAAAGCCTCCCCCTATTTACGTGTTTTCAGGTTCCTCCGCTCCTGTTTCGCTTGGGACCGTCCCTTTCTGCGCAATCTTTTGATCATCTCCCTCCCCATGATGCTGCAGGAGCTGCTGGGCGCGTCCTTGCATATCATCGACGGCATGATGGTTTCCGGTCTGGGAGATGCGGCCTACTCCGGCATCATTCAAGCCAACCGCTACACCTTTGCCTTCAATTTATTCCTCTTTGGCGCTACCTCGGGAGGCGCGATCTTTATCAGCCAGTATTGGGGTGCCCGGGACATCTCCCGCATGCGGCAAGCCATGGGAATCGCCCTGGGAGGCGCGCTGCTGGTAGCGCTGGTCTTTATGACTGGGGCCTTGCTCTTTCCCCGGCAGATCATCTCGGTGTTTCTGCGGCCTGGCGAAAGCTTTGAGCTGTCGGTTGCCTATCTGCGCATCATTGCCCCCGGCTATGTGATCCTGGCGACCAACGCCATATACGCCACTGCCCTGAAAGCCGCTGAAAAGACCTATATCCCCATGTTGGCGGGAGTGGCGGGAGTGCTCACCAACACGGCCTTCAACTATATGCTGATTTATGGCAAGTTGGGTTTCCCCGCCCTGGGGGTGGAGGGGGCGGCCATCGCAACGGTGCTTTCTTCCGGTGTAACCCTGGTCATCAACCTGGGTTTTGCCTATGGCAAACGACTTCCGGCGGGAGCCCGCCCGAAGGAATTGCTCTGCCGGGACAAAGCCTTCCTGGGGAAGTTTTTAAAGACTGTCGCTCCGGTTGTCGCCAACGAAGGCCTGTGGGGGCTGGGCACCACCATGTTCTCCGTGTTCTACGGGGTCATGGGGGATGTGAGCATCGCGGCCATAGGTGTGAGCAACACCATCAACGACCTGGTTTGGGTGTGTGTGTTCGGTGTGACCAATGCCGCCGCAATCCTGGTTGGCAAGACACTGGGTGAAGGGCAAAAGGAGCGGGCCTATCTGTATGCCAAGCGGCTGCTGGCAACGGGTCTGGCGGGTGGACTGGTCCTGGGACTCATCCTTCTGACCCTGCGCATTCCCATGGTGGGACTCTTTACGGGGCTGTCCCAGGCCACCCGGGACAAGGCCCAGATCCTGATTTTCATTGCCGGGCTGGGGCTATGCCTGCGCTCTTTCAATTGTGTCAACATTGTAGGGGTACTGCGCAGCGGAGGGGATACCCTGTACAGCATGCTGCTGGATGCTGGCACCATGTGGCTGCTCTCCGTTCCCCTGGTGGGCCTGGCGACGTTGGTGTTTCATTGGCCTATTGAAATCGTGTTCTGCCTCACGTATACTGACGAACTGGTGAAACTGATCATCGGTATTCCCCGCTTCGCCAGCCGCAAATGGATTCATGTGCTCACCTCAGCAAAGGAGGAAGAAGCCCTTGGCAACGCTTGATCTCATCGTGAAAATCGGCAGCATGGCCCTGATCCAGAAGGAGGAGGGTGTGATCGATCAAAATATCTTTCAGAGGCTTGGTATGGACCTCAAACCCGGTATGCTTCTGGTCACCAGCGGCGCGACGGAAATCGGCCGCCTGGATTACATCCAGCGCATGGGAAGCGAGCTTACCGGCGATGCTCAACAGGTCAAGGCGGATTATTCCGCCCAGGGCCAAACCATCCTCATGGACACCTACAGGCAATTTGTCCGTCCGGAGTATGGCATCCGGCAGATACTGGTGGAGCACATCCACTTCAACGACCCCCAGAAGCGGGCCCACATCCGTGACCTGCTGATTCGGGCTGCCAAGCAGAGCACCATCCCCATCGTCAATTACAATGACCCGGTAAGCGACGAGGAAATTCGCAAAATGGAGCTTGCCAGCCAGCGGGCTAGCGGTCATCAGGTGGTGGAATGCGTGGACAACGACGAAACCGCGGAAGTCCTGGCCAATCTGGTCAATGCCAAAACCATGATTCTGCTTACCAGCACCGAGGGCATCTACCTGAACCGGGAAGACCCCTCCTCCCTGGTGAGGCTTGTCACCGGAGAAACCATCGACGAGGTACGCTCCCAGGTGATGGAACTGATGGATCACTGCGTGGGGGCCAGCCGGGAGGGCGCGGGCGGCGCCAGGGCCAAATTGGCCTATGCCCTTCGCGCCGTGGAGCATGGCACCACGGTCATTATCGGACACGCCAGGTACCACATCGCGGATCTGCAGCAGGGTTCCGTACCCTGCACACGGCTGGGCATTGGCATCCATTAGGCGATCCGATTCCGCAAGGAGGTGTTCCCTGCCCATGTCCACCCAGTCTGTGAAGGGCGAGCCAGAGACCCAGCCCTTGAGCGGGCCCGATTCCAATTCTCAGCAAGCCTCCTTTCAGAGCCGAAAATGGCCTCTACCCATTCTTAGCAGTCTTTTGCTGGGATACACCCTTGTCTTTTTTGCTCCCGTGGAAACCTTCCTAATGATGGATGAGCTGCGCTTCTCCATTACAGACTTCCTCTGGCTCGCTCTGGGGGGAGCACTGGCGGTGAGCGGCCTCTGCTTTGGCCTTGCCCTGTTGCTTCCCGGCAAGACAAGGGGTTTCTTCTGTGCCCTTTGTGTAGGGGCGTCCGTTGCCCTCTACGCTCAAGGTGTATTTCTCAACATCGGCTATGGCCCCCTGGACGGCACGGCCATTGATTGGAGTCTCTTTGGTCTCTATCCCCTGTGGAATGGTCTATGCTGGGCAGTATTCCTGTTGCTGCCCATACTCTTGTATCTGTGGAAGCCGGGTCAGATGGCCAGGGCTCTGACCTTTGTCTCCGTTCTTTTGCTGCTGCTGCAAACGGTAAGCCTGGGTTCTCTGGCACTGACCAGCCAAGTGGCTGCCCGGGGCGAAACCTACTACCTCAGCACCCAGGACGAGTTCAACTTCTCCCAGGAACGCAATATCGTGGTCATCGGACTGGATTCCTTCTCCCCCGACCTGTTTGCGGAAGTCTGGGAGAATTACCCGGAGGCCTTTGACTCCTGGGAGGGATTTGTGGAATTCCCCAACAGCGCAGGTATGTATCCCACTACCCATTATGCGGTGAAAAACCTGTTCACCGGATTCCCCTACCTGTTCCAAAAAGAGGAGCCTTCCTTTACGGACGAGGCATACCAAAACAGCGTATTCTTCCCCGCCCTGAAGGCTGAGGGCTACGAGATTGACTTTTTCTCCATTGAGGCGACCAGTCCCTATTGCAAAAATCTGTTTGACAACTACCGTGAAGCCAGCTTTCATGTGGAACGGCCCCTGCTGTTGCTTAAAAAACTATACCGCCTGGCAGGCTTCCGCTATGCGCCCCATGCTGCCAAGCGGATCTTTTGGATGAACACTGCAGACTTTGCCCAACTGAAGTTTGCCAATCAGGACGACATGTTTGTGCGCAACGATGCCACCTTTCGCCAACGCCTGAACCAGAGCGGGATTCGGGTAGAGAAGGAAAATCGCAGCTTTCACTTCTTCTTCCTGTGGGGCCCCCATGAGCCCTTTATTCTGGACAGCCCCACCACCACCACCTATTACGGCAATGACAAGGTGACGCTCCACAGCCAAACACTGCTGGCCCTGGACACGGTCACCCGGTTGCTCAACGCAATGAAGGAAAAGGGCATCTACGATGATGCCACCATTGTGATCCTTTCCGACCATGGCTATGAGCGCTATGATTTTCAGCCCATCTTTCTGGTGAAAAAGCCCCATGCCAAGGGGCCCCTTACCCAGAATACCAGCTTCATCAGCCAGGATGATTTCCAGGCTACGGTCTTTGCATCTGCGGGCATCCCCGCCAAAGCCCCCAAGGGCAAAGACGTGTTTGACGTGGGCGGGGAACTGCGCACCTTTCCCTTTTTTGCATATCCCATATACGAGAAGCGGGAGTATCTCTATGAGGTATCCTTGCTACCCAGCGGTGATTTACATTACGAACAGATGGGGCTGTGGTATGATAAGGTGGGAGAGCACCCTGTGGAGACGAAAACGGTGGCCTTTTCAAAGCCTTACGTTACCCGGGATGCAGAGGCTACCTATCCTCTTTTTCACTACATTGACCGCTACCATATCAACCCCAGGGAGGATGGCTCCTGCTGGCTGGCCCATCCCGGCTGCACCCTTCGGGTGAAAACCGAATTTATTCCCAAGGCAGGCGTGACGGTGGAGATAGAACTCACGGACGTGATGAATGGGCAGCAGCGGGTACAAATCGCCCGCAGAGATCAGGTTTTCGAAACCCTGTGGGTCACAAATGGCCAGCGAACCCTGACCTTTGACGTGCCGCCTGCCTGCTATGTGGACGGGGAAATCGTGGTAGACCTCCGGTTCCCGGACGCCACCAACCTGTATCAGCTCAACGGCTTCCAAAACCCCCATGATCCATACCTGCGGCAGGCCATCGCCCTGAAAAGCATCACCTTTCATCCTAAGTCCAACTAGCAAGGAGCCTCTGCAATGGATCTCATCAACACCATCCTGGGCATCCCTCTGGGATACATCATGTATGCCTGCTATTATCTAACCTCCAATTATGGCCTGTCCATCATCCTGTTCACACTGGTAAGCAAGCTGATTCTACTGCCCATCTCCATCCAGGTACAGAAGAATTCCATTAAAATGGTGAAGCTCCAGCCCGAGCTGACCGCCATCAGGGAACGCTACGCAGGGGATAAGGACCGCATTGCCGAGGAGCAAATCAAGCTTTACGACCAGGAACATTACAGCCCGGCAGTGGGCTGCCTGCCCATGCTGCTGCAGATTCCCCTGGTGCTGGGACTTATCTCCGTCATCTACCATCCTCTCCAGCATCTGCTGCACCTGGACGCTGCCTCCATCAATGCCCTGGTGGCCCAGGCACAGACTCTACTGGGTACTGCAGAGCTTGGTGCCTCCCCCCAGATGGCTGTGATCCGCCTCCTGGGGGATCCGGCCATGGCCGAGGGCTTCTCCGGCTTCGCACCGGAGCTGATTGCCGCAGTTAAAAGCCTTCAGCTTCACTTCCTGGGGCTCAACCTGTCTTTGCTTCCCTCCCTGGGCAGCATCCTGATGCTGATTCCTTTACTGGCCGGCCTGAGCGCATGGCTGTTGTGTTTCGTCCAGGATCGGGCAAATGTACTCCAACGGGAACAGAGCAAGAGCAGCCAGCTGGGTATGACTTTGTTTATGGTGGCCTTCTCCACTTATTTTGCTTTCATTGTACCCGCCGGGGTAGGCCTGTATTGGATTTTTGGCAACCTGTTTGCCATTTTGCAGCTGTTTCTGCTGAATTTGCTATACGACCCGGCCCGGTTTATTGATTATTCCTCCCGTCCTGCCCCACTCACCCGCGAACAGCTGGCCGCAAAAAAGCAGGAGGAAGCCTACGCCGCACAAAAAGAAAAGCAGGATCGCAAACGGTTTTTTGACCTGAACAACTGGGACAAGCAGCTTATCGTCTACAGCGAGGGAAGCGGCTTTTACAAGTACTTCCGGGATATCTTGGACTGGCTGCTCCGAAATACCCGCATCCCCATCCATTATGTCACCAGCGACCCCCGCGACCAGATCTTTGACCTGGCTCGTCAGCGGGAGGATCAGCGCATCATTCCCTACTATGTGAGCCCCAAAAAGCTGGCCGGTTTTTTTCTGAAGGCTGATGCGGACATGATGCTCATGACCATGCCGGACCTGGGCCAGTTCCATCTGAAGCGCAGCCTGGCCCGCAAGGATATGGAATATGTGTACTGTTTCCACTATCCCCTGTCCACCCATATGGTGCTGCGCCGCCGGGCCCTGAGCGATTACGACACTGTGCTTCTGGTAGGCGAGTTCCAGCGGGAGGAAATCCGGCAGGCAGAGAAGCTGGACGGCACCCGGGAAAAGAACCTCATCACCTGCGGATACGGGCTGCTGGAACAGCTGGCCCGCAGGTATGAAGCCATGGAAAAGGCTGAGCATACCCGTAAAAAGCTGCTCATTGCTCCCTCCTGGCAGCCGGACAACATCCTGGACCTGTGCATCCATCCTTTGCTGGAGGCTCTGCTGGGCAAGGGCTATGATGTGGTTCTTCGCCCGCATCCTGAATATGTGAAGCGCTATAAAGCCCGCATGGATGCCATCGTGCAGCGCTACACAACCCAGAGCCACCCGGACCTCTCCTTTGAACTGGATTTCAGCGTGGACAATTCCCTCTACGACAGCGATCTGGTGATAACCGACTGGTCGGGCACCGCCTATGAGTTTGCATTCATCACCAAAAAGCCCGTGCTGTTCATCAACACACCGCCCAAGATCAACAACCCGGACTATGAGCTCCTCACCGTGAAGCCCCTGGAGATCAGCCTGCGCTCCCAGATCGGCCAATCCCTGGAGCCCGATGATCTGAGCCTCGCAACGGAAACAGTTGCCTATTTGCTTGAGCACAGCGAGGAATACCGTGAGAAGATCGAGACAATTTTTACGCAAACCATCGCCAACTTTGGGCACAGCGGGCAGGCAAGCGGCCAGTACATCGCTTCCGCCATCGCCAAAAAGCGGCAGGGCCGCGGGTAGAGGCTCCATGTGCGCCCCAATCCCTGCCTGTTCACCCCGGAAGAATTGTGCTATAATGTCTGGGAAATCACCCAAGGAGGCGCTTTTATGCTGCGATTGATCTATCTGGCGCTCTGCTCCCTGTTCCTTACTTCCTCCACCGCCCTGGCCTACATCGATCCGGCCTCCACCAGCTACATCGTGCAGATCATCGCGGGCGTATTCATCGCAGGCGGAGCGGCTGTAGGCATTTACTGGCACAAAATCAAGCTGTTCTTCCGCAAGCGCAAGGAGAAAAAGGCAGCTCAAGCGAAGCCCTCCAGCGAGGCATAACAAATAGTATGGACAGGTTGCCAACGGGCGCTTCCCGCTATGGCCGGAGCGCTCTTTCTTCGTTGATAGATGGCTCTGTATCTATTCTTTCCTGCGAATTATTACAATCCATGAAATTTCCTCTTGCAAAACAAACTACGTCAGTATATAATATACCACGTTGCAACTTTCCCGCTGATGTAGCTCAGGAGGTAGAGCACTTCCTTGGTAAGGAAGAGGTCATGGGTTCGAGTCCCATCATCAGCTCCATAAAAATCCCTTGAACCATAACGGTTTGAGGGTTTTTTTATGTGGAGAAAGTGAGGCTGTAACTGCATTGATGCAGTATGACCGCCTTTCATTGACTCCATATCTCCATTGGTATATAATGGCCACGTATACTGTGTGTTCGTGTGCCGTAAGGCACATCCATCCGATACGGGGTTTTCTATTTGCAGAGACAACATTTGACAAATACGGATGTTTATCGTCTGGAAAGGCATGCATTTGAAGCATTTTATGTCAAGCATTTGTTGAGGTTCAACCCACCCGGAGCGTCAACTATACCCAAGGAGGGCTGACCCCATGACATATGACTATCTGATCGTTGGCGCAGGATTGTATGGTGCTGTATTCGCACACGAAATGGCGGCGCGGGGCAAGCGCTGCCTGGTGATTGACCGCCGCTCCCACATCGCGGGCAATACATACACCGAAAACGTAGCGGGTATCAATGTGCACAGGTATGGCGCACACATTTTCCACACAAGTTCCCGGAAGATCTGGGAGTATGTGTGCCGGTTTGCCGAGTTCAACAACTATGTCAACAGCCCCATAGCCGTTTATGGCGATGAACTCTATAACCTTCCCTTCAACATGAACACATTCTCCAAAATGTGGGGAGTTCGCACACCGGCCGAAGCGAAAGCAAAAATTGCCGAGCAGGTAGCGAGGCTGGGTATCACCAATCCCAAAAACCTTGAGGAGCAGGCCCTCAGCCTGGTGGGAACCGATGTGTACATCAAACTCGTGAAAGGTTATACCGAAAAGCAATGGGGCCGCGACTGCCGCGACTTGCCCGCTTTTATCATCAGGCGGCTGCCTTGCCGGTTCACCTACGACAATAATTACTTCAATGACCGCTATCAGGGCATTCCCGTGGGCGGCTATACCCATATGGTGGAAAAAATGCTGGAAGGCGTGGAGGTCAGGCTGAATACAGATTATTTTGCTATGATCCGGGAGCAGCCCGGCATCGCCCAAAGGACGGTTTTCACCGGTTGCATTGACGAATTCTTCGGCCACCGGTTCGGTGCGCTGCAATACCGCAGCCTCCGCTTTGAAACCGAGGAACTGCCTGGAGAGAATTATCAGGGCAACGCCGTGGTCAACTTTACGTCCCGTGATGTGCCATACACACGCATCATCGAGCACAAGCATTTTGAGTTCGGCAACCAGCCTACCACGGTGATCAGCCGCGAGTATCCCGCCGAATGGAAGCCAGGACTCGAGCCGTATTACCCCGTAAACGACGGAAAAAACTCCGTCCTCTACACGCGGTACCGCGCGCTGGCCGAGCAGCGCGGCGACGTAATCTTTGGCGGAAGGCTGGGCCAATACCGCTATTACGACATGGACCAGGTGATCGCGACAGCGCTTGAGGACGTTGCAGCCCTGTAACATTCAGAGCTCTTCCATCTCACAACGCACAAATGAAAGAGAGTGAACAAACAATCATGCAGGGGAAACTCATTAAACGTTTCAATCAGCAGCGTTTCATGTTTGAAGAGCTGGTGAAGCGCGACTTCAAGAAGAAGTATAAGCGAACGGTATTGGGGATGGGGTGGAGCATACTTTCTCCCTTGCTGCACCTGTTGGTGATGAAGGTGGTATTCACACAATACTTTGGGCGGGATATGCCGCATTACACCACCTACCTCTTTGCGGGAAACATTGTGTTCTCGTATTTCCGTGAAACCACCACAGGAAGCATGACGGCCTTGACCTCCAATGCAAAAATTTTTACCAAAATCAACGTCCCCAAGTACCTGTTTCTGTTTTCTAAAAACGTTTCGTCTCTTATCAACTTTGCAATTACCTTTATGGTCTTTTTGCTTTTTACCGCACTGGATGGTGTGCCCTTCACTCCGAAGTTCATCCTGTTGATCTATCCCATCTTCTGCCTGATTCTTTTCAACTTGGGCATAGGACTTGTTTTGTCGGCACTGAACGTTTTCTTTCGGGACACGCACTATCTGTATGACATCTTTGTGCTGCTGCTGATGTACATGTCTGCGATTTTCTATCGGGTGGATGCCCTCTCGCCGACAGTGCAGCGGTTCTTCCTTCTCAATCCGGTGTACTGCGTTATCCAATATGTGCGCCTGATCGTACTGGAAGGAGCCATCCCCTCACCAGCGTATCATCTGCTCCTCCTCGGTTATGCCATGGCATCGCTGCTGATTGGCGGCTTAATCTACAAGAAGAAGAACCATGAGTTCCTTTATTATGTATAAGGGGGATGGATCCAATGCCCATCATTCAAGCAAATAATGTGTCCATCCGTTACATCACCGGTGACTTTAAGGACATCGGCCTTAAGGAATATATCCTCAGGCATATCAAGGGCCAGTACCAGGTCAAAGAGTTTTGGGCTACCCGGGGCATCACTTTCTCGCTGGAACGCGGCGACATGCTGGGCATCATCGGCTCCAATGGTGCTGGAAAATCTACGCTGCTCAAGGCAATTTCCGGCATTATGGTGCCAACCAAGGGTGAAATTCAGGTACATGGCAGCGTTGCTGCGCTGCTGGAACTTACCTCCGGTTTTGACAACGATCTGACCGTGAAAGAGAACACCTATCTCCGCGGCGCGTTGATGGGTTATACTCGCAAGTTTATGGACGATAAATACGATGAGATCATCGCGTTTGCCGAGCTCAAAGATTTTCAGGACAGGCTTTTCAAGCAGCTGTCCAGCGGCATGAAATCCCGTCTGGCTTTTTCCATTGCTTGTCTTGTACGCCCGGATATTCTGATTTTGGATGAAGTTCTGGCAGTCGGCGATGGTGCCTTCCGCAAAAAAAGTGGAGAGAAAATGCAGGAAATTCTAAAAAGCGGTGTAACCGGTCTGCTGGTTTCCCATAGTATTGACCAGGTTACGGAGCTTTGCAATAAAATTCTGTGGCTTGACAAGGGAAAGCAGATTCGCTTTGGTGACGATGTCCACGGGATTTGCAGCGAATATCAGGAACACCTGGGTTTCAAGCGTGCAAAGAAGAGAGTCTTGCGAATCAATCGTTTCTGAAATGCTCATGAAAACAACAAGACTGCAGGTGATGAAATGCCAAAAGTTTCGGTCATTATGCCATCGCTCAATGTTGCAAACTATATTGATCTGTGTCTGACAAGCGTTATGCAGCAGTCTTTGGCTGATCTTGAAATCATATGCGTGGACGGCGGATCAAACGATGGTACACTGGATATCCTCAATCATTATGCTGCATCCGACAGCAGAATTCATATCATCCATGCTGATAAGAAAAGCTATGGATATCAAATGAATCTGGGGATTCGCGCCGCAACGGGTGAATACATCGGGATTGTTGAGACCGATGACTTTGTTCCCCGCGATATGTTTGAAAAATTATACCACGCGGCAAAAGAGCATCATGCCGATGTTGTAAAAGCGGATTTCTATCGCTTTATGGAGAAAGATGGTTCCTACGCCTGCAGATACAATCGCCTGGATGATACGGACCGCTACTATTCCAAAGTTGTTTCTGCTGCGGAGAATCTGCCAATATTCCGCATGATTATGAACACATGGAGCGGAATCTACCGCCGGCACTTTTTAATGGAGAACGGGATAGAACACAACGAATCCCCCGGCGCATCCTATCAGGACAATGGGTTTTGGTTCAGGACCTTTTGCTGCGCAAAAAGAATTTTTTTTATCCCGGAACCATATTATATGAATCGCCGCGACAACCCAAATTCATCAGTGTTTTCCAAGTACAAGCTCTATTGTATGTCAGATGAATATGAC
>JAAYDR010000068.1 GCA_012729115.1 Clostridiales bacterium | reverse complement strand
TCAAATCCCTGAAGGTGGTGCGTATGGAAGTGCCCTGCTGCGGGGGGCTCGTCCGGGCTGTTACCCAGGCGCTGAAGAATTGTGGTAAAATGATTCCCTGGCAGGTGGCGACCCTATCTGCCAAGGGCGAAATCATAGATGGCTAATAAGCCAAAACCATCAGGAGGGAAAACCATGAAAGCTATCGTTGACAAGGAACTTTGTATTGGCTGCGGCCTGTGCGAAAGCATCTGCCCGGAAGTCTTCCGGATGAATGATGACAATCTGGCTGAAGCTTACGCCGATGTCACACCGGAACTGCAGGAATCCGCCGAAGAAGCCCGGAACAGCTGCCCGACGGAAGCCATAAGCATCGGCGAGTAGGCGCCGCGCTGATCCAGGGGCTGTCGCGGGGGCACGGCCCCTGTTTTGGACCGGGCGCTTTCCGCACCAAAAACCCTTGCCAATTCATCATTGGCATGTTATGATTCCGGTGTCGCGGGATTATAGCTCAGTTGGCTAGAGCGCCACGTTGACATCGTGGAGGTCGTTGGTTCGAGCCCAATTAATCCCACCAGCAAAACCCCCTGAGAAGAATGCGTTCTCAGGGTTTTTTGGTTGATAGATAGGGCTGTGCCAGGGCATAATGACCTCACGGGCATTTATACCGCGCTTTGCTCCGCTGTCAGATAACTTCCGTTTAGTTTGCGAATCGAGCGGATCCTTGCCTGGAAATATTCTGGTCACCGATCATTTCTCTGCATGATCCATCAGCTTCAAATTCACCAGCACCAGCCGGGGTCCCGGATCGGGGATGATGCCGGCACCCGGGTAAACCGCCGGATCCTCTTGCTCAGCCCCTCAGCAGGCTGTTTAGGATGACCTTCAAAAGTCAACTGAAGGGGTCAATAAGAATCGGCAGCCAAAATAGCGGGCTTCGCAAACTCATCGTATCCCTGCCTCGAACTGTTTTTTCCTCTTCCTTGCCGGTATCAATCAGCATTCTTTACAGCGGAATCACAATAACTGCCCTGCTCTCGGGGGCCAAAAAACCCTGCGAACGCTGGAATGCGCTGTAATGCCTGATTGCGCAGGACACATGGTTTACAATTTGCAGCCATGTGGTTCAAATCAAAAACCCCGGCCTGTCCATCATAAGACCGGGGTCTCATTGCCAATGCAGTTGGGTGAATCGCCCCTCTCATGAATGCACATGATTGACGGGAATTCGGGATTTCCGGAAGGCTCGGTCAGTCTTCCTTTTTTGTGATGCGGATTTCGCAGTGGTCCCCTCCCTTGGCAATTGTATTTCCCAGTTCAAATTCAAACTTGTCATAGGTGCTGATAATGCCGCGGTCGCCGTCCATCGCCATGTCGCAGAGCCTGGGAATCTCTTCTTCCGGCACACCGAGTTTCTGCCATGCCTCGACCAGGGGGCAGTAATGGAAGTTGATGCTCAGTTTTTCATCGCTGGATTCAATGATGTCCATTTCGAAGGTGTTGACCACATCTTCGTTCGCAAACGCTTTGGCAAAGGTGGGCAGATCATCGGTCGAGGGATATTTGTTATCGCCGTGGAACTGCCCGCAGCGCATGACCGCATCTGAGGCGAACTGATCGTCCAGGCCATGCTTCCTGGCCTCCTCCACCATCAGCGCAAACCAGGTTGCCCGGTGCTCAATTGCGCTCCTGAGAAGGTCTGTTCGGGGGTCGCTCTTGCTTTTTTTGTTCTTGATCATCCTTAGTTCATCCTTTCGTTTTTTAGCTTCCTGTATAGTGTAGCCCGGCTCACACCGAGGATACTGGCAATTTCTGATTTGCTCATCCCCAGATTCAGGTATTTTTTCATTTCGGCCACCATCACTTCGCTGACGGTCATTCCAGTCGGGGGGGCGCATTCCACGGGCGTGCCGGCGCGCAGAATCAGGATGGCTCCGTTTCCAGCCCCTTCGGGCTCGAGAAATTTTAACGTGCAGAAGGCGCTTTGCTCCTTCCCCTGGATGCTGCAGGAGACTCGCAGATCCTGAACTTCCTGGTTTCTCCGGTATTTATCCAGCAAGGCCTTATCCTGAATGACATTCTCCAGCGGGATGTTCACCGTCCTGCTTCCGGAAAAAAACCTGCGGTTGAACTGGCGGTTTGAAAACTTTATCAGCCCCCGGCTGTCCAGGATGGCGGCAGCGTCCTCCATGCAGTCAATGAGCAGTTCCCTCTCCCTCTTTTCCTCCATCATCCCTTTACTGTCCTGCGCGGCCTGCAGCCGATAGGCCAGGCTGTAGGCCATCTCGTTGAGGAAGTCGATGGTATAGTCGAGGCGGTCAAAAAGGTTTTTGCCGGACGCTTTGGGTATCACCAGGCCAATCGCGCCAACGACGCGCTCCTTCAACAAGATGGGCACACCAATCAAGCTTTGCATCCTGCAGTCTTCCCGGTCTGTGCACAGGCTGCAGCTTTCAAAGCGCTCCTTGTCGTCAATGGCCAGGGATTTGCCCGTTTGGATAATCATGCCAACGATGGAGTTTGGCCGAATGACAATTTCCTTTGCCCCGTAGCCGAAGGTATCCGCGATACGGTTTAGCTCCTCGTCAATGATGACGACATCAACATCCAGGATGTTTTTTATCGCCGCTGCTGTCCGCTTGGCGCTTTCGTTAATGGTCATCAGCCAGGTCATCCGTTCTTGCGCTCCCCTCCCCGCATGGGCTTTTCATAATTGCCGGCCTTGGCGGCCAGGGTTTCGCTGAGGCATTCAATCTGCCAGGCCATGGTGACGGCACCCGGATCCAGGTGCCCGACGCCCTTGTCTTTCTGATAACTGGCCCTGCCCTTGACCGCTTCCATTCCTCTGGTTTTTTCCGCTCCCGACAGAGCTGCCTGTTTAAGGTTCTTCAGCAGGACGAGTGGCTCTTCATGCTTATCCAGGGATTCCCGGAAGGCTGCTACGGCAGGGTAAAGGGCGTCAATCATGGTTTTGAATCCCGGCTGGGCGTGCCCTCTTTTCATCATATCCGTGAGCATCGCATCCATCGCCTGATACAGATCAGTCAGAGGAATGCCACTCCCTTCGGGAAGTATCTTCCCAGCGGCTTGGTAGGCGCCCCCATACAGGATACCGGAACTGCCGCCAATCCGGCTCATCATTGTCAAGCCGATTTTCTTGAAAAGGGCGGAAAAGCCCATTCCACGCAGGGTTGCTTCCATCCCCGCCAAAGCCTCAAACCTCATGTTGATGTTGACCCAGTGATCCCCGTCCCCCGTTGCCGCATCCAGTGAGGAGATGTAATCTTTTTCCCCGGCGATTTTCTTTCCAGCGTTTAAGATAAAATCGACGTAATCCGCTGTGGTGACAAGAAATTCCATGCGTTTCTCCTTCAGCTGTGAAATGCCGGCGTTACGGCAGGCGCCGCGAGGTATCCCTTGAGTTCTTCGTCCAGTTTCAGCAGGGTGATGGAACATCCGGACATCTCAAGGGAAGTCATGTAATTGCCGATATAGGAACGGAATACACGGATACCTTTTTCCAACAGGATGCGCTCCACCTCATTATAGACGATATACAGCTCCATCAGCGGCGTGCCTCCCAGGCCATTGACCATCACGGCGACTTCACTTCCGGAAAAGTCCATATCTTCCAGTAAGCGCGCGACCAGTTTTTCGGAGGTTTCAGCGGCACTTGAGATTTTTTCGCGGCTTACCCCCCGCTCACCGTGGATGCCCATGCCGATCTCAACCTCGTCCTCCGCCAGATGGAACCCCGCTTTGCCAACCCCGGGCAGGATGCAGGGCGTCATTGCCATACCCATCGATCGAATATTGTCGATGACTTTTTGCCCAACAGCTTTTACTTCTTCCAGGGTTTTCCCTTCTTCGGCTGCGGCTCCCGTTATTTTATGTACCAGAACGGTGCCGGCGATTCCCCGCCTGCCGGTGGAATAGGTAGAGTCGGGTACCGCCACATCGTCCCGGGTGATAATGGACGCCACTTTGATTCCCTCATCGGCAGCCATCTCACCCGCCATTTCAAAGTTCATGATGTCCCCGGAGTAGTTCTTGATAATCATCAAGACGCCCGCGCCGCTGTCCGCCGCTTTGATACCTTCAAGGATACGGTCCGGGCTTGGGGAGGCGAAAACATTGCCCGCGACTGCCGCATCCAGCATCCCGGGTCCAACATAGCCCGCGTGGGCGGGCTCGTGGCCGGAGCCGCCGCCGGACACCAGGCCAACTTTTCTTGCCTTTTTTTCCTGCGCGAGATAACCTCGACCCCCTCGCCATGGTACAGCAGTTCCGGATAGGCCTTTGACAGGCCGAGCAGCATCTGGTGAACCGCGTCGTTGGGATGGTTGATGAGTTTTTTCATGGCAGTTTCTCCTTCATGCATTCGCTTTTTAGCCGCCCAGATAAGCCCGCTGGACGGCGGGATCGCTGCGCAGCGAGGCTGCCTCGCCGGAGAGTACGACATTGCCGGTCTCCAGCACATAGGCGCGTTTGGCAATCGACAGGGCAATGTTCGCGTTTTGTTCAATGAGCAGGATAGTGACGCCCTGTTCGTTGATTGACTTGATGAGATCAAAGATGAGCAGCACCAGATTGGGGGCCAGCCCCATGGATGGCTCGTCCAGCAGGAGCAGTTTCGGGCTTGACATCAGAGCGCGTCCGATGGCCAGCATCTGCTGCTCGCCACCCGACAGTGTGCCCGCTATCTGCTTCTCGCGCTCTTTCAGGCGTGGGAAAAGCCCAAACACCCGTTCATAGCTTCGGCTGATTGTTTCCTGGTTTGTGACGGTAAACGCACCCATACGCAAGTTCTCGTTCACGGTGAGCATGGGGAACACCTCGCGCCCCTCGGGCGCCTGGCTGACGCGGCGCTGCACAATGCGGTAGGGCGCTTTGTTGGTGATGTCTTCACCCTCCAGATGAATACTCCCCGCGCTGGCTTTCACCAGCCCGCAAACCGCGTTAAGCGTGGTGGATTTACCCGCGCCGTTGGCACCGATGAGGGTTACAATCTCGCCCTGCCCAACACTCAGGTCAATTCCCTTGAGTGCATGAATGTAGCCATAGTGGACATGCAGCCCTTTAATCTCAAGCATCTTCGCGCTTCGCTCCCAAATATGCTTCCACGACCAGTGGGTTCTCGGCGATTTTCCCAGGCAACCCCTGTGCAATGAGTTTGCCATGGTCCAGCACATAAATCCTGTCGGAGATGTTCATCACGACCTGCATATCATGCTCGATGAGCAAGATTGTAAAACCCTCGTCACGCAGGGAGCGGATAAAGCGCATAAGTTCCTGGCTTTCCGCGGGATTCATGCCGGCGGCAGGCTCATCCAGCAATATCAGCCGCGCGTCCGTGGCAATAGCCCTGGCGATTTCCACCTTGCGCTGCTCTCCGTAGGGCAGGCTCCCGGCCAGGCTGTCGATATGCGCACCCAAACCGATTTTCTCAAGAATCCGGATGGCTTTCAGGGTGTACTCATCCTCAAGCCTTCGGAAGCGCGGCAGGCGCAGCAGGGAGTCAAAAAAGCCGTAGCGCGTGTGCAGATGCATCCCGATCAGCACATTCTCAATGACACGGCTCTTGCTGAACAGGCGCAAATTCTGGAAGGTGCGCGAAATGCCCATCCCTACGATTTGCTGGGGAATCTTGTCTTCCAGGCTGACCCCTTCAAAGAGAAGATTGCCCCCGGTAATGTTGTACACCCCGGTGATCATGTTGAACACCGTGGTCTTGCCGGCGCCGTTGGGCCCTATCAGGCTGACAATCTCTCCCTTCTCCACATGCATGGAAACCCGGTCAACGGCAATCAGGCCGCCAAAATGCATGGAGATGTCCTTCGCCTCAAACATCGGCATCGCACGGCCCCCCTTGGGCAACCGGCGCGGAAACCGCCGGAGTGCCCAATCTCTTCTTCAATCCGCGGGACAACCGGTAGGGCAGGGTAGACTGCCAGCCCATGGCACCCTGCGGACGGAACTGCATCATGCCCACCAGCAGCACCCCATATATCACAAAGCGCCACTGATCCAAAAAACGGAAAACCTGTGGGAAAAGCGTCAGTAGCGCGGCACCGAAATACATGCCACGGATGGTGCCCAATCCGCCGACAATCACCACACAGATAATCTGTACGGATATGTTGAAGGAAAAGTTGGTGGGTTCGATGTACCCGTTGTTGATGACGGAGTAATACGCGCCCGCAAGGCCCGTTATGAAAGCGGATATTACAAAGGCCAGGATTTTATAGCGGACTGTTTTAATGCCCATCATCGTGGCGGCCAGCGCGTCTTCCTTGATGGCTGTGAAGGCCCGGCCCGTTTTTGAAAAACGGATGAGGTAGCACGCCAGCGCGGTCAAAAGCGACAGGGCCAGGATCAGCCAGTAGAAACCGCCATTGGGAAGATTGAGCTCATGCCCGAAGAAAACAGGCTTCGGGATGCCCCGGATGCCGAAGTTTCCGTTGGTCAGAGAGTCCCATTGTTTGAGCACCATAACCACGATTTCACCGAAGCCAAGGGTGACGATCGTCAGGTAGGTGCCCGAAAGCCTGAGGGTCGGCATCCCCAGCAGCAGGCCTACCAGGGCCGCGATGCAAGCGCCGGCGATGGCCGCCTCCCAGAATGAGAAACCGTATGCTGTGGTGAGGATGGCATTGGCATAGGCGCCAATAGCGTAAAACCCTGCATGGCCCAGCGATACCTGGCCTGTGTAGCCAATCAGCACATTCAGGCCCATACCCAGCATCGCGTAAAGCAAAATCATCATCATCAGGCGGATGTTGACCCGGCTGACGCCCATAAAGGGAACGGCAATCAGCAGGCCCAGGCCCAGTACCATCAAAGGCACCTGGAATCGGCTGATGAAACGCTCAAAGGCAGGCAATACGCGAAAATCATTTTTCTTATGCATCGATTATACCTTTGAGATCCCTTTCTTCCCGAACAGCCCATTGGGCTTGATGATCAGGATGAGAATCAGGATGACAAACGCCATCGGGTCTCTGACATTGCTGCCCAGGTACTGCGCGGCGACGGTTTCGGAAATCCCCACCACAAGTCCGCCGACGACGGAACCGTAAAGGATACCGATTCCGCCAACAACGGCGGCGGAAAAAGCCTTCAGGCCGATAATCGCGCCCATGGTGGGGGAGATAATCTGATAATAACCCCCAATCAGCGCGCCTGAAATGGCGGCTGAAGCCCCCCCGATAAAGAAGGCGGCGGAGATGACATAGTTGACATTAACCCCCATCAGGTGCGCCGCGCGCTGGTTCTGCTCCGTCGCGCGCATCGCCAGGCCAAGCCGCGTCTTCTGCACGATGAAAGTCAGCAGCCCCAGCAGGAAAAGGGCCGTGAAAAACATGATGACCTGGCTTGACTGGATGGTGAGGTTTCCAAACTGGATGTTCCCGAATAGGTTCAGCGAAGGGAAGCCCTTCTTTTCGCTGGTAAAGATGCTGTCCATGGAAAGGAAGTTCTGGATAATGAAGGATACCCCGATGGTGGTGATGAGCGAAGCGATGGGAACGGATGCTTTGGTCCTCAGCGGTTTAAGGGCAACCTGGTCAATCAGCACAGCCAGAAGCCCCGAGAGCAAAATGGCTGCGAGAATCGCGGGCAGCAGTCCAAATTTGAGTGAAATAAAGAAATACACCATATAAGCCCCAAACGCATATACGGCGGCGTGGGAAAAATTGATAAGCCGCAGGATACCAAACACCATCGAATACCCCACAGCGATGAGCGCGTACGCCATGCCCAGGGCGATGCCGTTGATGACCGCACCAAGGAAAACCTCCATGTTATAAACATATTGCGCCCGCGCCTGGGCAGCGCAGAACGCGCTCCTTCCCTCAGGATGGCCGGCTGCACCCTTTGATGCAGCCAGCCGGATGGTAGCACTGCTTGATATCAGTCGAATTCAGCCACGACGAAATCGCCGTCCTTGGCCATGATTTTGGTAAACACTTTCTGCGCGTCGCCGATTTCATCAAAGGTGGTGAAACCGGAAATCCCTTCAAAGGCGGTGGTGAACATCGCGTCCTTGATGGCAACCCTGTCCAGGCTCCCGGCGCGCGAGACAGCGTCCATCAGGATGAGGGCGGAGTCATAGGCCTGGGTGGTCAGGGCAGAGGGGGCAGCACCATAAAGTTCCGTGTACTTTGTGACATATGCCTGAACTTTTGGGTCGGGATTGCCCGCGAAGAAGGAGACGGGTGCGTAGATCCCTTCGGCGGATTCGCCGGCAATCTCAATCAGGCTTTTTGTGTAGGCGTTGCTGCAGCCGACCAGGGGAACATCAAACTCGCTATTGTCACGCGCGACGGCAAACGGAGCCAGTGTGCCATACATGCCGGCCACCATGACAACTTCCGCGCCGGCGGCCTTGAAGTTGGCGATTTCCGTCGCGAAGTCAACCTGGTCCACGCCGACTTGCTGGCGCAGTGCAACTTCCTTGCCCATATCCTTGATGTGCGCTTCCATCGCGTTGCCGGCGCTTACGCCCCACTCAGTGTCAATGGAGAGTACGCCGATCTTTCCGGCGCCCAGGTCATCGACAGCGATTTCCACTCCGGTTTTTGTCTCAACCGTGATGACGGTGTTGTTGCGGAAGATGTATTCACCGATGCCGGAGTAGTCGGGATGTGAAGCGGTTGGGCTGATTTCCACATACTGGGACTCGTTATAGGTCGGAGCGGCAACCATGCAGATGCCTGAGGCAAAGTGGCCGATAACGCCGATGATATCCGGATCGGATACGATCTTTTCAGCAACGATCTGTGCCTCGTCGGAGTCAGACTTGTCATCGAATTTGAGCACTTCCACCGTGTAGGTCTTGTCGCCGACTTTCAGGCCGCCGGCTTGATTGACTTCGTCTGCCGCCATCAGGGTGGCGTTGTAGAAACCGTTGCCATACTCGGCATTGTCGCCGGTCATGGGCGCCGCGACGGCGATTTTGACCACGCCGTCAGCTGCCATCGCGCCTGCTGCGAAAGCCAGCATCATCACGCAGGAGAGAACAAGTGCCAGTGTCTTTTTCATGATGTGTGTTGAGGCTCTTTGAGCCTCTTCTCCTTTCCTTTATTAAAAGCGATTATCCGCTTCCAATTCGTTGTTGGGGTTGTCCAGCATGACATGAAGGATCTGGATATCTGTTTCCTTCATGCCTTCCCTGGCGACGCGTGCTACCGCGCTGATTGTGCCTTCAACGCCCGGTTTTGCCAATCCTTCCCCCGGCTGAAATTCCCTGCCTGATTTGGACATGTCATAGGCCAGTAAGGCACTGTCCAGCGAGGTTACGATTTTTGCCGCGCAGGAAGATTTCGCGCCATCGCACAGCATACCGCTTGCAATCATCAGGCCGTTACTGATGACCTGTTCGATCTGCTCGTCCCCTGCCCCTTCCAGATATGCGATACCGGCGGCGCTGCCGATGGCAGCGGTTACCGCGCCGCAGTAGGCGCTCAAACGCCCAATGCCTCTTTTCTGGTGAATTGCAATGAGGTTGCTGACGGCCAGCGCGCGCAGCAGGGCTTCCTCGCCCGCTTTTAATTGCTCCGCCCTGATAATTACGGGGACGGATGCGGCAAGCCCCTGGTTTCCACTGCCGGAGTTGATGGTCACAGGCATGGCACAGCCGTTCATCCGTGCGTCCGAACCTGCAGCGGTCCAGGCAACCAACTTCGCCCTGGCGCTATTCCCCCTTGCAGCCAGGATGGTTTTGCCAATTTCAGCGCCCCAATTGCCTGATAATCCCTCCCGCGCGATGGCGATATTGTTCTTAATCTGCCCGATGAGGATGGGCCTGATCTCTTCCAGGGGAACCTGCTTGGCGTAGGTCAGAATTTTTATGACGGACAGTTTTTCTTCATGGCCCGGCACCTGCTGGCTGAACTCCCCGCCCGCATACTGCGTAACACCGTTCAATCGAATCGCGGCAATATGGGTGTGGCTGCCGCAGATCTCCGCTTCTGCTGTATCTTCCCCTGCATGACAGGCGACGATGATGTGCAGCAGATGCTTTGTGTGCAGGAGGGAGACCGGAACACGGAGCCGGCCGATCTTTTCGGCAATATCCCCGGCCTGTTCAGGGGTGATGGACGACAGGACTTCAAGGCCTTTTTCCGGGTCGCCGTAAAGCGCTCCGGAGATGGCGGACGCCTCGATGCCTTTAAGCCCCAGGGTATTGGGAACCACAACGGATTTGGCGTTTTTAATGATATTCCCCGAGCATCGGACGCTTATACTTTGCGGGCGTTTTCCAAGCGCCCGGGCAGCCAGCGCGCCGCAGTATGCGATCGCAACGGGCTCTGTGCAACCTATTGCAGTCAGAAGTTCCTGTTCCAGAACCCGGGTAATGGAATCCAAAGATCCCTTTTGCATCTTCCTGGCCACGGCGATGGTCATCAGGGTTGCTTGCCTCCCATCAGGTAATTGGGGGTGAATGTCGCATTTTGATACACTCTGTGAGCGATAGACTTTACTAATGCAATTATTGGCACAAATCAAGCAGCTTGTCAACAACTTTTTTCGTGAAATGTACAAAGATTATACTTCCACCCTAATGTGTTTCATAATGATACATACATAGCCGGCAAAAAGTGATGTTGAAGGCTTGAACCGGGCTCTTCCCAAGCGCTTTTTTTGCGACCCTGCAACATTCCGGGCGCTGCTCAGATACACTGCATATTGCCGTATTGGATTGAGCATCAGGGGATAAATATGATGTGAGCAATTGCCCTTATTGACAGGCGCTGACAGCCAGTGGGCGCGCTTTACACAGCAGGGGCAAAACCGGCACGACAGCCACTTGGGCTCCGGCCGAAAATGGATATCCGGATTCGTTTTCCAGCGAACCGGAAAATGCGGTCATCTGCTTCGAATATGAATGGGACTCTGCATTTCTGCTTCGCAAAGTTGCTTTGTGCGTCTCCTCTTTCCTTCGCTTCCTTTTCACGCCTTCCGCTCTGTGTATTAGCCCGCCGGGAAACTGTTCTGGCGCAAAGTAGACAAAGCAAGCGTATTCAGCGCGTCCCCGAGGCCGGCGCCGACTTTCTCATATGTAAGTCCAGGTCCAGCCAAGCAAATTTTTATCGCTCATCACGCCAAGTCGATGGTAAAAATCCAGCGCAATAGACAGTCTGAGTCCTTAACCATACTCCGGATATTCAAACAGCCTCTCTCTTCTGCCGTGTTGATGCGGTTTGGCCTGAAAAGGCTGATCAGCCTGCCATGCAGCCAGTTTTCCCCTCGGAAGGGTTTAGCTCGTCCTGTCGGCCGTTGGTTTTGCCAAATAACATCCTTGCCAGCAGCATAATCCGGGAGTCTGTCTGACGCATGAAGAATCTCTTCCGGCACAAACAGGTGTCCGCTTATCGCACGGGGTGCCTTGCCATCGTATCGACCTGTCTTTTTGCACCAAAAATACACAGTAACACGCTGATATGGGCAGGTTCTTTATACCTTTTTGCCCGGGAGCTTTTTTTCGCCCGCAAAAAATCGCGATACATCAGGCAATAACCGGTTTCCATCCGTATAGCGGCCATTTACTTCGTCGCTCATACACTGCCGTACCCGCAGTTACACCGTCTCCGGCAGAATAAACCGCGCAGCCCCCGGCAGAAGTTCCACCTTAAAGCGCCTGCCAATGGCAATCTCCCCATCCAGGCACAGCCGGATATCCCTGTCTCCTTCAATCAGGGCTTCCTTTACCCGGCGATAATTGATAAAGGGAAGCATACGGGGATCATCAAGGTGTTCCCCTTTTTTATATGTGCCGATCAGGCGAGCCAGCCGCAATCGGCTCATAGGCTTCACCAGCGCAAGTTCCATCAGCCCGTCATCATTTTTGGACTGGGGCGCGCACATAAATCCACCGCCAACATACTTGCCGCAGGCCAATGAAAGCGTCAGCATGGGCCCGCTATGCAGTTTCAGGCCGTCAGCCGTCACTTCGCATTCCGTGCGCATATGACGGGTGACCGCGCTTAAGACGCCCAGGACATAGCCGTTTTTACCGTTGAAAAGCGGATGGTGCCGGATGTGCACCATGGTGGCCGCCGCTTCGGCTTCCAGGCCCAGGTTGACCGCATTGATGGCACAGTGACCACCCACCCGCATCAGGTCCACGGGGACACTGCCTGCTTTCACCTGACGGCTCAAATCCAGGAAGCGGTTCTCGCCGCCAAAATACTTCACATAGTCGTTGCCGCTGCCACAGGGCCAGGCCCCGATCTCCGTCTCAGGGAATCCCATTACGCCCGTGGCCACCTCCCCCAGGGTTCCGTCGCCGCCGCAAGCATAAAAACGCTTGGGCCCCGGTTCAGCTTTACATAATGCGCGGACATAAGCCGCCGCGTCCCCAGCTCCTTTGGTGGTGTATAGGGTGTAACTGTTCGGCTCAAGCACTGCCAGAGCCGCGTCAAGCCGGGCCCTGGTGGCGCGCTTGCCTGCGGCCGGATTAAAAACAAAATAGTGGC
>JAAYDR010000067.1 GCA_012729115.1 Clostridiales bacterium | reverse complement strand
TATCCCTTGATTCGCTCCAAAAACTCTGCTTCAGTCAAAACAGGTATCCCCAATGCAACCGCCTTTTCCAACTTGCTTCCGGCCTTATCACCAGCCAGAACAAAGGCGGTTTTTTTGCTCACACTTCCTGCTGCATGGCCTCCATGGGCAGCGATGAGGGCCTCCGCTTCATCGCGGGAGAGACTGGGCAATGTACCGGTAACGACAATGGTCAGCCCTGCCAGACTGTCAGATACAGTGCCGGATTCATGCTTTGGCGATACCCCGGCGTTCAGCAGCCGATTCACCATTTCAAGATTCTCGGGATAGCCAAAAAACTCTACGATGCTGGCCGCCACCACCTCGCCGATCTCAGGAATGGCAGTAAGTTGTTCCATGGTTGCGGCCTTTACCTTGTCCAGGGAACCAAAGTGCACGGCAAGATCCTTGGCTGTTTTGCGTCCCACGTTGGGAATGCCCAGCGCAAAGAGGAAGGCATCCAGAGAGCAATGTCGGCTGCTCTCCAAAGCCGCGATCAGATTCTCCGCCCGTTTTTGCTGGAATCCCTCCAAAGGCAGCAAATCGCTGACAGACAGATGGTAGAGGTCAGCACAATCACGGATACCCAGCTTATCATAGAGCAGTTCGGCAGTTTTTTCTGAAAAGGTATCGATATCCATGGCGTTTCGGCCTGCAAAATGCACCAGCCGCGCTACTGCCTGTGGTTTGCATCCGGAACGGTTGAGGCAGAACAGATGAGCCCCACGCTCCACCAGTTTCTCTCCACAGGCGGGGCATTTTTCAGGTTGTACAATATGCTTTTCTCCCGGCTGAGGATTGCCGATACGGCCCATAATCTCCGGAATCACGTCATTGCTTCGACGAATCCATACATCGCACCCAATGGCTACTTTTTTACGCAGAATATCCCCGTAGTTGTTGAGGGTGGCCCGCTGGACGGTGACGCCTCCAATCTCGGTCGGAGCCAGATGCGCCAAAGGGGTGAGCTTTCCAGTGCGGCCAAGTTCCCAAGTCACATCCAGTAATTGAGTAATATTTTCCTCGGCCGAAAACTTGTAGGCTACAGCCCAGCGAGGGAACTTGTCGGTATATCCCATCGCCGCGCGGGTTGCGAAATCTGAAATCTTCACAACTGCACCGTCAATCAAATAGTCCAGGCTTCCACGTTTTGCTTCAATTTCCTCAATCCGGGCATAGAGGAGAGCCGGATCTTCAACAAAAGCCAAATAGGGACTGGTGGGAAAGCCGTTATCCCGTAAGAAGGATATCATACCCTGGTGATCGGAGAAGGGGGCATTCTCACAGGTCCCCACATGATAAAAGAATGCATCCAGCTTCCGCTGGGCTGTTACCGCAGGGTCCAGGTTGCGCAGGGCACCCGCTGCTCCATTCCGGGCGTTTTTTAAGGGCTCGGCCGCCGTACGATTGTAGGCTTCCAACACGCTCAAGCGCATAATGCATTCTCCTTGTACCTCCAAAAGACCCTGAAAGGGAATGGACAGGGGAATGGAACGAACCGTTCGCACCTGGGGCAATATCCCTTCACCTATCTCACCATTGCCCCGGGTGGCGGCCTGAATCAATTGCCCCCCCTGATAGGTTAAATTGATGGTCAAACCGTCGAGCTTATACTCCACAGCATAGGAAAGCGGGGCCAAAGGCACAGAACTGCCATCGGTGAGCTGACTGTGGAGCTTTTGACACCTGGTAATCCACTGATCAAGTCCTTCCCTGCTTTGCACCTTGTCCATACTCCACAACCGGGTGAGATGGCGATGCTGGGTAAAGGACTTTAGAGGTTCCGCTCCCACACGAATGGTGGGGGAATCCGGGAGAACGAATCCCGTTTCATATTCCAACGCTGCCAACCGGTCATAAAGCTCATCCCATTTGGCATCACTCATGGAGCTCTCGCCGGTGGTGTAATAGCGTATGGAAGCCTCGTTCAGTATCTTGACCCATTCCACCATCCGCTTTTTCGCGTCATCGTTGATCCTGGTCACGAAAACCCCTCCTCACAAAGCACATTTTCGGAAGGAAATCCTGTGAAAAAGGCGCATCTTTTGAATGCGCCTTGAAAAAATTTGATTATACTTTAAACACTGACCTTGACGATAGGCGCGATGGACAGGGAGAACTCCTTCATGCCATAAGCAGCAAAGGAAATGACGATACGGGCATCGCTACCGCTGCCGCGAATTTCCGTCACATTGCCCTCTCCAAATTTCTTATGCATAACCCGGTCACCTGCCTTAAACAGTGCAGCTACGGCGTTGGGAGGTACCGATGCGGCTGCAGAGGGCGTAAAGCCCTTTTGTACACCGGGGATGCCCAAGGCATTTCCATTGGCCCCAATTCCACGGCGAGGCATAACCACCTTTGGAACGCCAAAAGCCATGGGAGAGGGATCGTGCTGCTTGGAGGCCCTTTTGGTAACGGGATGGCTATAAGCTTCAATGGCTCCAGGGAAGCTCTTTTCCCGCTTGCTGATCCATTCATCGTCCAGCAGACGACTGGGTATCTCTCCAACAAAGCGGCTGGGTGCGTTATAGTTGAGTTGATTGTAAAGCATACGCTGGGCAGCGTAGCTCAGATACAGCCTGCGCATGGCCCGCGTAATCGCAACATAGCAAAGTCTACGCTCCTCTTCCAACTTTTTGTCGTCTGTCAAGCTACGGCCGCTGGGAAAGACTCCCTCTTCCAACCCGGCAACAAAAACAATGGGAAACTCCAAGCCTTTGGCGCTGTGGACAGTCATGAGCGTAACGTATTGGGCACTGTTCTCCTGGTTATCCAAATCAGTAATCAGGGCTACATTTTCCAGATAATCCTCCAGAGAGGCATTTTCCGTTGCCTTTTCATACTCCGCTACTGCGCCCACAAACTCATCCATGTTCTCCACCCGGGCTTTGGCTTCGTCGGAAAGGTCTCTCTCATACTGGAGGCGCAGGCCGGTTTTCTCAATGAGCAGCTTCACAAAATCCGTGATTCCCATATCCTCCCGGCTCATAACCAATTCATTCATCAGCTCGCCAAACTCCCTAACACATTTGCGGGGACGGGCGGACAGCGCCTCTGGAACATCCATCAGCGCGCTGTACAGGGGCATTTCCTTCTCCTGCGCATAGCGGGACAATTCACTGATTGTGCTGTCCCCTATGGAGCGTTTGGGTTGGTTTATGATTCTACGAAGGCTGACATCATCGGAAGGGTTGACGATGCAGCGAAGGTAGGCGATGATGTCCTTGACTTCTTTACGGTCATAGAAGCGCAAGCCTCCATACACCTTGTAGGGAATACCGGCCCGTGTGAGCATTTCTTCCAGCACACGGCTTTGGGCATTGGTGCGATACAGCACTGCCATATCCCCGTAGGAGGAGCCGCTGATTCTCAGTTGCTGCATCCTGTCGCAGATCCAGGCCGCCTCATCTCGCTCGTCACCAGCGCAGAATATCTTGATAGGGTTTCCAGCTGGAAGTTCGGTCCAGAGGACCTTTTCCTTGCGGCCCTCATTGTGAGCGATCACCTGATTGGCTGCGTCCAGGATGTTTGCGGTGCTGCGATAATTCTGCTCCAGTTTGATGACAGTGGTGTCCGGGAAGTCCTTTTCAAAATCCAGGATATTGCGAATGTCCGCGCCACGCCAACCATAGATTGATTGGTCGTCATCGCCTACCACACACAAGTTGCGGCTTTTTTGGGTCAACAGCTTCACCAGCGAATACTGTGCAAAGTTTGTATCCTGGTATTCATCCACATGCACATATTGGAAGCGGTCCCGATACCCCTCCAGCACCGGGGGATGATCCGCCAGTAACTCCAGGGTCCGCATGATCAGATCATCAAAATCCAAGGCATTGGCATTGCGCAGGCGCAGTTCGTACTGGTGGTAGATATCATGAATCTGCTGACAGCGAAAATCCTTCGCGGACGCGGAAAACCACTCGTCTGGTGCCAGAAGGGTATTTTTTGCATCGGAAATCTTGCCCTTGATCTCACGGGGAGACAGGGCCTTCTCATCAATATTGCTTTGCTTGAGCAGTTCCTTGATAACGCTCATCTGGTCATCATCGTCATAGATGGTAAAGGAGCGGGTATAGCCCAACTTATCAATGTCCTTACGCAGGATTTTTGCGCACATGGCATGGAAGGTGCTGACCCAGACGTCCTCCCCTTGTTCGCCCACCAATGCGGTGATTCGCTCCTTCATTTCCTTGGCTGCCTTGTTGGTAAAGGTGATGGCTAAAATACGGTAAGGCGCAACGCCGCGCTCCACCAAATGGGCAACACGGTATGTCAGCGCTCTGGTCTTGCCGCTACCGGCCCCTGCCAGAATCAGTACAGGACCCTCCAAGGCTTCGGCAGCTTTTCGTTGCTGTGGGTTCAAAGCATCCAAATTCATGTTTTGTTCCTCAACTTCTACTTCGTTGGTATTCCTTCCTCATCCTGGAGTCGGTCTAGCAGAATCTGGTAGCCATCCGTACCATAGAGCAGGCAACGATTGACACGGCTAATGGTTGCGGTACTCGCGCCGGTCTGCTTCGCAATCTCCTGATAGGTCACCTTTTTCCTAAGCATCACCGCCACCTCTAGGCGCTGGGCGATACTTTTAAGCTCCTGCATTGTTAAAATATCCTCGCAGAAGCGGTATGCCTCCTCCACGTTCTGCAAGGACAGCAATGCCTGCATCAACAAGTCGGTTTGTTCATTCCTAAACTTGGGCGTAAACATGTCTTCGTCCTCCGAAAGCCGACTTTTCCCGCTGTCCATTATAACACAGAAAATGAAAGAAGGAAAGCCACGCTTGGCAGGAAGGACCAGGGATGACCACAGCAGAGACAATTATCGGTTCTTGGGAGGTTTCTTCCCCACCATGCCGCCGGTCATTTCACTGAAGCTGCGTTTGAACTTACCCATACCTCCTTTGAAACCACCGGAAAGGAAGGCGAATAAAAGCAGCCCACCAACCAATGCTACAATAATCCATACGATGGTGCCTCCCGCGCCTTTGTTGCTGTTGGAAGCTGTTTCCTCGCGGGTATTGGCTGTTCCGGAAACGTCACTGGCACCGGCAGAACCTGTTACACCGCCATACATGGCCTTATAGATAACCTCTGCCATGGGCTCAGTGGAGTTGATAACCCGGTCCTTATTGACGGTATGGGTGCCGAACTCCAGTAGTACGGCCCGCGGTGACAGGTCTTGATTATAGCTTCCCTTGCCCATGTAGATGTCCTTGATGAGCTTTGGATAAATCTTGTCCCCAACTGCCTTGATTTGTTTTGCAAAGTTTAGATTCGCTTCTCTGTTCTGGTTTCCCCGGCCCACCAGCAAACGGACCTTGCTCATTTTTTTATTGCCGATTGTAACGGTATACTCATCCGGGTCCGGAATGCCGTCCCGATGGATATCGAATATTGCGTCCGGTGTGCCCTTAAGCAATGCCACAGCAGTCTGTCTGCTGCGCCGATAAGCCCCCGCGTCGTGAGGATGGTGCATCTCATTGCTGCGTTCCACTTGGACCCCAAGCTGCTTGAGCTGGTCAGCCAGGTTTTGAGCCACATCATAGATACCGCCATGTTGCTTGGAGCTTTGTGAACCGTCCCCTTCCCGATAGCTTTCGTCGCTGTGGGTGCAGTACAGCGCAATCTTTCGGGTTCTGCCGCCGGCAGCACTGACAGGCAACGAACTATCTACGTTGAGCCAACTGACATCAGGAAGCTCGATGATACCCAGATAATCCGCCTTGGCAGTTTGCTCCTCCTGTTTGACCTCAATTACCTTGTAATGCTTGTTGTCCGAGCTGATGTATTCATCATCTACATCACATTCAGCGTAGACTCGAGTGATTAAGAGACCTTTCCCGTCATAAATGCTGAATACCGGGTCGGAGGCTTGCAAATCCTCCTGTCCGCCCGTCTGAGCCAGGCCCGGGAAGGGGAGAACAATGCCTGCCAGAAGGATGGCGGTGATAAAAATGCAACGTGTGATTCGATGTATTTTCCCCATCAGTGTTCACCTTCCTTATGCTTCACGGGGTTATGAACCCGTTCATGATCCGGTGCTTCTTTCCCGCGTACAATGCGCTCCAATGCCTCGCCCAGTAGTTCGCACAGAACCACGCCCAGAATACCGCTGAATACCATGGCATCGAAGAAACCTGCGCCGCCCAGTACCAGGGTCTGATCGACGCCATTGACCATGGTGACAATCCCCTGGACCACATCTGCCAATAAAATTCCCAGTACGCCGCAGATGAAAGCGCCTCTGCGGGACCGTCCCAGCAAATAGGCCACAAGGCCGCCCGTGATACCATACAGGATCAGGGGATCGATCACGATGGCTTCAGGCTCATCTGGAATCAGTGCCGAGAGGGCATATACGATGCCGGCAGTGACCAATGCACCTATGAGGGCACGGATACGCTCTTTATTGGTGTCGGCCTTGATGAGCAAATAAACGCAAATGCCAACCGGGATGAGGGTACCGCCCAGGTTAAGGCTTACTCTTCCAATGGTAATGTTGGGAATCAGTGTACCAAAGAACATCAACGCGATCAGCAAAAGCGCCATTTTGTCCGACAGATGCATTTTATCCAGCACCCGCTGGGCCACCCCGAAAAAGACTAATATAGCAACCACCGTCAACAGGATCATTCCCAGGGACATACGAACGCTCTCCTTTATAAACAAGTCAAGCCTAGTTTTGTCCGGGGAAGGTGCGAGTATGCGTGAATTCAACTGAATCCACTCCATTCACCATTTGCTCCTTCTGTTTTCCTGTTTCAAATCGAAAAAAGAAGTGTATGAATCTTGCGCCCCTCATAGCTAGATGGTATACTAGATTTTGGTGTCTTTTGATAATATTGATGAACGACAACTCTCATGTTGCCGTTCTCAGGAGGAAAACGCATGCAGCATTCGGTAGAAAAACTCTCCGGCAACAAGGTCAAGATCTCCTTTAACGTACCGGCCTCTTCCTTTGAAGAAGCCATTGAAAAAGCGTACCTAAAAAACCGTAGCCGCATCAATGTGCCCGGATTCCGCAAGGGCAAGGCACCACGGAAGCTGATACAACGCATGTACGGGGAGACAATCTTTTATGACGATGCGCTGGACGCAATTTTCCCCGAAGCCTTTTTAACTGCCGTGAAGGATAACGACCTGCACCCCGTGGGCCGCCCTGATGTCAATGTAGAGAATATGGAGGAGGGCAAGGAGCTTGCCTTTTCCTGCGAAGTCTTTGTGGTGCCTGAAGTGAAGCTGGGCGATTATAAGGGTGTTTCTGTGACACGTGTGGTCCGCCAAGTAACTGATGAAGAAGTGGATGCTCGCATTGCCCAGGAGCAAAAGCGTGTGGCCCGCAGCGTGGAGATAACGGATCGTGCTGTACAAAATGGGGACCAGGTGAACCTGGACTACTCCGGCACCGTTGATGGTGTCAAATTTAACGGAGGCACTGCCCAAGGACAGAGCCTTGTGATTGGCTCCGGTAACTTTATCCCCGGCTTTGAGGAGCAAATGGTGGGTATGGCCATTGGGGAAGAACGGGACCTGACCGTAAGATTCCCGGAAAAGTACCATTCCGAGGAATTGCAGGGCAAGGAAGCCGTTTTCCATGTGAAGGTGAATAGCATCACCTGCGAAGAGTTGCCCACCCTGGACGATGAGTTTGCCAGCGAAGTCAGCGATTTTGACACCTTTGCAGAATATCGGGATGATTTGCGCAAAAGGATGCAGGAGGCCGCTGACGAGCAGTCCACTCAGGCGGCCAAGGAGAGCATGCTGGAGGGCATTGTAAAGGAAGCGGAGATCGATATCCCCGATCCCATGATTGAGGATAAGCTGGATGAAATGATGGATCAAATGTCCTGGCGTATGCAACAGCAGGGCTTCACGCTTAAGAAATACCAGGAACTGACGGGGCAGACCGAGCAGCAGATGCGAGAGATGTACCGGGAGGAAGCAACAAACGCTTTGAAGACCGAGTTGGTGGTTGAAGAAATCATTAAGGTGGAAGGCATCCAAACCGATGAAGCCCAAGTGGAAAAGATGTTGGAAGAGTATGCTTCCGCCTCAGGTCAGAGTGTAGAGCAGTTGAAGAGCAGCTTAAGGGAAGGCCAAATGGAATACTTCTCCCACCGCTCCAGGATTAACAAAGCCTATGATCTGCTTTGGGAGAACGCTCAGGTGAAGGACGAGATGGCCAAGGCTGTCAATGAGGATGAGCAGGCATAGGATGACCACTTGTTGAATACAGCGCCAATTTGCTGCATCATCCAACCTTTGATTTTCCACACATAATCCGCACCCGGCGGGCATATCCTTACAAGGTATCCCTTGCCAAAGAGAACAAGCCAATTGGCTTAAGGAGGAAACCATGAACCTGATCCCAATGGTCATTGAGCAAACCAACCGTGGAGAGCGCTCCTTTGACATCTATTCCCGCTTGCTGAAGGATCGTATTGTGTTCTTGGGCGGCGAGATCGATGATGACACAGCAAATCTCGTGGTAGCGCAGATGCTGTTTTTGGAAATGGAAAACCCGGATGCCGATATTTCCCTTTATATCAACAGTCCTGGCGGCAGTGTCACCGCCGGTATGGCTATTTATGATACCATGAACTATATCAAGCCCAATGTAAAGACAGTTTGCATTGGCATAGCAGCCAGCATGGGCGCATTCTTGCTGATGGCAGGACAGAAGGGCAAGCGCATGGCCTTGCCCAACAGCGAGATTATGATCCACCAACCCCTGGGCGGAGCGCGGGGTCAGGCAACCGACGTGGCAATACACGCGGAATGGCTGCTGAAAACCAAGAAAAAGATGAATAGCCTCATCGCGGAGATGACGGGCCAACCGCTGGACAAGGTAGAGAAGGACGTAGAGCGGGACTACTTCATGAGCGCTGAGGAAGGCCTGAAGTATGGCATCATTGACGAGATTTACCAGCCTCGGACCTCCAGCAAATCGTGAGGTGAAAACATGCCCGGTGACGATTTTAACCCAAGGATTCCCAAGTTGAAGCGCTGCAGTTTCTGCGGTAAAACCAATGAGCAGGTGCGCCGCTTGGTGGCAGGGCCCAATGTCCATATCTGCAACGAGTGCATTCTGCTCTGCCAGGAGATCATCAGCGATGATTTCGCTACGGTAGAGGAGATCGAACCAGCTGATATCCCTACCCCACGGGAAATCAAGGCAGTGCTGGATCAATATGTAATCGGGCAGGAAGAGGCCAAGCGGGCCCTGGCTGTTTCGGTATACAACCATTACAAGCGCATTGATGCACCTGCCACTCAGGATCAGGTGGAGTTGCAAAAGAGCAACATCCTGATGGTGGGTCCCACGGGTTGCGGTAAAACCTTCCTGGCTCAAACCCTGGCCAAGATTCTCCATGTACCCTTTGCTATTGCCGATGCTACCAGCCTTACGGAGGCGGGTTACGTGGGCGAAGATGTGGAAAACATTCTCCTTCGGCTGATTCAAAACGCAGACTACGATATCCCCCTGGCCCAGCGGGGCATCATCTATATCGATGAAATCGACAAGATAGCCCGGAAAAGCGAGAATCCATCCATAACCCGAGACGTCAGTGGCGAAGGCGTACAGCAGACATTGCTTAAAATCCTGGAAGGAACCATCGCCAGTGTACCACCCCAAGGCGGGCGCAAGCATCCCCATCAGGATTTCTTGCAGATCGACACCACCAACATCCTCTTTATTTGCGGTGGTGCCTTTGACGGGCTTTCTGCCATCGTGGAAAACCGTATCGGAAAGAAGACGCTGGGCTTCGGTGCAGAGATTGTCACCGGAGACAGTACCCACATCAATGAAGCTTTGCATAACCTTAGGCCGGAGGATCTGACCAAGTTTGGTCTTATCCCCGAGTTTGTGGGCAGGCTTCCCATCGTGGTAACCCTGAACCAGCTTTCCGAGAATGAGTTGGTGCGGATCCTTACCGAACCCAGGAACGCCCTGGTACGTCAATATATGTATCTGATGGATCTGGATGGGGTGGAGCTGCATTTCGAGCAGGGAGCCCTGCAGGCCATTGCCAAGCAGGCTCTTGAACGCAAATCAGGCGCGAGAGGTCTCAGAGCGATTATCGAGCATATTCTGATGGACGCCATGTTTGAGCTTCCCTCCCGCAACGATGTGAAGCAGTGCGTTGTATCCGAGGCCTGCGTAAACGGCACAGAAAAACCCAGACTGGTGCTGGGTGACGGGCACATGCGCAAGCCCCGTACCACTCAATCGGCCAGTAAAAAGATCAAGTCGGAGCCCAGCGTGTCATAATACCTGTTGCTTACCGTGAGGTCCGGTGAAGTGTTGAGTACTAAGACACCGAATCCCCTAAGCCTCCTTATCTCACTTGGAGATGAGGAGGCTTTTATATATTGATTTTTATAGCTTTTTCCTTAGTTTACAAGCAGGATTAACCAGCCGCGCTCATACATGGAACCCTTCTGTTTCTCACAAGATAGCAGAGGAACAAAACCAGAGCGAATCTCTGCTAATGAATGGAGGTCTATTGTTGGTCAGCGCCATTTTGTTTGCACTTCAGCTTGTAGTCACGCTGGTGGTGGGTATTTATTTTTATACGCAGCTTCGAAATCAAAAACGGGCGCAACCCCAAGCCCAGCGGGAAAGCGGCCGGGAAATGGAGCGACTGCAGAGAATGCGGGCCATCAGGCTCAGCGAGCCACTGGCCGAAAAGGTTCGACCGGCCAAGTTTTCAGATATCATCGGACAGGAAGATGGCATCAAATCCCTCAAGGCCATTCTCTGTGGCAGAAATCCACAGCATGTACTGATTTATGGACCTCCAGGCATAGGGAAGACCTGCGCCGCACGGTTGGTGCTGGAAGCGGCCAAAAAAAGCAAAGGGACCCCGTTTTTGCCCAATGCTCCTTTCGTTGAAATGGACGCTACCTGCGTGCGTTTTGATGAACGTGCCATTGCAGACCCGTTGATCGGTAGCGTCCATGACCCGATTTACCAAGGGGCAGGCCCTCTTGGAGTCCAGGGAGTACCCCAGCCCAAAGCAGGGGCTGTGAGCAAAGCCCATGGCGGTGTATTGTTCCTGGATGAAATCGGAGAGTTGCATCCGGTACAAATGAATAAGTTGCTAAAGGTACTGGAAGACCGCAAGGTCATGTTGGACTCCGCCTATTACAGCCCGGACGATAATGCCATTCCACGACACATTCACGAGATCTTCAAGAACGGTCTACCCGCTGATTTCCGTCTGGTGGGCGCTACCACCCGAAGCCCCCAGGATATTTCTCCTGCCCTGCGTTCCCGATGCATGGAGATATATTTTCGTGCTTTGGAACCCGAAGAAATTAGTGATATCGCCTATCACGCGGCCAAACGGGCCGGATACGAGTTGTCCTATGACAATGCCAAATTCATCGGCAGGTATGCAGCCTGTGGCCGGGATGCCGTCAACATCGTCCAGATGTGCGCCGGACTGGCCCAACTGGAAGAAAGGCAGGATATCCGCAGGGAAGATGTTGAATGGGTTATTTATTCCGGCCATTATCCAGCACGGCCCGAACAGCGGGCAGATACCAATAATCGGGTTGGCGTAGTGCATGGCTTAGCGGTTTATGGCAGTCACCAGGGAGCCATTATGGAGATTGAGGCCGTTGCTCAGCCTGGCAGCGGTAAAATAAACATCACCGGCATTGTGGAAGAAGAAGAAATGGGCGCAGACACCCGCCGGATCAAACGTAAATCCACAGCCCGCAGTTCTTGGGAAAATGTGATGACTCTCCTGCATTCTATGGGCTATGAAACGGACGCTCACGACATACACATCAATTTCCCGGGCGGTATCCCGGTGGACGGGCCTTCAGCGGGCGTGGCCATGGCGGTGGCCGCTGCCAGTGCGCTTACAGGACTGCCGGTGGACGGACATACGGCAGTGACTGGCGAGGTTTCCGTTCGGGGATTGGTCAAGCCGGTGGGCGGAGTACCCAGCAAGGTGGAGGCAGCGGAGCGTGCAGGTATTACCACGGTGCTTATCCCACTTGAAAATCAGATGGAGCGGTTTGAACATACCAGCATCGAGGTCTTGCCTATCAATACCCTTCATGAAGCCCTGGAACGGATGCTGTTACCTGTGACGGCCCTCTATCGGGAAGGGGGTGGAGAGTGTGTTTCTGCATCCCAGGTTGGGGTTTCCATGATGGTAATCGAAGAAAAAACCGCCGTGGGAAAGGCGTGAAGATGCACGCCCTTTCCTTTCAACTTGCATTTGCATGGGAGAGCCGATATAATAGGTTGCCAAGCATTCAGGATTCCGCCCAACAGCTTGGGCACAAGGAGGAGAAGCATGCAGCAAACTTCACGCAGGTCATCGTTGACCCGCATGCCGGTTTTGCCCCTGCGGGGGATGATGGTCTTTCCACATATGGTTTTACACTTTGACGTGGGCCGCTCCAAGAGCGTAGCAGCCTTGGAAAAGGCCATGCTTGAGGATCAGTACATTTTTCTTGTGGCACAGAAAAATGCCGACGTTGACGAGCCTCAGCTAGAGGATCTCTGCCGGATGGGGACAATCGCCCATATCAAGCAGGTGCTGAACCTGCCAGGTGACAGTATCCGGGTATTGGTGGAAGGTATCCGCCGTGCCACACTGGAAGCCATAGTGGAGGAAGAGCCCTTTTTACTTGCTGATGTGCGCGGCATCAAGGAAGAAACGCTGAAGGAAACACCGGAGCTCAAGGCCCTGGTACGCACAACCCATGAGTACTTTGAAGAATACTGTAAGGCCAGCAACCGTGTTTCCCAGGAGACCCTCCGTTCCGTGATGGATGTAAGCAAAGCGGATCAGCTTTCCGACATCATCGCGGCCAATGTGCTCACACAATTGGAGGATCGCCAGGCTATACTGGAAAAGGTCAGCGTCAGCGACCGACTGGAAACTCTTTGTGGCATTTTACTTCGGGAGACTGAACTGGCCGACGTGGAAAAACAGGTCCAGGCCCGCATTAAAAAGCAGATCGAAAAGAACCAGAAGGATTATTACCTGCGGGAACAGATCAAAGCGATTCAGACCGAGCTTGGGGAGAGGGAAGCCACCGACATCGAAGATCTGCGAGAAAAGATGGAGGAGACGCCGCTAAATGATGAGGCCCGAAAAAAGGTAGAGCGGGAACTGGAACGGCTTTCCCGCATGCCACAGGGCACTCCGGAGATTGGTGTGAGCCGCACCTATGTGGAATGGATTTTGGAACTGCCCTGGGGCAAAACCACCCCGGACAACCTTAATCTGAAGCGCGCCCGTAAGGTGCTGGAGGACGACCATTATGGTCTGGAACAGGTGAAGGAACGTATCATCGAGTACTTGGCCGTACTTAGAATGAAAAAGGACATGAAAGGGCCAATCTTATGCTTCGTAGGCCCTCCGGGGGTAGGAAAAACCTCCATTGTTAGGGCGATCAGCAAAGCTGTCGGACGGGAATTTGTGCAAATGTCCCTGGGTGGTGTAAGGGATGAAGCGGAGATTCGCGGGCATCGGCGTACCTATGTGGGAGCGATTCCGGGGCGTATCATCGCCGGGATGAAGCAGGCAGGAAGCATGAATCCTGTGTTTCTGTTTGACGAAATTGACAAGATGAGCTCGGATTTTCGAGGAGACCCTTCCGCTGCCTTGCTTGAGGTGCTGGATGCGGAGCAGAACCATTCATTTCGCGACCATTATCTTGAGTTGCCCTTTGATTTAAGCCGGGTGATGTTTATCACAACGGCCAATGCAGTGGATACCATTCCACCACCGCTGCTGGACCGCTTGGAGATCATCGAGGTGCCCAGTTATACCGAGGAGGAGAAGCTGAAAATTGCCAAGCGGCATCTTCTTCCCAAACAGGTGGTCCAGCATGGGCTAGAAACCCGCAGCGTCAGGATTGCCGACAAAGTGATGCGCAGTCTGATTGAAGGTTACACACGGGAAGCGGGAGTGCGGACTTTAGAGCGTACTTTAGCCCGGGTTGTGCGAAAAGCAACAGTAGAGATCCTCGATACCGGCGCTACTCAGGTGATCGTCACTCCGGACAAGCTACGGGAATACCTTGGCGCGGTGAAATTCCTGCGAGATCTGCCGGAGAAGGAGAGCCGCGTGGGTGTGGTTGTCGGACTGGCTTATACTGCCGTGGGTGGGGAAACTCTGGAAGTTGAATGTACCATCATGCAAGGTTCCGGGGCCCTGCAACTCACCGGTAAACTGGGGGATGTGATGCAGGAAAGTGCGAAAGCAGCTCTATCTTGGGTTAGGACCCATTCAGCCGGTTGGGGAATCCATCCTGATTTCTTTAAACAAAATGATATTCACATCCATGTACCGGAAGGGGCGGTGCCCAAGGATGGCCCCTCCGCAGGCGTGACCCTGGCAACGGCATTGGTCAGCGCACTTACAGCAATACCCGTGAAGCAAAGTGTAGCTATGACCGGTGAAATCACCCTTCGAGGTCGAGTACTCCCCATCGGCGGGGTGAAAGAAAAGTTACTGGCCGCTTATCGGGCTGGGATCCCCCTCGTGCTGATACCCAAAGATAATGAAAAGGATCTGGAGGAGATTCCAGCAGGTGTCCTGGATAAGGTAAAGGTACTGACCATCTCCGATATTGAGGAGGTGCTGCAAACAGCCTTGGTTAGCCCGCTGCCCTCCACATCCTCCTCTAAGTCCGATAAGTCTGATGCAGATACTGAGCCATTGCCCATTCCGCCTGCCCCGGCCAGCCTTCCCGGCGCATTTGGGAGGGCCTGATCCATGGAGATTAAAAGCGCTTCCTTTGTGACCAGCATGGCCGTTTATGAACAGCATCCGCCTATTCTTCTGCCACAACTTGCTGTGGTAGGTAAGAGCAATGTGGGCAAGAGTTCGCTACTCAATACACTGTGCAATCGGAAAAAGCTGTGCAAAACGAGCTCCACTCCAGGTAAAACAAGGCTGATCAATGTGTTTTTGGTCAATGATCAATTTCATTTGATCGATTTGCCAGGCTATGGATTCGCTAAGGTGGACAAGGCGGAGAAGCAGCGTTGGGGGACGATGATGGACCGCTATTTCCAAAACAGCACTTACTTGCGCCATGTGTTGCATTTGGTTGATATTCGCCACGAGCCCACCGAGGATGACCTCACCATGAATCGCTATCTTCGGGAAAGAGGGATTCCTTTCACCGTGGTAGTTACAAAAGCGGATAAGGTGAGCCGGGGGTCGAGGATGAAGTATATGGCCCCCATCTGCCGGGCAATGCTCAAGCAACCATGGGAAGTCATCCCTTTTTCCAGCATGGATGGCACAGGTCGGGAGGATCTGTTGCGATTGATCGAAACAATACCTTCTCTCATTCCATCACGTTGTGAGCCCTTGAGGGAATCGGAACGATATGATACAATCTTTCTGGAAGATTAAGTGCAGGATATCTACAATGCACCCATACAAAGGAGGACGGCGGATGATCTATGTGAAAGAGGTCCCCAAGACACAAAAAGGGATCAGGGAGTTTCTGGATCTATCCTATCGTCTCTACCGGAAAGATCACAACTGGGTGCCTCCCCTGTATGGAACCGTTCTGCGGTCGCTTCTTGGAGAGCATAATCCCTTGCTGTGCGGTGAACATCAATTTTTTATGGCCTATGATGGGGAAAAATCCGTTGCGCGGGTTTTGGCCGGGGTGGATACACGTCTGAATGAGCGCCTGGGAGAAAAACGCGGATACATCAGCCTCTTTGAAACAGAGGAAAACCTAGAGTATGCCCGAGCTGTACTGGATGCAGCCGTTGAATACCTCCATGGCCTTGGAATGGAAAAAGTGGTAGGTCCCAATACCCCCGGCTTTAACGATTTTGGCAAGGGACTGCTTCAGGAAGGCTTTGACGGAAGACCCGTGCTATTTAATCCCTACAACCCGCCCTTTTATAATGATTTTTTGACGGCTTACGGCTTTGTTAAACACCGGGATCACTTCGCCTATTGGCTGGATTTGAAGGATTTTCCTGTGGATGAAACCCAACGCCTTAGCGAAATGGCACAAAAGCGCTTTGGATTTCGGGTGGAAAGTATTGACATACACAAGGTGAGACATGATCAGTTGGCGGCACAGATAGCTCAGGTGGTGTCCGAAGCGTTTCCTCCGAACTGGGAGTTGGTACCCCCCACAGTCCAGGATATCGTTGATGAAATGAAAAGCTTATTGAGCTTTTCGGAGTCTGGGCTCATTGTAATGGCTTTTGCCCAGGATAGACCCGTGGGTGTGCTGGTTACCTTTCCGGATTACAACCCGTTGCTGAAAACAAATAAGGGCAGGTTGTTCCCCTTTGGTTGGTTCACCATGCTCTTTGGCCGGAAGACTGTTCGCACGGTCCGTTGTGTGATGTTGTTTGTGTCTCCGGATTTCCAGAACAAGGCCGTTACCGTAGCGTTGGCCAATGTGGCCTATGAGAATGCCAGGAAGCTTGGCTATCAAGCCATTGAAGCCTCCACCATCGATGAAACAAACCTTCCCTCCATCCTCACTACCCAGCGTTTGAGAGCCAGACGTTACCGGGTGTACCGGACATATGAAAAAGAGTTGGGGCCCTGTCAGACAGGTGAAGTAAACTAACCAAGTACAAAACACTTCACTTTTTACTGATATAAAATGATATAAGATTGCAAGGTCAACGCAATCTCCCTGCGTTGACCTTATGATTGTCCAGGTGAAGACGCAGTTATTCTCAGCATACAAAGGGAAGGGATATTTCCAACACATTCACCAGGGCTGCGCATAGCATGCAGTAAGCCATCCCTGGTGGCAATTGAAAGGAGTGTTCTTTCATGCAGCGATGCTTATGGATGCGGCCGGCTCTACAAAAGAGCGAAGCCGTTTTGTTGCCCGCTTTGCAACGGATAATTGCAGAACCGCAATTCTCAGACCCCTATCATTACATATCCTCCTTTGAGAATTCCTTCATTCCCATTCAGGAAGACGAGATGTCACCAGTCTCTGAAACCACCTCAACGACGGACTTAAGCACATTTGTGCGACCCAGGGGAAGCATGGCGGGTCGAAGCATCTTGCGGGCTGTTGGAGTTTCCGAGAACCCCTATCTATGGAGCAACAACCGGCCCACATACTATCAGAAACCAGATAGACAACACCATGCGGCTAAAAGAAGACTTAATTCCTGGGAGCTTGCATCAAAAGGATAATGCATACAAACGGAGCGGATCGGCCCGCTCCGTTTGTATGCATTTGAAAATCTACTGATTACCGAACAAACAGCTGTGTCACATATACAAATCCCTGAGAGTCATAGCATACGCCAATGCCTACCTTCGTCCATTGGGAGCCCAGGATGTTGGTGCGGTGGCCGGTGCTGCTCATAAAGGCAGCTTGCGCCTTGGTGACTGTGGCATGATGGGCAATATTTTCTCCAACGGAATTAAAGGAGTACCCATTGCTGCGGAGCATATCGGCGGCGCTTCCCAATGTGGGGGAAGTGTGAGCAAAGTACTTATTTGCATTCATATCCAAACTCTTCATACGGGCCAGACTGGAAAGCACCGGGTCCAAAGCAAGGGCCTGACGTCCATTACTGGCTCGGTCCTGATTAAGCAGTTGGTAAGCAATTGCCTCTTGCGAACTGACGGAACCCGTAGTATAATCTCCACCTGTGGAGGGTTTGGGAGTCGCGGTGGCACTTGGATTTTGGGTCGGAGCCACTGTAGTGCTTGGCTTAGGAGTCGGCGTGTTCTGGAGTACCGGGCAGTTGCTGTTGCCAGTGGAGGGTGCTGTCGTGGGCTTTACAGTGGGAGCGACAGTAGTCACAGGCTTTACGGTTGGCTTGTTCTGGAGAACCGGGCATCCATTGGAACCATTCACGCTGTTCACGCTTCCGGTAGAGGGAGAAGCAGTGGGCGCGGGGGTTGCCACAGGGGCCTTTGTTGATACCGGCTTTTCGGCGGGAGCCTGTGTCTTGGGGATGCTGGTCTGGTTGTCGCAGCTCTTGGATGACCACACGATGCTTTGTGTGGTTCCACAGTTGGTACTTTGCCGGTAGGGCCATCCCTTGAAACCAAATTGAGAAGTGGGTGCGCCGGAAGCGGCAAGAGCGGTTCCACTGACCACAAGGCTAAGGACAACCAGGAGAACAAGAATACGTCTGCGATTCATGGGACACCTCCAAAATTAAGTAGTTTGCGTCATTGACGTAACAAAATCGTAATATATAATTACTACATTTGCAACAATTTTGGAAACGTGCTTCCATGGAAAAAGCTGCCACTGGGATGAAACGACAATACCATCAATTTTCAGGAGGTTCCGGTCCATGAACTTAGTCAAATGTCCTCGGTGCGACCTCAACTACATTCAGGAAACTGAAAAGTACTGTAAGGTTTGTCTGCGTGAAATGAAGGGTGAACCTGCGCAGGATGAGATGGAACTTTGCTCCGTATGCAATGCTGCGCCCGCGTTGCCTGGAAAGGATGTTTGCCTGAGCTGTCATAAGGAAATGACCGCCGGAAGCAGCGAGGATGTTCCGGATGAACCGGAAGTAGTGGATGAAAACACCATGGGTCTTGATTCTGTAAGTACAATGGATGAGATCATCCCCCAGATCCATGAGGACATCCCCGAAGGAGAGTTTGGTGAGATCGAAAGCGAGCTTTCCTTGGAAAGCGTTATTGAGGATGAACAAAACGAAGAGGATGACGAGGATCCTGACAGAGAATGAGCAGGAAATCCTCCCAGTGATTTGAAGCGAGGTTTTCATGTCCGTTTTTGCCATCGCCGATCTGCATTTGCCGGGTCACAACGACAAACCGATGAATGTTTTTGGTATGCAGTGGGATCAGCATTTTCAAAGCATTCAACAAAGCTGGCGTACCAAAGTCCGTGAGAAGGATATTGTTCTTATTCCTGGTGACATCAGTTGGGCAATGCAGCTCAGCCATGCCCAGGATGATCTGGAGGCCATTGCTGCCTTGCCCGGACAGAAGAT
>JAAYDR010000066.1 GCA_012729115.1 Clostridiales bacterium | reverse complement strand
TGGGGTGCCAATGTTTAGGATAAAATCATGATTTCTGGATGATAATGACCCTTTAACTACGAAACGAACGCCAAATCTCAGTGAAAAAAGAGGCTGTAGCAAGTTTTGTGTTTTGCTACAGCCCCTTCCATGGTGAGGGGGCGGTTATTTCTTGATTTCGCCTACAACCGGCACTCTCTCCAGCATAGCAACGCCGTGGGGAGATTTGGTCTTGATTTCGTCGGTCAAATCCTTGCCGGCAGCAAAGCCGTTATGCGCGCCGCCTTTCCAGAAGGCGCTGTCTGTTACGTCATAAACGATTCCGTCCACGGCTATGTAGGCGGGCCTGCCGTCCTTTCCGTCAAAGGCGGCCAGTTCCTCCAGGGCCAGCACAAGGCCGGCATTGGCAGGGTCGGCCAGCTTGCCGATGATGGGCAGATCCTTCAGGGTACCCACACCGTGGGGGGCGGCCATGATGGCTTCCGTTATATCTGCGCCTGCGGCAAAGCCGTTGTGCTCGCCTTCCTTCCAGCCTTTGCCATTGGTCACATCGTATACGACCCCATCCACTGCGATGTAGGCGGGTTGACCATTCTTGCCGTTGAAGACGGCCAGTTCCTCCAGGGTGAAGGTCTTTTCCTCCTGGACGATGAACGATGCTTCGGGGACTGCCGCGGATTCAGCTGCGGCGGAAGCCAGGGGCGCCGTGTAGCCTGCCAAGGCGGCCAGCGCCAGTATCAGCGCCAGGCTTAAAAACAGATTCTTTTTATTCATAGGGAAACTCCTTTCAATCATGGGTTCGTCCTCATCTGCTGGGATGATTCCGGTCTTTTCATTCTTTAGAATGGACAGATCACAAGAAAACGAAACCGCCGCAATTCACAAATTGCGGCGGCCTACCCACGAAAAAGGCGAAAGGCAGAAAGCTGGTCTCAGCGGATGGAATGTACCTTATCCATAAAGGCTTTCACACGATCTTTGTCCACCTGGTTGTTAAACTGACCGTCCTTCTTAAAGGTCGTCCCAACCACCGCTCCGTCGGCGATCTTGAAGATTCCCTCAATGGTGTCAATCCGGCAGCCGGTGTTGGCAAAGACCGCGGTATCGGGGATGGCTTCCTTTACGCGGGCCAGTACACTCATGTCTGCGCCAATACCGGCAGTCATGCCGGACACGCAGATAATCTCCGGCCTGCAGTTGAAAACGGTGCTCTTGGCGATGTCTGCCACATCGCGGTCACCCAGGTAGCGCGCCGCTTCGGGTACGATATTATACATCAGCTTCACGTTCTCAAGCCCCAAACGGGAGCGGTGGCGAGCAACCTCGCCGCAATGTGTGTTCCACAGACCAAAATCACTTGCGTAAACGCCCGACATGATTTCGCGGATAAAGCTTGCGCCTGTTGCCGCTGCCAGATCCAGAGAGGCTTGAGGATCCCAAAGCACATTCACCCCAAAGGGGATTTTGATGAGCGGCATCAACTCACCGATCACCCGTGCCATCGCTGCTGATGTTTCGGGAAGAACTTTGGTAAGGTAGGGCATGCTGAACTCATTGGAGAACATGACGGCATCCACACCGCCGTTTTGCAAATCCAGAAACTCCTGGCAGGCAAAATCCACTACTTTCTGCATCCCGCCTGCCTTGTCATAATAGGGATCTCCCGGCATCGCCTGAAAATGACACATTGCGATTATGGGCTTAACCGTTCCAAATGTATTCTTAATCCACTGCATGATGTTCTCTCCATTTCGTAGATTTGTTTTTTGTTTCCTACTGTTCCTATTCTACCAAAATAAAATCATAATGTCAACTAAATTAGAAAGCATTCGCAAGTTTGATGTATTTACTGCGGCAATTTACTTCACAATGATTGACAGCATGGTCCTTGTGGTATATAGTGTTGTTAGGATTTGCCATGGTGTACTCTTGTTGTTTGCGTTTTGGTTCGAATGGTTTCTTTTACTTTGATTATGGGGAGGAATCACAGATGAATCTTGTGGAAACGCTGCGTGATTTTATGCTCACACCCGCTCCCAGCGGTTATGAGAGCGAGATGGCCTACAAGCTTGCCGACCGCCTGAAACCTCTTTGCGACGATGTTCAGATCGACCATGTTGGCAATGTGATCGGGAAGATTGCCGGCACCGGCAGCGGCTTGCCCACTGCGATGGTCTTTGCCCACATCGACCAGCTTGGCTTCATTGTGCGCCGCGTAGAGGCGGACGGGTATCTGCAGGTGGACCGGCTGGGGGGCATCCCGGAGAAAGTATTGCCTGCACTGAAGCTCTCCGTGCGCAGTGAGGACGGAACCTGGCATACCGGCGTATTTGGCCCCAAGGCGCATCACGCAACCCCGGCGGAAGAAAAGTACAAGGTTGATCTGGTCACCTCACTCTTCATTGATATTGGCGCCAAAAATGCCCAGGAGGTGCATGAGCTGGGTATCTATCCGGGCTGCCCTGTGATTTACCAGCCGCAGTTTGAGCTGTTGCGCAATCACAAGGTAACCGGAACCTCTGTTGACAACCGTGGAGCCTGCGCAGCACTGGTGGCAGTGGCGGAAAACCTGCATGCCAACCGCCCGGCCTGTGATGTATACGTGGTGGGAACCGTATGGGAGGAGTTCAACCTGCGCGGAGCGATGATGGCAGCGCGCACCGTGAAACCGGACTTGGCCATCATGCTGGACGTAACCCTGGCTTCGGACACCCACGACCTGGCCTCCCGTTTTGAGGATGCCCTGGGCGCAGGACCTTGCGTGCAGCTGTACAGCTTTCACGGCCGGGGTACTCTCAATGGTACTCTGCCGCATCAGCCGCTCTTTGGGCTGTGTAAGCGTACTGCCCAGGAGGAGCAGATTCCCTTGCAGCGTTTTGCCGCCCTTGGCATCATCACGGATGCCGCCTACCTGCAACTGGAGGGGGAAGGGGTGGCGGTGCTGGAGATGGGCTTTCCTGCCCGCTATACGCATACGCCTGTGGAGGTATGCGACCTGAGGGATCTGGAGTCCCTGTCCAACCTGGTGGCCGGAATGATGCGGCGCATCGACGGAGAATTTCAGCTCAACCGGTATTGACCGTTGTGGGGGAGGCGCAAGCCTCCCCTTGGTTTTAATACGCCTTCCTAATGAACCGTCAAGGAGCCGTGGTTTTCAGGGCAGGCTTGCCCCGAGTGCTGTGATGGCTGCAAGCGGGTCTTCGGTCTGGAACACCAGCCGTCCCAGTACGCAGCCGGCTACGCCTGCTTCCGCCAGGCGGGAGACCGTCTTGACATACAAGGCTCCATCCACATACACGGGTATATGGGCTGCCGCGGCAATGGCTTTTTCCACTGCCATGCTGTTTAGCATCTCTCCAAGGCCGTCCGGCTCGGCCGTCATCACCAGCAGAAAATCCATGGCGTGGGAGTAGGGCAGAACAGCTTCCCAAGGCGTGCCGATATTGAGAGCCAGGCCTGCCTTCATCCCCAGTGACCGCGCGCCGTTTAGAAACTCCAGAGGAAAGCGCAGGGCTTCCAGATGTGCGCTCACGCTTGCGACCCTGGCTTTGGCCAGCACAGGCAATAAGGAAAGCGGATGGTTGACCATCATGTGCACGTCCAGCTGCCTGGGTGCAATTTTGCCGGACACCGCTTGCAGCATCTTCTGACCAAAGGTGATGTTTGGCGTAAAATTGCCGTCTTCAATATCAAAATGAAAATCCGGCCAATCTTTCAGGCGTTCTATTTCCCGGCCGATCTCAAGCACATTGGCAGAGGCCAGGGATGCCAGCAGGCGCATTGTTATTCCCCCCAGATCTCCTGTACTTTTGCTGCCATTGCCCTGCCCAGGGCCTTGTGGCCTTCAGGGGAAAGATGGATGCCGTCTGAAACGGCAGTGGCATAAAGCGCGGCATCCAGGAACCAGCATCCCCTTTGGCGGGCCACCTCCGCATACAGCGGTGCCAGAGCGTTGCATTTGTGCACGCTTTCCTGGCTGAAAATGGCGGAGTGCATGCTCTCACCCCATTCCTCCGTCATGCGGGCAGGGGATACGACCAGTATTTTGGGCGGCTGCCCGTCAATGCCGGCGCCGGAACGCTGAGCCAGCTGCACCAGCAAATCCATCCCCAGCGCGATGTCCCAGGGAGCTTTGGCAAAGCGGTTTTTGGTGTCGTTCACGCCAAGCATGAGGATCAGCAGATCAAGGGGTGCGTTCACCATCAGGGTGATTTCAAAAGCGGTACGCCCGTTGCGCCCTTCTTCGATGGGATCTTCGAATACGGTTGTACGGCCGTTGAGACCATTTTCATGAACCCGCGCCGTATCACCCAGACAGCTTTGCAGCACACCCGGCCAGCGCACATCAAAGCCATACCTTCCTCGTGTGATCGGTATGCGGCCCCATGTATTGGAATCTCCATAGCATAGGATTGATTTCATAGGCATGCCCTCAAGTGCCGGATGCTGCGCCTCAGTGCCGTATCCTGATCCGGCCTTTGGAAAACCTCCACGCTCAGCCATCCGTCATATCCGATTTCCTTCAAGGCGGTTATGAAAGCGCCAAAATCCAGCTTGCAGTTCCCCGGATACAGCCGGTTGCTGTCCACCATATGCACGTAGGTTACCAGATCTTTTGCATCGTGTATGCTTTGTGTGATGTCCAGGTCGTCAATGAACATATGATTGCTGTCCAGCATCAGCGTAAAGGCCGGCACACCGATTTCCTGCACCATATGGATGCCCTGCTGGGTGGTATTGATAAAATTGCTGGCAATGGAATTCACCGGCTCAAGGGCTACGGTTACACCCACTGACTGAGCATACAGCGCAGCCTGCCGCATTCCGGCCACGGAGCGCTCCCTGCAGATGTCCTGGGGCATGCCGAACACATAGCCGCCGCGGACACGGCCAATGTTGATTTGCGCGCCAAATTGTGCCGCCAGATCCGCCGCAGCCTGAACCCGGCGCAGTGCTTCCTCCCTCCGGCCGGCATCGGGGTCGCTGAAGGACAAGCCGTCCTGCCCGAACACCTCGCCGGTGCAAACCATGGGAATGGCAAGCCCATAGCGCTCACAAAGCTGCTTAAGCAGGGCGGCATCCACCTTGCCCGGGTCGCAGACCATCAGCTCCGCGCCATCATAGCCTTCCTCCCTGAGGCGCGCAAACGCATGTTCCAAATCACCCTGATACGCTGTGACCCCCGGGGCAGGCCTCACATCCGGGGTGGCAACCTGATAACTCAGTTTCATGCCGATCTGAATATCCTTTCGTTTGATTTCTCCGGCGCGCGGGCGGTATGGCGCTGCAACGCTCCCACTGGGATTCAGCTTTTGGGAAAATGCGCCAGGGTGGTACGCACAATGTCTTCCGGGGTCAGGTGGAACATTTCATACAGCTGATCCGGGTTGCCTGAACGCCCGTATACATCCTGAAGACCCATGCGGATCAGCCTGGCCGGCGCATGCTCCGTAAGCACCTCTGCCACAGCACCGCCAAGCCCGCCGTAAATATTGTGGTCTTCGATGCTGACCAGCCCGCCTGTTTGGGTGGCTGCCTGAATAAGGGCCTCCTGATCGAGCGGCTTGATGGAGTAAAGGTCCAGCACCCTTGCGCTGACCCCATGCTCTTTCAGCATTTTGGCAGCTTCCAGCGCGCGCCATACCATATTGCCACAGGCAACAAGGGTTACATCCCGGCCGTCTCTGAGCACTTTGCTTCCGCCCAGGGGAAAGGCTTCCTCCGATCCATAAAGCTCAGGCTGGGGATCCTTGCCCATGCGGATATAGCACGGGCCTTCGGTTTCGGCGATGACGCGGGTCAGTTTGCGGGTTGCGTTGGGTGACGCAGGCACGACCACCTTCATGTTGGCCAGGGAGCGCATGATGGCAATGTCTTCCGTTGCCTGATGGGTACCGCCGTCTCCGCCCGTCTCCAGACCCGCGTGTGTGCCTGCGATCTTGACGTTCACATTTGCGTAGCAGACGACGTTGCGAACCTGCTCTACGGCACGCATACAGGTAAATACGGCGAAGGTTGCCACAAAGGGCACTTTTCCGGCCATGGCCAAGCCGGCAGCGATTCCCATCATGTTCTGTTCCGCAATTCCGCACTGGATAAAGCGATCGGGCACCTGCTGGAGCACCGGCAGCGTTCCGGTGGATTTACACGCATCTACATCCAGAATCAGGATGTCGCTTCTTTCACGTGCAAGTTCAATCAAGGTTTCTCCATAAGCGATGCGGTTTGCAATCACAACGTTCCACCTCCAAGCTCCAATTCGATCTGCTTCATCTGCTCAGTGTCGGGCGAACCTCCGTGCCAGGCGGCCTTTCCTTCCATAAACGAAACGCCCTTCCCCTTGACGGTATCGGCGATGATGATGGTGGGCGCGCCGTCGGGCTGAGTGGGAAGTGCATCAAATACCTCAATCAGGGCGGCAATATCATGCCCGTTTACCTCCACCACGTGCCAGCCGAAAGCACGGAATTTATCTGCCATACATCCGTAAGGCAGGATCTCCTCCACGGTGCCGCACATCTGAACATGGTTGTTGTCCAAAATGCCGATCAGGTTGCCCAGCCGGAAGGCGGACGCGCTCATGATGGCTTCCCAGTTCTGCCCTTCCTCCATCTCGCCGTCGCCCAGCATCACAAAGGTCTTGTAATCCAAATGGTCCATCCTGGCTGCAAGCGCATAACCCACACCGATGGACAGGTTCTGCCCCAGAGAGCCGGAAACGCTGTCTGCACCGGGAATTTTCAGATTGGGGGTTGCCTGCAGACGGCCGTCGTGCAGACGAAGATGCAACAGCTCATGAATATCAAAGAAGCCACGGTGAGCCAGTGTTGCAAACAAAGCCGGTGCTGCGTGCCCCTTGCTCAGCAAAAACCGGTCCCGTTCCGGCCATTTGGGATTGTTGGGATCAATTCGCAAGGTGTGAAAATACAACACTGTCAGGATATCCACTGCTGAAAGACAGCCGCCCGGATGCCCGGAACCGACTACGTGAATCGCCTTGAGGGTGTCGTAGCGGATGACATTGGCCAGCTTTTTCATTTCTTCCACCGAGTACATAATGCGGCTCCCCTTTCATGATGCAAAACCCGACGCCGGAGGGAGGTCAACCCTGCTCCGGTATGGGGCATGGCCGGGCGCGGCAAGCCGCACCCGGCCATGCAGACACAATGTTTTATTGGGTAATGAACACGTATTCTTCGGAGTCTTTTTGTACTTCAGCGCGGTCCCAGGCGTTGGCGGCTTCCACAAACTGGTTGGTGAAGCACTTCTCCAGCGGGATGGCTTCCTGGACAATGCCCATCTTCACATAGTCGCCCATCATCAGATTCCAGGACTCCTCGCTGTGCTGGCCGATGGTGTTGCTCTCCATCACTTCTTTGCCGCCGGTCATGAAGTTGATGGCGGTGTCGATGATCTTCTCGGCGGTGTCCAGATCCACCATCAGGGACTTCCACTCATTGATGATGATATCCGCAGCGGCACGGGGGTTCAGGTAGCAGAAGTAGCAACCCTTGGCAAGGGCGCGGGTGAATCCTTCCACCAGCTCGGGATACTGCTCCACCAGCGCTGTGCTGGCAATGATGGAGTTGGAGCTGGAATCGTATACCGTCTCACCGCTGAGATAGGCGATGTTGGTGCCCTGTGCCAGCCACTGCTGCCACTCGCCGTCCCAGGTCCACACCGCGTCCACGTTTCCTTCGGTCAGCTGCTGCACACGCGCATCGCTGACGGGGATCATCGTTACGGTGGAAGGATCCACACCGGCGGCCTCCAGGATCGGGATGACCTGGTTGGCGGTGGTGGGGGTCATGGTGCCGATGGTCTTGCCGGCCAGATCGGCAACAGAGGTCAGGCCGCTGTCTGCCATGACGGCAAAGCCAAAGATATCCACGGGGTACCACTGGAACACGGAGATGACTTCCATGCCGCTGCCAATGGCTGCTGCGGTCAGGTGCGGTCCGGGGGTGGAGAATTCCACCTGGTTGGCGGCGACCATGCGGGTGGCGGAGCTGGAATAGCTCTGTTCAAACACCACATCGATGCCTTCTTCGTTAAAATACCCCATTTTCTGAGCGATCAGAAGAGGGGACCAGGTGAAACCGGCCACGGCGGCGGTAAAGCCAACACGGACAATTTCATTTCTGCGCAGCGTCTTTTCGGATTCGGTGGCAAAGGCAATCGTAGACATCAATACCAGGGTAAGTACCAGAAGCAGGGCAACTACCTTTTTCATTGAGGCTCCTCCTTAACAAAATTTCCCTTTCGGGTATTGCCAAGCGCCACACTGGCGCCTGAACTTCTATTTACGGCTCTTGAGGATCATGTTTTCCAGGAAATTGATCACCGAATAGAACAGCACGCCAACCGCCGCCATCAGGTACACATAGGCAAAAGCGTAATCCACCTGCATGAACTCCGTATAATAGGAGATCTGCGGGCCTACGCCAATGCTGCCGCTGATGAGCTCCGCCCCTACGGCCGAGGTGGTGGCAAAAATGGTGGCCAGACGCAAGCCGGTAAAGACGTTGGGCAGCGCCGAAGGAATGAGCACCTGGAAGAAGGTTTGCAGCTTTGTAGCCCGCAGTGATTTCATCAGTTCGTAACGCTCTGTGGATACGCTGCGAACACCTGTCATCGTGCTCATCATGTTGATGGGGAAACAGGACAGGGCTACTGCCACAATTTTGACCTGGATACCGAAGCCGAGCCAAAGCATGATCAGCGGTACCATGATGATCTGCGGTGTAACGATCAGGAAGATGACATAGGGACTGATGGCGCGATCGATGTACTTGTTGCTGGTGAAGATAAGCGCCAGCAGGATTCCGACAGAGCAACCGGCCAGATAACCTGCCCCGATCTCCAGCAGGGTAGTCCTCAGATTCGGCCAGATGACGTGAAAGTTACGCACCAGGGTGGTCAGGGTCGCCGAGGGTGTCGCAATCAGCCAGGAGGGGATGCGAAACGCCGCGATGGCCCACTCCAGCCCCAAAAACAGCAGCACAAATACCAACACAGGAGAGAGGGAATACAGCAGCTCACCAATTTTTGATCTTCTTTCCATCCTCAATCCGCTCCTTACACGATCTGCGCCAGATCGATCTCTCCGATCAGCGCGGTGATCCGCTGCTCATAAGCGATGAACTTTGGATCCAGGAGCACGTCCAGGGTCCGTGGATAGGGCAGTTCGATGGGAATTTCCGCGATCATACGCCCCGGCTGGGTCGCCATGACATATACCCTTGCGCTCATCAGAACCGCTTCGCGCACATTGTGTGTGATGAAGATGATGGTCTGCCCCAATCTTTCCCACAGCGAAAGCGTCTCCAAATCCAGCTGCTCGCGCAGGGTCTGGTCCAGAGCGCCGAATGGCTCATCCATCAGGAGAATCTCCGGCCTGGTACTCATGCCCCGCAGCACGCCTGCACGCTGCAACATCCCGCCGGATAACGAGGACGGTTTTGCGTCCGCGTATTGGGTCAGCCGTCCCATCTCCATGAGTTCATCCACGATCTGTTCCCATTTTGGCCCCTTAAGGCCCAGCACCCGCTGCGGAAAAGCCACATTCTCCCGTACGGTCAGCCAGGGCAGCAGGTTGGGGCGCTGGAAGATGAAGCCCATTTTGCGGATGATCTCCTTGGGCACCTCCTGCTCATAGCGGTAATCATCCACGTAGATATCCCCGGCGGAGGGTTTGATGATGTCATCCAAAAGCCGGATGATGGTGGATTTTCCGCAGCCGCTGGGGCCAACGATGGAAACGATCTGCCTGGCGGGCACGGTAAAGGAGATGTCCTTGAGAGCCTGGATGGTCTGCCTTCTTGTAACAAAAACCTTGTCAACACCCTGGAAACGAATTTTTGGTTGATTGATTTCCTGCAATGCCAAACACCTCCTACCGTTTCCAAGTGACGATGCGTTTTTCCAGCATCTGAACAATCATGAACATCAACCGGCCTGTGATTCCCACAATCAGAATGCATCCCCATACGATCGGCGTTTTCAGCAGGCCGCTGAAATACTGTACACTGAAACCCATGCCGATTTTGCCGGCGATGAACTCAATGCCGATGACATTGAGGATGGAGAACGTACATCCCAGGCGCAGGCCCTGGAACACTTCCGGCAGCGCGTTGGGAAAGATGATTTTGGTAAAGGTTTGCCAGCGGGACGCGCCGTAGCTCTTGGCCAGGTCCAGCTTGCTTTGGTCCACGTTCTTAAAGCCGGAAAGGGTGTTGAGCGTCAGGATGGCGGCGACCTGGATGAAGGAGAGTATTGCGCGGTAGTTCACATCGTACCCAACCCACACCATGTACACAGGAAGCACGACCATCATCGGCAATGTGACAAGCAGAATCACCAAGGGAGTGAAGGCTTTGGTGAGGAGCTTGGATTGGGAAAGAATCGACGCGATGACTATGCCGGTGGGTACACCGGACAAATATCCTATGGCGACGATTTTTACCGTGGTAAGCCAGTCCTCCAGCAGCTCGCTTGCAAAGTAGGTGAACGTTTCCCGGAAGATCACCGAAGGCGCGGGAATCACAACCAGGGGAACATGGAAGGCTTGCACGATGATCTCCCATCCGGCAAGAACCACGACCAGCGTTAAAAGCGGCGGCCACATCACTTCCCAAAGGTTGGAGCGCTTTCTTTTGCACGGATTGCACTGCATCTCTTACGCCTCCCCTTCCAGCACGGCGTTGTTGGCATACTGTTTTTTGATGATTTCGATCATACGAGCGCGAAGCGCGGTAAACCGTTCGTTGGTTGTGATCTCCTGGTGGCGAAGAGAATAGGGAACATCCACGTCCACAACCTCCTGAATCGTGCCCGGCGCATCTGAAAATATATAGATGCGATTGGAAAACAGCAAAGCTTCGTCGATGCTGTTGGTAATAATGATAATTGTTTTTTGTGTTTGTTCGAAGATGCGCAGAAAGTCGGAACTGAGTTTCTTTCGTGTAATGGCGTCCAGTGCGCCAAAGGGCTGATCCATGACCAACAAGTCGGGATTGAGCACCAGGGCACGGGCAATGGCCACCCGGTGCATCATGCCGCCGGAAAGCTCCTGGGGCAGACAGGTGCGAAAATCATAAAGGCCGACAATCTTGAGCGCTTCCACCACACGCTGGTCGTATTCCTCTTGTTTGTCCAGGCCGAAAATCTCCAGAGGAAATCGAAGGTTCGTTTCTACCGTGCGCCAGGGCAGCAGATTCCCTTCCTGAAAGATATAACCGATGCGGCGTTTCATTTCTTTGGAAACGCCCTGGCTGCAGTCCATCCCAAACAGCTGCAAGCTGCCCAGCGTGGGAGTTTCAATTCCTGCGATGATCTTGGCCAGCGTGGACTTACCGCACCCGCTGGGCCCCATGATGCCTATGATCTCACGCTCACCGGCGTGGAGGTTGATGTCATGAAAAGCTGTAATTTTCTTCTTTTTTGTGATAAAAGTCTTTCCCAGGCCTTCCACCGAAAGTATGATCCTGTTCAAATCAGCACCCTCTCACCATCGATTTGCAAGTCCTTCTTTCTCTTGCCCATTCGTTTCGTTTTGTTTCGATTACTGCTGTATTTCTCTTGTTGCGCTCGCCTGTATCTACCGTCATTATATTCAGGGAAAAGCATGCTGTCAATAGGATATTCTATGTTTTGGAGACCTGTGTTTATGTGGATGGATGGGAAATGGGGCGTGAAATCGGTATTTTTTGGCTGTTTTTTCTTTTGTAATCATCAAATTTTATAATTATATCGACAGCGAAAATAAACTATGCTATAATCAAAGTAAGAATAAGTAAATGCACGTTATCCGTTTTTGTAAAGAAAGGGAGCACAACGATGGAGCATCGCATCAGGTATGGACATCAGGAGTTGTCATTTCAGATCCCTCAGGGTTGCCGTTTTGCGGCGATTCACCCAAAGCCGGTGAGTGCAGCCCCGGATGCCCAGGCTGAAATTCGGCGTGCCCTGGATCAGGAGATTGGCGCTTCGCTGGCCTCGCTCGCTTCACCGGGCAAGCGGGTTTGCATCATCTGTGATGACATTTCCCGTCCCACGCCGGTTTCAACCATTGTGCCCCTGTTGCTTCACCGTCTCACAACATTGGGTGTCCAAAAGGAAGCCATCTATTTTGTGCTGGCACTGGGAAGCCATAGACGCATGACGCATCAGGAGGTGGAGCACAAGCTTGGCGCGGAGATTGCCGGAGACTTTGCCGTGTATCAATCCAGCTTTGCCGACCCTTCCGAACTTCTGGATCTGGGCCATACGGAGGATGGCGCTGTAATCGAAGTCTATCGGCGTGTGATGGACAGTGATGTTCGAATCGGGATCGGCAACATTGTCCCTCACAACACCCTGGGCTGGTCTGGAGGCAGCAAAATCCTCTTCCCGGGCGTCACCAGTGAAGAAACCGTCAGCAAGTTTCACATGCGCGCTATGATGCCCCGCGATGAGCGCATTTTTGGCAATGTAAACAACAGCGTCCGCAGGGATGTGGAAACCTGGACTGAAAAAATCGGTCTCCATTACATTATCAATACGGTACTCACAGGGGAACAGGCGCTGTACCGCGCCGTAGCCGGGCATCATGTACTGGCTCACCGCCAGGGTGTGGAATATGCAAGGGATGTATTCAGCGTACCTGCGCCTTATGCGGCAGATATCGTGCTGGTGGATTCCTACCCCTCGGACTGTGATTTCTGGCAGGGTACCAAGGGGTTTAACGCAGCCGATGTGGTGGTGCGGGACGGCGGGTCTGCAATCCTGGTTTCTCCCTTTTATGAGGGTGTTGGGCCCCATCCCGAGTACCCTGTGATGGTTGGACGGGACGATGCTTCCTCCCTGCTGGACGCGCTGATAGCCAGGGGTCCCTCCGCTGCGCCGGGCATGGACCCGCTGGCTGTGGCGGTGGGCGCGCTGATTTCCCGTATGCGCCAGCGTTTTGATATGTATGTTTACTCGGATGGCGTGGAGGATGCGCTGCTGGAGTCTGCCCGCATCCGGCGCACAAGGGATCTGGGACAGACGCTGGCGGAGCTCAATGAACGGTATGGCGGCCACGCCGACGTTCTGCTGATCCACTCAGGAGCAGAGGTTGTGCCCGAGCTCCCAATCCACAACAGGCTTTAAGCCCGTGCCTGCAAGGGCCGTGCTTGACGCAAATTGTCATACTTTGTATAATTTATTGAATTACCAGGAGGTGCATCCAAAGATGAAGGAGTCCATCCACAAGTATTTCAAGGTTGGCATTGTTTCCTTTATGGCCTATCCCTCCACCATCCGCGGTATGGATGAAAATCTGCTGAGCCATCTTAAAAAGACAGTCGACGACGACTATTTTGACGCAATTGAATTGACTTGGGTGAAGGACGATGAGCGTCGCGCCGCCGCAGCGGAGCTGCTGAAAGCGTCCCACATCACGGTTTGCTATGGTGCGCAGCCCAGGTTGCTGACCACGGGCCTGAATAGCTGCGATGTGGACGAGGCGGGCCGGGCTGCCGCCCAAGCCACCTTGATGGAAGCCATCGATGAAGCTGAACAATTGGGTGCCAAGGGCATCGCTTTTTTGGCAGGCAAATGGGCGGAGGATACGAAGGAACAAGCTTACGCACAACTGCTGAAAACCACAGACGCGTTGTGCACCTATGCCGCCGCGAAGGGGATGATGGTGGAACTGGAGGTGTTTGACTACGACATCGCCAAGAAATCACTGATTGGCCCTGCACCCTATGCGGCGCAGTTTGCTGCAGACATCCGCAAAAAGCACAGCAACTTCGGCCTGCTGGTGGACCTGAGCCATATCCCCATGACCTATGAGAGCAGCGAGTTTGTGGTGCGTACCCTGCGGCCCTACATCACCCATTTCCATATTGGCAACACCGTATGCCAGGACGCGGCGGCTGAGGGTTATGGCGATGAACACCAGCGCTTCGGCTTCCCCAACGGATCCAACGATGTGCCGCAAGTGCTGGATTTCCTGCGGGTGCTCAAGGCGGAGGGCTTTTTCTGCAAGGAGAACCCCTATGTACTCTCCTTTGAAGTGAAGCCCTGGAAGAATGAGGATCCGGATGCCGTTGTGGCAGGCGCCAAACGCACGCTCAACCGTGCATGGGCTTTGCTGGAAGACTGAAGGAGGAAGAAACGCGATGGCTAAAATCGTCATTTTGGATGGGAAGACTGAAAATCCGGGCGACCTGAGTTGGATCGGCCTGGAAGCCCTGGGCCAGTTGACCGTTTATGATCGTACACCTGCCGATCAGATTGTTTCCCGCATCGGGGACCATGAGATCGTGTTCACCAACAAAACCCCCATTACCCGCGCCACACTGGACGCATGTCCCTCCATCCGCTATATTGGTGTGCTGGCGACCGGCTATAATGTGGTGGATGTTGCCGCTGCAAAGGAAAAAGGGATCCCTGTCACGAATGTGCCAAGTTACGGCACGGATGTGGTCGGGCAGTTTGCCATTGCGTTGCTGCTGGAAATCTGCCACCATGTGCAAAGGCATGCGGATGCCGTAGCGCAGGGCCGTTGGACACGCAGTGAGGATTTCTGCTTTTGGGATTACCCGCTTATTGAGCTTGCCGGCAAGACCATGGGTATCATCGGTTTTGGACGGATCGGCCAGGTGACCGGACGGATCGCCAAGGCAATGGGGATGGAAGTAATCGCTTATGACCAGGCCCCCAATGAAAGCGGACGCGCCATTGCCCGTTATGTATCTCTGGATGAACTGTACGCGGCATCGGACGTCATTTCCCTCCATTGCCCGCTCTTCCCTGAAAACACCGGAATGATCAACAGCGAAAGCATTGCTAAAATGAAGGATGGCGTTATCCTCCTCAACAACAGCCGCGGGCCGTTGATTGTGGAGCAGGACCTGGCGGAAGCGCTGAACAGCGGCAAGGTATTCGCGGCGGGGCTGGACGTGGTGTCCAGCGAGCCCATCAGGGAGGACAATCCTCTGCTGCGGGCCAGGAACTGCCTGATTACCCCCCATATTTCCTGGGCTGCCAGGGAAAGCCGTCAACGCTTGATGGATATTGCCGTGGACAACCTGGCGCAGTTCCTGAAAGGCAAGCCTGTTAACGTGGTGAATCCTTAACAGGATACGGCCGCCAAAGCCCCTGCGGGAAGGATCTCCAGCTTAGCAATGTGCTCATTGAGGAGTTAACAATGTTTCGTATTGAACGCCAGGAAAAAATCCTATCCTACATCAATGAAAAGCAAAAGGTGAGCACCAGGGAGCTAAGCGAGATCTTTCAGATGTCTGCTGTAACCATTCGTTCCGATGTCAATGACCTGGCGCGGCGTGGATTGATCGTGAAAAGCCATGGCGGCGCGCTGTCGCTGCAGAGCTTGATGAGTCATGAAATCCCCGCGGTGCGCAAGTCCCAGCAAAACGTGGAAAGCAAGCAGGAGATCGCTGCTTTGGCCGCGGAGATGATCCGTGACGATGATGTGATCATTCTGGATGCAGGCTCTACCACATTGGAAGTGGCCAAGCGGATCCACAGCAACCATGTCACCGTGATCACCAACGATCTGAAGGTGGGCATGGCTCTGGCGGATAATGAAAATGTTACCCTGCTGGTTACGGGCGGTCAGTTGATCCCATCCGTGTATACCCTTGCCGGAGCGGATGCCGTTCATTATTTCAGCCGGATCAAGGTCAACCGTCTGTTCCTGGGCTGCGATGCGTTTGATTTCACCTGGGGCATTTCCAACCGAACCATGGAGGAAATTGCGATCAAGCAGGCGATGATCAAAGCCGCGCGGGAAGTAATCGCTGTGGCGGATCACAGCAAGTTTGACCGGCATGTGTTTGTGCAACTGTGCGATTTAAGCAGCATCCATGTGCTGATTACCGACCGCATTGAACCGGAGAAGCGCGAAATGCTGGAGCAGCGGGGGATTCGCGTGGTTACACCGGACGCACCGCGCCATGCCAAGGCAAAGGAACGGCCCAAAGAGCGGTCCTGACCTGCTGGGAGGTGACGGGGATGAATGCCCTGTGGTCGCTCCCCTGCGTGTGTTTATTTTCGCAGAATCTTTTCCATGGCCTTTCCCCTGGCAAGCTCGTCGATAAGCTTATCCAGATACCGGATTTCCCGCATCGTCGGCTCCTGGATGTCCTCCACACGCACACCGCACACCACACCTTTGATGAGGGAACGGGATGGGTTTGGCAGGGGTGCTTCCGCAAAGAAGGTTTCCATGTTTATATCCTTTTCAATCTGCGCTTCCAGCGCTTCCTGGGTATACCCTGTCAGCCAGCGGATGATTTCATCCACCTCTGCCCTGGTGCGTCCCTTTTTCTCTGCTTTTTCAATGTAGAGGGGGTAAACGCGGGCGATGCTGTAAGAATAAATGCGATGTGTGTTCATATTCTCTCTCCTTTTCCGCCCTTCATCAGCGCTACCTGGTAGGGATACAACTCTGCGGTCATGATGCCGTCAGTCACTGACAGATCACTTTCCATCAGTGCACGGGCTTCATCCTGGGAGTCCACTTCCAGAATCACGATGCCGAAGGTCGTTAAATCGATGCCTGCGGTTTTGCCGGCCAGAAGGAGCTTTCCCTCATGGAGCAGGTCCTGGAGTCTGGTAAAATGCCTCTGTACGATCTCTTCTTCCCTGGGCGTCCAACTCTCCGGGCTCAGAAGGGATGGAATCAGCCGCAGGAGATGGAGACTGCTTTTTGGAGGGCTTCATAAAAGATGCTCCTTATGGCCTCAAACCGCTTAGCATCGCGGCGGGTTGCTTGTCTTGATTTTCCTGCGCAGTTGGACCAGGCGCTTCACATCCTCCAGGATGCTTTGGGTGGTCACATGGATCATCAGCCAGCGCGCGCCTGCCACGGATGCGGAGCTTTCCATCAGCTTTTTTGTGTACTCATCCAGGAGGGGCTCAATCAATGCGGCCTCCGCCTCCTCCCTTGTGCCGATCACCACCAAGGCGATGAAAAAGCCCGGCATGGGATAGAGGGTGCACAGGGAGCGTCCGGCCTTCTGGTATTTCACATTCCAGCCGGGCTGCCCGGCACAGACGCTGTAGCTGTAGCTGGGACTGACCTGGTAATTCTCTGTAAGAAAGCGGTTTAGCTCCTCCCAAAGAGGGCTTGCGATAAACCCGGCGATGTCTCCCGGGGTCGGCTGCCTGTCCGGCGGGTAGAGAGTCACCCAATCCATGTGGAACGCTCCTTTTCAAAAGCTTTTGCATTTCCCGGAAACCCGTTTTTGTTCAGCCGTTGATGTATCTTGCCCTGTACTCCGCGTTGATTTCGGAGATTTCCTTTTCACCGTCGATATAGGGTTGATACATTGAATAGGGGTCGCCGCCGCCCAGGCCGCAGGAGGAGCAGTTCTCGCATCCACCGCCGCCGCAGTCCAGCGATTTGCGGATGATCTCCTCCCTCTCCTCCCGGGTGGTATCCTTGATCAAAAAACCGGGCATGGACAGGCCTCCTTTTTATCGAAAAGATGGATTCTCTAAACCCAGTATACCACACATTCAGCTATGTCTAAACAACTTTCCCGGGCATCCCCGGGACGGCCCGAAGAAATGGCCGAAGAAATGGCCGTTCATGGCTTTGCACTTTCCTGTTGACATCGGTTGCGGAGGGTGGTACAATCCACCAGGATTGTGAATTTATTCCCAATGAGAGAAACCCCTGATCTTGTGAAGAAAGGTGGTGAGAGGCATGAACATGTGGGCATTTGAAAGCCAAAACCGCGTTTTTGTATGCTGTGAGTGCGTGCAGGGCTACGCGTTTGATCAAAACAACACAAGGGCGAAGTCTGCCCTTTTGCCTGTAGATTGCTCCGATTTTGCGCATTTACAGGATTACTCTGCCCATTTGCAGCCGATGGAATGCCTCTTGCCTCGCCATAGCCGCGCCTGAGTAAGGCCCGCTCCTGTGTGTGTCGCCCGGGGATCCAGACGGATGCCCGGGCGTTTTTGTACCCAAGGACACACGTTAGGAGTGAACCCCCATGTGGAAATACCTGAAAACCGCCCATTTGGCCGCGCTGGAAAAGACCAACGGCGGGATTATTTATCTTTTTCCGGATGTGCTCATCAAGTTCTTTACCCTGATTCCCCTGATTTTTCTCTGGCGGGTGGTGATGACCTCCGGAGTCCAGGTTGGGATGAGCCTGCAGCAGATGCTCTCCTACACCGTGCTGAGCGCCTTGCTCTCCGATCTGCTGGCTGTCAAGACCCCCGCTTCAGGCTGGCTTTCGGAGGGTGTGCTGCTCAAGCTCTACGGCAGGCCCCTGTCGGTGCTGGGCCAGCTCACCGCCCTGACGGTGGGCGGCTGGCTGCCCATGCTGCTGCTGTTTTCCCTGCCCATGGCGCTGATGGCGCCGCTGCTGGGTGTGCGCCTCACCCCGGCCACCCCGTACTTTGGCATCAGCCTGGCCCTGTGCGTCTCCCTGGGCTTTGCGGTGGACGTGCTGTTTGCGTGCCTGTCCATCAAACTTAGAAACATGAGCTGGCTCATCGGCCGGATTCGGGTGGCCATCGTGTCCCTCCTCTCCGGCACAGTGATTCCCATCCGCCTGCTGCCCTTTGGCATCGCCGAGGCTCTGCGGTACCAGCCCTTCGCATCCCTGGGGGGTGCGCCCCTGTCCCTGTTTGTGGGGGCGGCGGACGCGGGGGAAACCCTCCTGCTGCAAATCCTCTGGAACCTGATTCTGTGGCCTTTTGCCCTGCTTGTTTTTAAGCGCTCTCAGGAAGGAATGGTAAGCTATGGCGGCTAAAACAACCCTTCGCCGCATTATGCGGCTCTTTGGCATCTCGGCCAAGATGGATCTGGCCTGGCTGATGCGGGATACCATGTACGCCCTGGCGGGCATCACCGCCGACATGATTGGAAATTTGTCCGTGGTCTCCGGCGTGCTGCTGATCTCCGTGCGCTTTGGCGGCATCGGGGGGATGAGCGCGGACGAGGTGCTGTTCATGATGGCCTATTCCACCCTCATCACCGGCCTGTTTATCGTGTTTGGCGCATCCAACAACATCCACATCTCCCGCATTATCGGGCGGGGTCAGCTGGAGCATTTCTTCATCCAGCCCCTGTCCCTGAAAACCCAGCTGATTACCTACGGCTTTTGCCCCTTCACCGGGGGCGGCAATTTGCTGGTGGGGCTGATCCTGCTAATCATTGCCATCCAGAGGCTGGGCCTGACCCTCTCTGTGGGCTGGATTCTGGCCCTGAGTGGCCATCTGCTTACCACCATGGTGATCATCGTGGCCCGGTCCTACCTGGCATCCACCCTGGCCTTCTATGCCCCGGTGGCCGCGGAGGAAATCAGTAGCACAGTCATTGAAGGCACCTGGCTGCTGAGCACCTTCCCCCTGTCGGGGATGCCCGCTGCCCTTCAGGTTCCGCTGCTTACCATTCTGCCGGAGGGCCTCATGGCCTGGTTCCCTGCCCTGAGTTTGCTGGGCAAGCCGCCCCTGGGCTGGAGCGCTGCCTATCCCATGCTCTTTGCCCTGATCCTCACCCTCATTACCAGCTATTTTTTCAGAAAAGGACTGAATTACTATGTCAGGAAAGGCTCCAACCGTTATGTCCCCTATGGCTTCCGCCGTTAATCTGCAGGGCGTCACCAAGCGCTTTGTCCAATGGCAGAGAGACAACACCGGCAAGGGAATGCTGAAAAATCTTTTAAAGCCTGAAAAGAAGGAAATCACCGCCCTCCTGGACGTAAGCTTCCAGGTGGAAAAGGGCGAGTTTGTGGCCTATGCCGGGCCCAACGGCGCTGGCAAAAGCACCACCATGAAGCTGCTCTCAGGCATGCTGCTCCCCGACTCTGGCGATATTGCCGTGCTGGGCCTCTGCCCCCAGAGGCAGCGCCGGGAGCTGATGAGCCGGCTGGGGGTGCTGTTTGGCAACCGCACCGAGCTGTGGTGGGATCACCCCGTCATCCAAAGCTATGAATGGAAAAAGGTGGTCTGGGACATCCCCGAGGCTGTCTATCACCAAAACCTGGAAATGGTAACGGAGCTGCTGGATTTGGGCGGGCTGCTGAAAACCTTCTCCCGGGAGCTGAGCCTGGGGCAGCGGATGCGGGCCGATCTGGGCATGCTGCTGCTTCACTCCCCGGAGCTGATCCTCCTGGATGAGCCCACTTTGGGCCTGGATGTGGTGGCCAAGCGCCAGATGATCTCCTTTCTCAAGAAAATCAACCGGGAGAACGGGGTCACCCTCATCGTCACCAGCCATGACATGGATGACCTGGAGGAGATGGCCCAGCGCATCCTCATGATCTCCGGCGGTAAAATCGCCTACGACGGCAGCTTTGACGGCCTGCGCACCATGACCGGCAACCTGACCCGGCTGACCGTGGCCACGGATAACGGCTTTGTGCCGGACCTGGGCAATGGAGGCCCTGTTTCCTCGGAAAAAGGCGTGTATGAGTTTGAAATTGACCTGGCCAAAACGCCCATCCAGGAGCTGATGCGGCAGCTGTCCCGGGCCCAGGGGGTTCGGGATGTGGAGATCAAGAAAGCGCCCATTGAGCAGGTGATTGCCAGGCTGTATCAGAGCTGGAGGTGACGCGGCATCTAGCCTGCTGCATGGCGGTGGGATTGGCGTGGGCTGCGCCTGGACGGTTGGATTTTTGCGGGCCGTATCGTACAGTATGGAAAAAATGGTATAAGAGAGGAGGTGATGCTGCCGCATGGAGACGGAACGTTTGAGCATCAGAAGATTTTCTCCGGAGGACTGGCAGGATCTGCATGAATACTTGTCCCAGGAGAATGTGGTGAAGTTTGAGCCCTACGGGGTGTTTACCCAGGAGGAATGCAGGCAGGAGGCGGCCAGGCGGGCCGGGGATCCAAGCTTCTGGGCTGTATGCCTCAAGGACTGCGGCAAGCTGATTGGGAATGTGTACCTGGCCAAAGGGGAGTTTGACACCTGGGAGCTGGGCTTTGTGTTTGGGGAGCGGTATCAGGGAAAGGGCTACGCCACGGAGGCGGCCAGGGCCCTGGTGAGCGATGTATTCCAAAGCAAACCTGCTAAGCCAAGTCAATGGTCAAACGGGTAAAGATTGAGTAATCAGTAAAAGACGCCAGCCTTGATGGAACATCGACAAAAATGCATAAAAAGGCTACCGACGGCGACGAGAACTCAGGGAC
>JAAYDR010000065.1 GCA_012729115.1 Clostridiales bacterium | reverse complement strand
CCATGGCCAAGGCAAAATTTGAGCGGAACAAGCCGCACGTAAACGTCGGCACCATCGGACACGTGGACCACGGCAAGACGACCCTGACCGCCGCCATCACCATGACGCTGGCCCAACTGGGCGAAGCCACTGCGATGCGGTATGAGGATATTGACAAGGCCCCCGAAGAGAAGGCCCGCGGCATCACAATCAACACCGCCCACGTGGAATACCAGACCGAAGCACGGCACTATGCCCATGTGGACTGCCCCGGTCACGCCGACTATGTTAAGAACATGATCACCGGTGCCGCGCAGATGGACGGCGCGATCCTGGTGGTATCCGCCCCCGACGGCCCCATGCCCCAGACCCGGGAGCACATCCTGCTGGCCCGCCAGGTAGGCGTGCCCTATATCGTGGTATTCCTGAACAAGACCGATATGATGGACGACGAGGAACTGCTGGAGCTGGTGGAGATGGAAATCCGTGAGCTGCTGAGCACCTATGAGTTCCCCGGCGACGAAATTCCCATCATCAAGGGCAGCGCCCTCAAAGCTCTGGAGTACGTGCAGGGCGGCGGCGACGTGAAGAACGCCCCGGAAACCGCATGCATCTTTGCCCTGATGGATGCCGTGGACAGCTACATTCCCTCTCCCCAGCGTGCTGTTGACCTGCCCTTCCTCATGCCCGTGGAGGACGTGTTCTCCATCACCGGCCGCGGCACCGTGGCCACGGGCCGCGTGGAGCGTGGCACCGTGAAGGTGAGCGACACTGTTGAAATCGTGGGCCTGATGGAAAAATCCCGCAGCGTGGTCGTCACGGGCGTAGAAATGTTCCGCAAGCTCCTGGACCAGGCAGAGGCCGGCGACAACGTAGGTCTGCTGCTGCGCGGTGTGCAGCGCAACGAGATCGAGCGCGGCCAGGTGCTGGCCAAGCCCGGCTCCATCCATCCCCATGTGCATTTCATGGGTCAGGTGTACGTTTTGACCAAGGAGGAAGGCGGCCGTCACACCCCCTTCTTCAACGGCTACCGTCCCCAGTTCTACTTCCGCACCACCGACGTGACCGGCAATATCAAGCTGCCCGAGGGTGTGGAAATGGTGATGCCCGGTGACAACATCGACATGGAGATCACCCTCATCACCCCCATCGCCATCGAGCAGGGCCTCCGCTTCGCTATCCGTGAAGGCGGTCGCACCGTGGGTTCCGGCGTTGTGGCCAGCGTTCTGGAAGACCCCAAGAAGTAAGCTGCTCTGGTTAAATCATCAGGCTGCCTGGCATGAAAACATGACAGGCAGCTTTTTCATTCTTTCATCATAGAGGAGGCTCACTATGGATTCTTCACGCAAAAAGGAGCTTATCAACGCATACAAGCAAAAGCCGAAAAACGGAGGTGTATTTACCATACGTTCCACTGTGAATGACAAACGCTGGATCGAGTGTACCCAGGATCTGGAGGGCATGAAAAACCGGTTTGAGTTCTCCGTCTCCACCAATGTCCCCATCCATTACTGCCTCCAAGAGGACTGGAAGGCCCTGGGAGCTTCCACCTTTGTGTACGAGGTGCTGGAAGCCCTGCCCCCTCAGGAAGGCGAAGGGGCTGATGATTACCAACGGGGCCTTGAATTGCTGCGGGATTGCCTTCGCCAGGAATGCCCGGCAGATAAGCGTTACATGTAGGCATCACCGCCATGATGGCGCCGCGTATCAAATAAACCCATTCCGATACGCCGAACCAAACCAGTAAAATAAAAGGTTTAGGAAAGCGCCTTCTTGAAATACACCTTATCCGTAAGCTGCACCCCATTTTCGAAAATGGGATGGTCGTAATGCTCAACGATATAGTTCGCCAGCCGATGGGAGTACACGAACCCACAGCTTTCATAAAAGGGCACCGTCATGGGACTGTCCCCCGTTCCCACCCACATGATCCGGCCCGGGCCTTTGTAATGTTCCAAGACATGGTGAATCAGTGCTCTTCCATACCCCTTCCGCTGGTATTCCTCCCGGGTAGCCAGGTTCTGAATCTCGTACTCCCCTTCGCCCTCCTCCGTGACAACGCAGATGCTCACCAGTTCTCCGTCATAGAGGGCAAAGAGGGTTCCCCTATCCAGGTAGCGACGGACCATGTCCTCCTGTTCATCCGCCAGCAGCAACAACTCCATGAAATCGTCTTTGTTCTCCTCCACAATCTTGACCACGCATTCTTCCTTCATCCAACCCCTCCTGATATACAAAGTTTGGTAAGCAAACATTCTTAGCGCGGCCACAATGCTTCCGCAATCGCTCGCAGATGTCTGCCGTCCGTTCCGCAGCACCCGCCCACAATCGTTAAATCCATCCTCTCTCCCAGGCGGCAAATGCCTTCAGCCAAATCCCCCGGTGAGGAGGATTGAACATCCTTGGATCCGTCCAGTTCCTCCGGCGCAAGGGCAGAGGCATTTGCCTGTATCCCCCTGAAACGTACCCGTACAGGCTTGGTCCTGTTCCACGGCTGCGAAAGTGCGCGCAGGACAACATCGGGATGAACGCAGTTTGTCATGTAGCATAGAGGCGGATAGGACACAAACTCATCTATATACGCAATGGCATCATGAAGAGAAGTGCCGTCCAGCAGGCGCCCGTCCCCACGGATCATCAGGCTGATGATATAGGGTATCTGAATCTCCGACAGTGCCTTGGCCATCCCCGCCGCCTCCGGCAATGCCGGCATGATCCCTGCATAAAAAAAATCCACGCCGGACTTGGCGAACAAGCCAATTTCCCATCCGTGAAAGCGTTGCGCCTCGGTCTCGTCCATAACGTCCTTTGCGTCATAGGCATTCCCTCTGCATCCCACCAGTGCCCCCACGTACATCTCATGACGAGCCTGGTCGCGGATGCTTTTTAGCAAAGCCACATTATCCGCAATAATGGCAGGGGAATATTTCGATCTCTCAATTCTTTCCTGATTTGCCCGCCGGGTGGGCGTGGTGGCAAGGAAAGGACGGCCATGGTCTCTTGCTATCTCAATGTATTCGTTCCATAGCGCCCGCAGCGCTTCTCTCCCCCGGTCGTCATACACATGGCTGGCCAGCATCACATCCCCGTCCGGATACAGTCCATATTCGTGCTTCAATCGCTCCCCCAAGGCACCTTCCATGAGGAAGGTACTTTGGGAATGATACCGGCTTTCCATATCCATCCTTGTCCCTCCGTTGTGACAAACAAAACTTGCATTATCTGGAAACAGTATAGCATGGCCACACGGCCCCAGCAAGGTGTAATGCTACCCCCTTTCCTTCCGGGGCAGAGTATGCTACACTATGACAAATCGATAGGCCTCGTGTTTTCGGCGGCCTGACCCCATTCTATCGTATACAATCTGCTAGGCGGTGATCAGATGCCTTCTTCCTCCAGCCAGCGCATGAAGCTTCTTTATCTGATGAAAATCCTACTGGACCGTACCGATGAAAGCAACCCTCTCACCATCCGGCAACTCCTGTCGTCTTTGGAAGAATACGGGATTCATGCGGAACGGAAATCCATCTATTCGGACCTTGAACTCCTCCGTCAGTATGGCCTGGACATCGTAGGGCCGCAGGAGAAGACCTATGGCTACTATGTGGGCCAGCGGCTCTTCGAACTGCCGGAGCTAAAACTCCTGGTGGATGCGGTGCAAAGCTCCCGGCTTATCACCCACAAGAAAAGCGAGGAACTGATTGGCAAGCTTTCCTCCTTGTTAAGCAACGCTCAGGCCAAGCAGCTCAACCGCCAGGTCTACATGGCCGAGCGTCCCAAAACCATCAACGAGACCGTCTATTACAGCGTGGACGCCATCCACACCGCAATTCACGAAAAGCGCAAAATTCGCTTCCGTTATTTCGACTATAATGCTGCCAAAAAACGGGTCTATCGCAAGGAGGGGGATTATTACTACCAGACACCCCTGGCATTGTGTTGGGCTGACGACAACTATTATCTTGTGTGCTATAGCGCCAAACACCAGTCCTTGGTTCATTACCGGGTGGACCGGATGAGCGACGTTTCCTTCTGCACAGAGGCAGGGGATCCCATCGATCAGAAGCGTTTCAACGTGGCGGAACACGCAAAAAAGGTCTTTGGTATGTTCGGTGGCGAGATGGTTCACGCCACACTGGCATTTGACCCCTGTCTGATCAACGTTGTTATGGACCGCTTTGGCAAGGATGTACGCCTCATTCCCAAGGATGGAAAGGTGGAGATACAGGTGGAGGTTTCCAACAGTCCTGTATTTCTGGCCTGGATATTCCAGTTTGGGGATAAGGCTCGCATTCTGGGCCCGACCAGCCTCGTCGCCGCCATGAAGGAGCTTTTGGAAACCAATCAAAAACAATATCTGCCCTGATATGCAGTCCGTACCATGGGACAGCCCCTTTGCTATGATGGTAGCGAAAGGAGCTGTGCCTTATGTTTGAAGAGGAGCTGTTCATCACCATCACCGGGCTCTCCCACTATTACGGCATGACGCCCATCGAAACCGGGCGGTGGGTCGCTCTGGTGAAGGAACCCGAAAATCCCCACGATCAGGACGCCATCCTTGTGGCGATACCCTGGATCGGTACGGTCGGTTATGTTGCCAACAGCACCCACACCGTGGCCCGGGGATGCTTCAGCGCGGGAAGAATATACGACCGCCTGCCTGAGGAATGTGCTGCCGTGGTACGCTTTGTCACCGGATCAAATGTGATCGCACAAGTCTTTCCCGGCAAAAGGCTTTCAGCCGAACAGAACATCAGCCTGGTGGACCAGGAGGTTGTATCTGTCAAGGCATGGTGCTTTTCAAGGCCGTAGTGCAGGGAGCGGCTGGGTGACGGCCCTGACGGCTCACTCAACAAGATGCTAGAAAAAGGTGGATACGCACCCGGATTGATTGACGAAGAATGCAAATTGCTCTATAATTACTCATATACTTGAGTACATCCCAAAAGGATCATCTCTTGAATTGGGAAAGGAAGTATCTGGTATGAAAAAAATGGTAGCACTTCTCTTGACAACCCTAATGCTTCTCTCCATGGTGAGCTTCGCAGCCGCGGAAGAGGCCATTGATCCCGCGTTGATCGCCGCCGCCCAGGCGGAAGGGGAGTTGACAGTCTATGCTTCCTGCGAGGAAGCCTACATGAATGCAGCCTGCGATCAATTTGAAAAGCTCTACGGCATCACGGTCAACCGTCAGCGGCTCTCCACCGGCGAGGTTGCGGCGAAGATCGAGGAAGAAAAGGGCAACCCCAGCGCCGATGTGTGGTTCGGCGGCACCACCGATCCGTACAATGAGTCCATCGGCAAGGGGCTGTTGGAAGCCTATCAGGCCAAGAACGCGTCCCATCTCATCAGCGACCTGTACCGGGATGCGGAAGGTTACTGGTACGGCATCTACAAGGGCCTGCTGGGATTCATGGTCAACACCGAGGAACTGGCCCGTCTGGGCCTTGAAGCACCCACTGACTGGGATGATCTTATCAAGCCTGAATACAAAGGGTTGATCTGGCTGTCCAACCCCAATACCGCCGGAACTGCGAAACTGGTTATCAACACCATGGTGCAGATGAAGGGCCATGATGCTGCGATGGAGTACTTCAAGGAACTGGACAAGAACATCGCCCAGTACACCAAGAGCGGCTCCGGCCCCAGCAAGATGGTTGGTCCCGGCGAATGCGTGATTGGCATTGGATTCCTGCACGATGGTATCACCCAGATTCTGGCCGGCTACGACAACATCGCTTTGGTAGTCCCCTCCAGCGGCACCAGTTATGAAGTAGGCGCTACCGCCATCTTCGCGGGCAACAAGCATCCCAACGCCGCCAAACTGTGGATCGAATATGCTCTTAGCCCGGATTGCGTCAACCTCGCCAAGGAGAATGAGAGCTACCAGTTCCTGGTGATTGACAATGCCGAGCAGCCCGCGGAAGCGGCACAATTCGGTCTGGACATGAACAACACCATCGCCTATGATTTTGAGGATGCCAAGGCCAACACCAGCAAGTACGTGGAGGATTTCCTGGCAGCCGTGGAAGCGGACAGCCGCTTCAAGACCGAGTAACGCATACACGCGCAAGCATGCCATGGGGGATGGCGGAAACGTCATCCCCCATGGCTATCCATTGCTTGTGCGATCCGTGATGTAACGAGGGGGGTTCCCGATGGTCGAAAGGCAAAGTGCCCGGCTGGAGCGCAAGAAGTTCTTCAGCGACCCCATCCTGGTCTCCACCATTGTGGTATTGCTCATTTTTTTGGCATTATTCATCCTCTACCCCCTGGCCACTCTGCTGATTGACAGTATTTATTCGGCGGATACCGGATTTACGCTGGATGTCTTCAAGCGGGTGCTGGACATGGCGCGCTTTCGCACCGCATTCACCAACACCCTGACTCTTGGGATGATCACAGGCTTCGCCAGCACTCTGATCGGCCTTCTGTTCGCTTATGTGGACGTATACATGAAGGTGCGCTCCCGCATGGTGAAGAAGCTTTTTGACGTGGTCAGCCTGCTGCCGGTGGTTTCGCCGCCCTTTGTACTATCCCTGAGCATGATTTTACTCTTTGGGCGCAGCGGTTTGGTCACCCGCACATTGCTTGGTATCTATGACAGCGATGTTTATGGTCTTGCGGGCATTGCCATCGTGCAGACGCTTACCTTCTTCCCCGTCTGCTACCTGATGCTTAAAGGCCTTTTGAAGAATATTGATCCTTCCCTGGAGGAAGCCAGCCGGGATATGGGCGCCAGCCGCTGGAAAGTGTTTACGACCGTTACGCTACCGCTACTGCTGCCCGGGCTGGGAAACGCGTTTTTGGTTACGTTTATCGAGTCCGTGGCTGACTTCGCCAACCCCATGCTGATCGGCGGAAGCTATGACACACTGTCCACTACCATTTACCTCCAGGTAACCGGGGCCTATGATAAGGTGGGTGCGGCGGGCATGGCCGTGGTGCTGCTTGGCCTGACCTTGGTGCTGTTCCTGATCCAGAAATACTACCTGGAGGCCCGCACCGTGGCAACCCTCACAGGCAAGGCCAGCCGGGAACGCATGCTGATCGCCGATAAAAGCGTCACAAGACCGCTGACGATCTTCTGTTCCATTGTGAGCGCCTTTGTACTGCTGATGTATATCAGTATTCCCTTTGGCGCGCTGTTCAAGCTCTGGGGAAGAAACTACTCCCTATCCTGGGTGCACTTTGAGTACATCTTCAAATACGGGGGGCTGAAAGTTTTCCGGGATTCCTTTGTGCTTTCGCTGATTGCCTCGCCCATCACAGCGCTGCTGTCCATGATCATCAGCTATCTGGTGGTGAAAAAGAAATTCCGCTCCAAAGCGCTGATTGAGTTTGTAAGCATGCTGGCCATGGCTGTGCCTGGCACGGTGTTGGGCGTTGGCTACATCCGTGGATTTGCAGGAGGCCTGTTTGGCAGCGGCTTGCTCAAGGGCCTCTACGGGACCGGGGCAATCCTGATCATCGTGTTTGTTGTCCGCAGCCTGCCGGTGGGCACTCGCAGCGGTATATCAGCCCTCCGGCAGATCGACAAGTCCATCGAGGAGAGCGCATATGACCTGGGCGCGGGCAGCGGCAGGGTGTTTACCAGCGTCACATTGCCCCTGATCAAGGACAGCTTTTTCAGCGGCCTGGTCACAACGTTCGTGCGCTCCATTACAGCCATCAGCGCCATCATCTTACTGGTTACACCCAAGTATCTCCTGATTACCAGCCAGATCAACGAGTTTGCGGAAAAGGGCAAGTACGGGGAAGCGTGCGCCTACGCCACCATCCTCATTTTGATCGTGTATGCCTCCATTTCGCTGATGAATTTGTTGTTGAAGTATTTTGGGACCAGCCGGAAGCTCAAAGGAGGACAGAAGCATGGATAAGGTGAGCAAGGGTGTACGCCTAGAGCATATCTCCAAGATTTACCAGAACCCAAAAACCAAGATGGACTTTTACGCCGTGCAGGATGTAAGCTTAAACATCCAGCCGGGGAGCTTTGTAACCTTGTTGGGTCCCAGTGGCTGTGGAAAGACGACCACCCTCCGCATGATCGCAGGGTTTGAAAGCCCTGATGAGGGGGAGATTTACCTGGGGGAGGAACCCATCAACGAGCTGACACCCAACAAACGGGACACAGCCATGGTATTCCAAAGCTACGCGCTGTTCCCCCATTACAATGTGTATGACAACGTGGCCTACGGCCTCCGGTTGCGCAAGGTGTCCAAGGAAGAGTTGGACCAGCGCGTGCAAAACATTTTACAGCTGGTTGAGATGGATGGGATGGAAAACCGGATGACCAACCAGCTATCCGGTGGACAACAGCAGCGTGTTGCATTGGCCCGGGCACTGGTAGTGGAACCGGGGGTTCTGCTCTTTGATGAGCCCCTTTCAAACCTGGATGCAAAGCTGCGGGTGAGTATGCGTACAGAGATCCGCCGCATTCAGCAGAAACTGGGCATCACGGCCATCTATGTCACCCATGACCAAAGCGAGGCCATGTCCATCAGCGACCAAATCATCCTGATGAACCAGGGTGTGATTGCCCAGATGGGCACCCCCATGGAGATCTATTATCATCCAAGCAGTGAGTTTGTAGCTGACTTTATCGGTGAGGCGAACTTCCTGGAGGGTCAGGTAATCTCATCCCAGGGGCGTCTATGCCGGGTGTTACTCCAGGGACGGGAAGCGCTGGTGGAGTCAGATCGGCCCATGGAACCAGGAAAGGACTGCAAGATCGTGTTGCGCCCGGAGGCAATCCGCCTGGGAGATGAAGGGCTGCTTCCCTGCAAGGTGGAGTTGAGCTGCTTCATGGGCAGTTACCAGAACTACCATGTGCGCGTGGGAGAAACCCTGGTAAAAATTGCTGACAATTGTCCCATCAACAAGAAGATCTATGCTGCAGGGGATACGGCCTACATGAGTTTTGACAAAGAATGCGCCCACCTGCTGTAACAATGAAGTACGCCCTTCCGCCAACCGGTCCACAACGCCGGACATTGGCGGGAGGGTTTTTCAAATGGAAGGCCCCAGGGAAAGGACAGCAGACTCATGAAAACGGTCATTATCGGCGGAGTAGCAGGCGGTGCAACCGCTGCTGCGCGGCTAAGAAGGCTCAACGAAAAAGCGGAAATCATCATACTGGAACGGGGAGCGTATATTTCCTATGCCAACTGCGGCCTTCCCTACTATATTGGCGGGGAGATTACCGACAAGGAGGAACTGACCCTCCAGACCCCCGATAGCTTTCACGCCCGGTTTGCGGTGGATGTGCGGGTGCGTCATGAAGCGCTATCCATCGATCCAGACCGGTGGGTGGTAAAGGTGCGCGACCTGGCCAATGGCAGCGAGTATGAAGAGACCTATGATAAGCTTATCCTCTCCCCCGGCGCTGAGCCTGTGCGCCCGCCGCTGCCCGGTATCGACGATCCACGGGTGTTCACCCTGCGCACCATCCCTGATACTTACCGGATTCATGAACATATCAAAAAGGCCATGCCCAAGAAGGCTGTGGTGGTAGGCGGGGGCTTCATCGGCCTGGAGATGGCGGAAAATCTGGTCAAGGCAGGCCTTGCTGTTAAGGTGGTGGAGTTAGCCGACCATGTGATTGCGCCGCTGGACTACGACATGGCCTGCGAAGTACACCGCTACCTACGCAGCCAGGGCATCGATCTGCTGATCAGCCAGGGCGTGGCAGCCTTCCATCCCAGTAAACAGGGTCTGGAGGTAGAACTGAATAACGGGCATGTGATAGAGACCGATATGGTGCTCATGTCTGTGGGCGTCCGCCCGGACACTGCGCTGGCCATAAACGCAGGTCTTCGCCTGAATCCGCGTAATGCCATCCAGGTGGATGAGCACATGAGAACCTCCGTTCCCAACATCTATGCTGTGGGAGATGCGGTGGAGGTTATTCATTTGGTGAGTCAGTCTCCTGCCTCTATCCCTCTGGCTGGCCCGGCCAACAAGCAGGGGCGTATCGCCGCAGACCATATCTGCGGCCTGGACAGCCGCTACAAAGGCTCTCAGGGTTCCAGCATTCTCAAGTTCTTTGACATGACCGTGGCAGTCACCGGCCTGAACGAAACCGCAGCAAAGGCTGCCGCTATCGACTATGATGCGGTGCTGACCACATCCTTCTCCCATGCCACCTATTATCCAGGGGCAGAGGGTATGAGCATCAAGACTCTGTTTGAAAAGAAGACGGGCCGGATTTTGGGTGCGCAACTGGTCGGTTTCAGCGGTGTTGACAAGCGCTGCGACGTGATGGCCACGGCTATTCGCGCCGGCATGACCGCCCATGATCTCACAGAACTGGAGCTTTGCTATGCACCGCCCTTCTCCTCAGCCAAAGATCCGGTGAATATGGTGGGCTTCGTGATCGAAAATCTCATTAACCACAAGGTCCGCCAGTTTCATTGGCATGAGGTGGAAGCAGCGCGGCATGACCGGGGAGGGTTGCTGCTGGATGTGCGAACTGACGGGGAATACAACCGGGGGCACATACCCGGCGCGGTTCACATCCCGTTGGATTCCCTGCGGGAGCGGCTATCCGAGTTGAACCACTCCAAAGTCCTGTACGTCTACTGTCAAAGCGGGTTGCGCAGCTATATCGCCTGCCGCATCCTTTCTCAAAACGGCTTTGAGTGCCGTCATCTCGCCGGAGGATACCGTGTCTACGAGATCGTCATGAGTGACCGGGATGTATCCTGACCCCGCTATTATCATTTGCCGCCTGGAACACGATACCATGCTGCTGCTGCCTTACACATAGTACATGTATCCTTCACCGGTATCCTCCCTTTGGGCCTCCTCCGCCAATTCCCGCAGGGAAACCTGCCCCAGGCTTTCCCCAAGTGCCTGATCCGCGGGAACAAACAACATCCCCTGCATAGCCTTCTCAATGCCAGGAGCGGTAGAACCCACCGTATCCTGCGTTTCCTCAAACAGAGCAGTCTCCGTGGCTGCAAGAATCTCACAGGCGGTAATCTCCTCGGATGGCCGGGACAGCAAATAACCGCCCTGAGCTCCCTTGACGGAGGTGACCAACCCGCTGCGCTTGAGTAGGGTGAATACCTGCTCCAGATAGATCTTTGATATACCAAGCCCCTGAGAGAGAGCAGCTACCGTCACATTTTCTTTCAGGTTCTCTCTTTGGGCCATGAAGATCAAAGACGCCAGTGCATACCTTCCCTTGGATGATATCTTCATGCTTCCCATTCCCCCTTAACACATATATGTTTAGTATATTATATGGTGAAGAAGATGAAAAGTCAATCAAAGCTTTGCATGCGCCAAATATAACATACCAATCATATATGTTTAAATAAAAATTTTACTGGCACTCTTGACATTGGGAATGAAAGGGTCTATAATCATTCTTGTAAATCATATATGTTTTCTATGTTATATGAAGGAGGTTGAGATCATGGCAAATGTCTACCGGAACCTGACAGATCTCATTGGAAGGACTCCCCTATTGCAATTGAGTCAGTACGGCGCTAAGCATGGCATTCAAGCGAATCT
>JAAYDR010000064.1 GCA_012729115.1 Clostridiales bacterium | reverse complement strand
TGTTGCTGTACTAATGATGGAAACACCATGAAGGCAAACCTAGCAATTGGTCGTTAAAGATCCTTCCTTGCGAGCGACGACAAAGTCTCTATTGACAGCCTGCTCAACCCAATGAGAAAAATCATGGTAAGGCGGATGTGTTAGTACAGTAAAACCTGCGCTGCTCATCATCTCTGCAACGTCGTCCCTGGACAGGGTATAGGCATTAAAGGATAGAGCGATAGTCCCGCCTGCCTTGAGCGCTGCGTAGTATGCCGGCAATGCTTTCTCCATCAGGTCCCGCAGGGAGGAAAACGTTTTCCCATCCTTTGGACCATGCTGCACACCATAGGGCAAGTCTCCGACGATCAGATGGCAACATTCCTTACCCGCCATACGTTCGGCGTACTTTGTATCTCCCGTAAAAAGCCGAAGTGTTCTGCGTTCACCCTGGCGATAGCTTTCCGGTGTGCGAGCAAATGCATACCGGATTTCGGGAGCATTTTTCCCTGAGCACAAAGTGGCGTTGGCCTCCTGCCTTGTGTGCTTGATGCGATGATATCGCAGATACCTGGAAAAGTATCCGTCTGCATCGGCAATGGCTTTGGAATCCAAATCCACACCAATCCCATTATGCCCTTCCTTCAGTACGCAATACAACGTGGTTCCCCTCCCACACAAAGGGTCCAGCACTGTGAGCGGCTGTTGGTCCCGGGCAAAATCGGAGGCTGCGTGTGCGCAATGGAGCATCATGGAGGTAAAATCAGAATTGGTCTTTCCCTTGTACTTCAACACCTCCGGCAAGTCATTTGGCAAATAGCCCATTCCAGCAAGGGGCATCGGCCTTAGAAAAATCCCTTCCATCGTTGCGGCGAAGCAAATTGCGGAATGACCGCTGACTGTCTGCCAGGCGAGGGGGGAAAGCTCCTCTGATTCAAAGGTTAAAAACAATGTTCCCGCTATCTCCTCCCAGCTTGGCTCCGCTGGAACAGCCCATGCGGCAAGGAGACATTGTAATTCTGCAATGGCAAGCTTATGTAGCGATTGTGCATAGCGGGCGTTGGCGTGAGGCTTTACCAACAAAGCGTATCGCACGCATTTCCTCTTTCCATCGTTTGGATGTGACAATGGGCAATACCTAATCATAGTATAACACAGCGATTTCATGATTGCAAGATGATTAACATTAAAAAACAATGGCTTACCGCAATGAAACCTTGCCTGATGGTCTCTTTTTCTGCCTGCTGTGTAAAAAAATGGAAAGCAATTGCTCTCAAACCATCATTTCACACGGAAAGTACATCATAATTGCATTGAATGAATCAATATGAACAATAATGGCCATCGATTAACATATGTACAAAGCCCTCCCCCGGCAAGGGGAGGGCCTGATGGATCATCAATACTTGCGCTTGCGGGCCGCTTCAGCTTTCTTCTTGCGTTTCACACTGGGCTTTTCATAATGCTCACGCTTGCGAGCCTCTGCCAAAACACCTGTACGAGCACATTGCCGTTTAAACCGCTTCAGAGCGCTTTCCAGGGATTCGTTTTCGCGGATTCGTACCTCGGACACTGTTATCCCTCCCCTCGCTCATCTCGCCTTGCGTTGTGCTCATTCCTACCAAAGTGCAGCAACATAGCGATTCTGCAAGTATTATAGCGCGTTCGTGAATTGGAGTCAACCATGAATTTCATCAATATGCTGTTCATCTTAAAGAATGGTGAGTTCAGACCATTTTCCCGCTCATCTGCTGGCCGCCCAACACATGGAAATGCAAATGGCTCACACTTTGACAGGCATCCTGGCCGCAGTTGGTGACCACCCGGTACCCGTTCTCCCGGATGCCCACCTGCTCAGCAACCTTGGCGCAGGTTCGCAAACAAGCCGCCAGCTGGCCATCGGACAGATCCTCACAATGGGCTACATCGGGGATATGCTTTTTGCTAATCACAAGCACATGATGCTTCGCCTGGGGATTGATGTCCTCAAAAGCGTAGGTATCCTCATCCTCGTATACCTTTCGGGAAGGAATCTCGCCGCTTGCAATCATGCAAAACAAACAACCGTCCATGAGTCTGCCTCCCTTGCAACTTTTCTGGTATCCTCATTCCACAAGCAACCCTGTCATTCCTTCCCCGGTGGGCTCGCCCATGCAAACCCGGACCATTTGACCGGAGCGAAGAGACGTGCTGCACTTGGGGTCGGCCTCCACTATGGTGTGAACATACTCAGGCGTATAACCCTCCCAGCGGCCGTCAGGCCGCCGTTCCTCCAGCAGCACCTCCCGCATCTGCCCACGCTGGGAGTCATGATATGCCATCATCATGGCCTCCCCAAGATCCATCAGACGGCGGACTCTATACTGCTTTACCGCATCGCTCACCTGCCCCGGCATTTCTGCGGCGGGTGTGCTCTTTCGCTTGCTGTATGGAAATACGTGCAGCCTGGCAAAACCGACCCTGTCACAGAAAGACAGGGTCTGCTGAAATTCTTCCTCTGTCTCCCCCGGAAAACCCACAATTACATCCGTGGTGAAGGCAGCCCCTGGAAACCTTGAGCGGATACGCTTTACGGCCTCCTCATACTGGGCGGTGTTGTAGCGCCGCTTCATGCGGGCCAGTACGCTGTCGCTGCCGCTTTGCAAGGCCAGATGGAACTGTGGGCAGCACTGGGGCAACTCTGCCAGCGTATTCACAAAAGCCTCCGTGGCCACGCCTGGCTCCAGGGAACCCAGACGCACCCTGAGAATTCCCTCCTGGCTGCATGCAGCCCGAACCGCCTGGGCCAAATCCGGCCTACCCGGCAGATCAATGCCATAGCTGCTCAGATGAATGCCTGTGAGCACCAGCTCCGAAAAGCCCGCCTTGCCCAAAGCAGCAGCTTCCCGGCGGATATCCTCCAATAGCCTTGACCGCACCCCTCCCCGAACGGAAGGAATCACGCAATAGGTGCAATGGCAATTGCAGCCCTCCTGAATTTTCATCACGGCTCGCGTGTGACCCTCGTGTCGGTGGATGGACAGCGCTTCAAAAGGCGCACTTTCCAGCCCGCTGACAGCCACGGTCTGGGTGTTCTCCTGGATGGCTTTCTCCAGTAAATCCACGACCTGCCCCCGATACTGGGTTCCCAAAATCAGTCGCGCTCCCGTGTCCCGCAACTCTTCCCCCAGACGCTGAGCCAGACAACCCGCGATCACCACTTCCGCGGCGGGGTTCTCCCTTCGGTAACGGCGGACCAGCTTCATGCTCTTGTGATCCCCTGTGCCGGTGACGGTACAGGTGTTCACCACGTACACATCCGCCCCCGCGCCGGGAGGGACTGAAACATAGCCGCGAGCCTCAAAAAGTTCCCGCATCGCCTGGGTATCGTATTGATTCACCTTGCAGCCCAAGGTGGAAAAGCAAACTGTCTTGGACATACGCCCCTCATTTCCTACATTTCATCCAAGGTCGCCAGGATCACTGCCAAGGCACATGGCCCCGCTGTTTCCGTGCGGAGAATGCGCCTGCCCAGGGTAACGGAGCGGGCTCCCAAAGCATTCAACTTCTCATACTCAGCCTTGGTGATCCCTCCTTCAGGTCCGATCACCAACAAAATTCGCCCAATACTCGCGCTTTCCCGAATGGCCTGACTGAGTTTTGTCTCCTGAGCTTCCTCCCAGGCCACCACAATAAGGTCAAAGGCTTTTCCCTCAACGATGCGCGCCAGCGCATCGTCAAAGCTGCAGGGATTTTCCACCTGCGGTACATGGGCCCGGCCGCTCTGTTTGGCCGCCTCCAAAGCGATGCGGCACAGGCGTTCCCGTTTGTGGGTCTGCTTTGCACGCTCATTCCGGTCCATTTTCCCCACAGACCGTTCCATCTCAACCGGCCAAAGACTCCACACTCCAAGCTCCGTGGCCTTTTGCATGATCGTCTCCAACTTGTCCGCCTTGGGCAAACCCTGCCAGAGGGTGATGTGAGCCTTACTTTCCGGGGAAGGCAGGATGCTTATTACCCTGGCCTTCACACCTGCGTCGGCGACCTGCACCAACTCCGCGCTGTACAAGTTTTCACCATCCAGCAGCTCCACCCGGTCGCCGGGTTTGAGCCGCAATACCCGGCCGGCATGAGCGCTTTCTTCCCGGGAAAGAGAAAGAATCTGATCCTGCCCCCAGCACCCCAGGGCAGGCTTGTCCACAAAGAACCTGTGCATGCCTACCTCCCTGTGCGCAGGCACAGAGCCACCCACTCTCCCTGGGCCGCCCGCTCCACCAAGGTATAGCCTGCCTTGCCTGCGGCGTCCAGCACATCCTGCTCCCGCTCCTGGATGATGCCGGAGCAGAGGAAAATCCCGCCTGGCAGCAAATGCCGGGTCAATGGGGCCGCCAGCATGCAGATGGCATCTGCCACAATGTTTGCCACTGCCAGATCGCAGGCCATCGCCTCGCCCTTCACCAGGTCCCCGCAAACCACCTTTACCACGTCGGCGACCCCGTTAAGTTCCACATTCTCCTTGGCCACCTTCACAGCATCCGGATCAATATCGATGGCCAGGACGCTTCCCGTCCCCAACCTGGCAGCCGCGATGGCCAGAATTCCGCTGCCCGTACCCACATCCATCACCCGCATGCCGGGTGTCAGATGCTTTTCCAGCAATTCCAGGCACATAGAAGTGGTCTCGTGGGTGCCGGTCCCAAAGGCCATCCCGGGGTCCAACTGGATGATCACGTCGCCGGCCTGGGCATCGTAATTCTCCCAGGTGGGTTTCACCACCAAGGCCTTGCCCACCCGGAAAGGCTTGTAATACTGTTTCCAGCTTTCGGCCCAGTCCGCGTCCCGCACTTCCCTGACCTCCAGGGCCAAAGTTCCCATGGGAAGCGGACTTTTGGCTTGTTCCGCCTGGAGGGCATTAAGCCGCGCCCGCAAAAGGGCCAGCGTTTCCGCGCGGTTTTCTCCACCCTCCAGCCAACCTTTCACCACCACGTCCTCCGGCATACCTTCCAGCAGCTTTTCATCATACATCTCCCAGTATGCCCCGGGGCTGCCGGGATCGGGAATATCCGCCCGATCGGCAATCTGGGTGCCTGCGGATCCCAGTTCGATCAACAGGCCGCTGATCAGATCAGCCCCCTGGGTGGTGGTATGCACTGCCACTTCCAGCCATTCCATGGGATTCCCTCCAAAAAGCGGGCAGCAAACGCCACCCGCCGCTCATTTAGTTGAACATGCCCTTCAGTTTTTCCATGAAGGACTTCCGTCCCTCATATTCCTTGCCGGTGGTGCTGTCCTCCAACTGCCGCAACAGTTCCTTTTGCTTCTCACTGAGCTTCCTGGGCACTTCCACACGGACCCTTACCACCAAATCCCCCTTGCCGCTCCCCTGAAGCTGTTGGATACCATACCCCTTCAGACGGAAAAGGTCGTCATTCTGAGTACCCTCGGGAATGTGGTATTTCACCGGAGATTTGAGGGTGGGGATATCCACGTCTGCCCCCAGGGCAGCCTGGGTGATGCTGATGGGCATATCCAGCCTGAGGGTGGTGCCTTCCCGCTTGAACAGCTTGTGGGGTTTCACGCCGACCCGGATATACAAATCCCCGTTGGGCCCCCCCCTGGTGCCCGGTTCCCCCTGGCCGTTCATAATGATCGTCTGGCCATTGTCAATTCCAGCGGGAATCTTCACCGTTGCGGTGCGCTTTTTTCGCATATGCCCGGAACCACTGCATGCAGGGCATTTTTCCTTGACGATTTTTCCTTCCCCGCGGCATGTGGGACAGGTACGCACCGTCACCATAAAGCCGCCCCCCGCCCGAACCTGGCCGGAACCCTTACAGGTGGGGCAGGTCTGGGGCTGCGTCCCCGGCTTTGCGCCGGAGCCGTCGCAAGAGTCGCAGCTTTCGTTACGGAAGAAATCAAAAGACTTCTCCGCGCCAAAGGCCGCTTCCTCAAAAGAGATGTTCATATCAAAGCGCAGGTCGTTTCCAGGCTGAGGTCCTTGCCTTCTCTGGCCGCCCATGGCTCCGCCAAAGAGCTGGTCAAAAATGCTGTCAAAGCTCCCCATGCCCGCGCCGCCAAAGCCGCTGAAATCAAAGCCTCCAAAACCGCCGGACCCGCCCATGGCAGGGCCGTCAAAGCCAAACTGGTCGTAGCGGGCCCGCTTGTCGGCATCGCTTAATACTTCATTGGCCTCGTTGATCTCCTTGAAGCGCTCCTCGGCACTCTTGTCGTTGGGATGCAGGTCGGGGTGGCACTCCTTGGCCTTTTGGCGATATGCTCTTTTGATATCCGCTTCCGAGGCATCCCGGGGAACTCCCAGCACCTCGTAATAATCGCGCTTCTTTGCCAAATGCTCACCTACTTTATGTTAAATCAGGCCAATCGAGCCGCTTCCGTAACGGGTGTTCTCCGGAAGGCTTGACACAGCGAATGCCCCGGCAGGGGACGGGCTTCCCCCTCCGCCTGCCGAGGCGCTGCGCCCGCCCAGGGCCTGGGCCATGCCAAGCCTGGAGAGCAGCCTTACTTCACGTCGTAATCGGTGTTCACCGTACCGTCATCGTTCTCCACGGGACCGCTGCCCATGTCCGGAGCTGCTCCCTGGCCGCCTTCCTGCTGGTAGAGCTTGCCAAAGATCTGGTACACCTTCTGGGTGAAGCCCTCCATAGCTTCCTTGATGGCATTGGCATCGTTTCCCTCGCGAATCTTCTTGAAGGCGTCGATTTCGCTCTGGACGGTAGTCTTATCCTCAGATGAGAGCTTGTCGCCGTTTTCTTTGAGCTGTTTCTCCATTTCATAGACAAGGGTGTCTGCCCGGTTGAGGGTTTCCACCTCTTCCTTGCGCTTCTTATCCTGCTCAGCGTACTGCTCGGCTTCCTTGATGCGCTGGTTAATCTCCTCCTCCGTCATGTTGGTGGAGGCGGTGATTGTGATTTTCTGCTCATTACCCGTGCCCTTGTCCTTGGCGGACACGTTGACGATGCCGTTGCGGTCGATGTTGAAAGTGACCTCAATCTGCGGCACGCCACGGGGTGCGGCAGGGATGCCCGTGAGCTGAAAGCGGCCCAGGGTCTTGTTGTCATAGGCCATGGGGCGCTCGCCCTGGAGCACGTGGATTTCCACTGTGGTCTGGCCGTCGGCTGCAGTGCTGAACACCTGGCTCTTGGTGGTGGGGATGGTGGTATTGCGGTCAATCAGCCGGGTGAAGATATGGCCCTCTGTCTCCAGGCCCAAGGAGAGGGGGGTCACGTCCAGCAACAGCACGTCCTTTACCTCGCCGCCCAGCACGCCTGCCTGGATGGCTGCGCCGATGGCAACGCACTCGTCCGGGTTGATGCCCTTGAAAGGCTCCTTATTGGTGATCTTCTTCACGGCAGCCTGCACGGCGGGAATCCGGGTGGAGCCGCCCACCAGAATGACCTTGTCAATCTGCTCGGCGGTAAGGCCCGCATCCTTGAGTGCCTTGTTCATGGGCTCGATGGTCTTTTCTACCAGATCTGCGGTCAGTTCGTCAAACTTGGCCCGGGTCAGGGTCATGTCCAAATGCCGGGGGCCTGCAGCATCACTGGTGATAAAGGGCAGGTTGATATTGGCGGTCATCACGCCGGACAGCTCGATCTTGGCCTTCTCGGCGGCTTCCTTCAAGCGCTGGTACGCCATCCGGTCTTTCTTCAGATCGATACCGCTCTCCCGCTTGTAGGTTTCGGTGATATAGTTGATGATCCGGTCATCAAAATCATCGCCGCCCAGGCGGTTGTTCCCGTTGGTGGCAAGGACTTCAAACACGCCGTCGCCGATCTCCAAAAGGCTGACGTCAAAAGTGCCGCCTCCCAGGTCGTAAACCAGAATCTTCTGGGAGCCCTCCTTGTCCAAGCCATAGGCCAGAGACGCGGCAGTGGGCTCGTTGATGATGCGCAGTACTTCAAGGCCCGCGATACGGCCCGCATCCTTGGTGGCCTGGCGCTGGCTGTCGCTGAAATAGGCGGGGGTGGTGATAACCGCCTGGGTGACAGTCTCGCCCAGGTACGCCTCCGCGTCAGCCTTGAGTTTTTGCAGGATCATCGCACTGATTTCCTGGGGTGTGTAATCCTTGCCATCTATGGAAACCTTGTGGCCGGTGCCCATTTCCCGCTTGATGGAAATGATGGTGCGGTCCGGGTTGGTAACAGCCTGGCGCTTGGCGATCTGACCCACCAGGCGTTCTCCATCCTTGGTAAAAGCTACGACGGAAGGAGTGGTGCGCGCGCCCTCCGCATTGGGGATGACGACGGGCTCGCCGCCTTCCATCACCGCCACACAGCTGTTGGTGGTACCCAAGTCAATACCGATAATCTTTCCCATAATTCGTTCCTCCTCAAATGCGAAGTTCGCTTGTGTCTATTGATTGTTTGGTAGGAGGTAAACCCCCTGTTCCAACTGCTTATTCGGGGACGACCTTCACCATGGCATGGCGGAGGACGAATTCCCCCATTTGATATCCCTTCTGGAAGACCTCGCAGACCGTGCCCGGTTCGCCCTCTTCGACGGTTCCTTGCAGCACCGCGTTCTCCAGATTGGGATCAAACTTTTCACCCAAGCGGCAGATGGGTTCTACGCCCCGCTTCTGCAGCACCTCGGTGAACTGCCGAAGCACCATCTCCACCCCCTCGCGAAGGGAGGTATCCGGCGAACACCTGGCCGCGTCAATCGCACGTTCCAAGTTGTCCACGACGGGAAGCAATGAGGCGACCAGGGTTCTGGCACCGTCATCAAAGGCCTCCTTGCGGACATTCTGGTTGCGGCGGCGGAAGTTGTCAAAATCCGCCTGCACCCGCTGGGCCATGTTCAGGTATTCATCACGCTGGCCCTGGGCGGTTGCGAGAGCCTCCATCAGTTCCTGTTCCTTGATGGATTCCTTGGCCTCCTCCAGGACGGTTTCATCCGCCGATACGTCGTTTCCTTCCTTTGCCACGGCATCCGGCTCACGTGCCTCAGCGTTCACGGCCTCCGGGTCCTCTTGAGCAAGCATGGTGTCTGTCTGCTCCAGATCCATCTCTTGCACAGTCTCTTTGCTTCCGTTGGGCTTTTTCTTGGTCATGTTCTACTCCTTATCCTGCTGCAAAAGGTGCGACAACTGCTCTCCCATACCCGTCAATATGCCCAGCACCTGGCTGTAGTGCATACGGGTGGGGCCAATCACGCCAATGGTGCCCTGGGTCTGGTTTCCCAGCCTGTAGCTGGCAGTGACCAGGGAGCAATCCGAAAGCTCGGGAATACCGGTTTCCGGCCCAATGCGAACCGTAACGGCCATCTCCATGTTTTGCTCCAGAAGCTGAAGCAGCTTGTCCTTGGCTTCCAGCACCGCCAGAAAGTTCTTTGCTTTCTCAACGTCGCTGTACTCTGGGAAATTGAGGATATTGCTGCTGCCGCCAACGGCCAGCTTACCGGTGGCGTTCTGTTTCTCCACCTCGTTGATAAAGTCGGAAATCTCCGTGATCAACTGCTGTTTGTAGGTTGTTTCCTCCAGCCCCGTCATCAGCAATTGCCTGGCTTCCGACAGGATGTGACCGCTAAGGCGCTCGGTGAGCATTCGGCTGATGGCATACAGGGCGTCGGCATCCATTCCCTCGCCTACCCGAATCACCGCATCCCGCATGATGCCCCTGTCTGTGACGATCACCACCAGGGCGCTGGTGCTGCTGACAGGAACCAGCTGCACGTTGCGAATCCTCAGTTCCGCCCCCTTTGGACTCATCACCAGTGCCGTATAGTGAGTCAGACTGGACAACACCTGAGCCGCATGGCCAATGACGTCTTCCATTTGCCGCGCCCGATCGTGGAAATGGGCCCGAATGCTCTCCTGATTGAGGGCTTTGATCTTGCCCTGCCTGAGAAGCTGGTCTACATACAGGCGGTAGGCCTTGGGGCTGGGCACCCGTCCGGCGCTCACATGAGGCTGGTCAAGATAACCAAGCTCCTCCAAGTCGCTCATTTCGTTGCGAATGGTGGCGGAGCTTAAACTGGTTTCGTACTTCTTGGAGATTGTCCGGCTCCCTACTGGGATGGCGGTCAGAATATAGTCATCAATGATGGCTTGAAGAATGCGGAACTTGCGTTCATCGATCGCCATACTCTTGCCTCCTTGCCACTTCTCTCCGCCTTTTTATTGTTAGCACTCAATGATGTCGAGTGCTAACATCGTTATCATATGCCCAACGAACCCAAATGTCAATAGCTATTCTACCCTTATTTTCAGTTTGTTCAAATGTGGGGATTCCTGGCATTTTTCGGCCTAATCCATGAACCTTAGCAAAATCCGGTTTTGAAGCAGAAGCCCTCTTTGGGTTAAGGCAAAAAAACGGCGTTTCTCATGCTCATGGTGCCAGGCCAGCCCTTGGGTGACCAGCTCTTCCATTTGCTGCCCGTAGACCTCTTGCAATGGCTGTCCAAAGCGGGCATAAAAGTCTCCTTCATCTACCCCGTCCACGGTACGCAACCCCAGCATCATGGCCTCAAACATGGCTTCCTGACGGGAAATCGGGTGCTCCTGCTGAAGGGGCAGTTTCCCCTGGGCAAGCATATGCTGATACTGTAAGCGGTCCGTCACGTTTTCACATCGACGGTAAACAACCTCCGCTCCGCCAGACATCTCCGGCGCAGAGACCGGAAGCATGCCGGCTGCGCTCACTCCCAGGCCCAAATACCAGTTTCCGCGCCAATAGCCCAGGTTGTGCCTGCACACAGATCCAGGCTTGGCATAATTGCTGATCTCATACTGTCGGTACCCCTGCTGCTCAAGCCAGCCCCGCCCCGCCTCGTACATCCCTGCCGCCTCATCCTCAGAGGGGAGAGCCAACCCTTCTCTGCGGACTCGGACAAAAAGAGGCGTTCCTTCCTCCAGGATCAGGCTGTAGGCGGAGATATGGGAGACGCCCAAAGCCGCCACACTGCCCAGAGTATGCAGATAATCCCGGATGCTTTGTCCCGGCAGGGCAAACATCACATCAGCGTTCAGATTGTCAAAGCCCTGTTCCCTGGCCAGGATCACCGCTTCCTCCGCTTCCTGAAAGGTATGGATTCTCCCCAGCGTGTGAAGCAATCTTTCCTGAGATGCCTGAACCCCCAAAGACAGACGGTTTACCCCATGTCCCCTGGCCATGACCAGCCAGTCCCTGTGGAGCGTCCCCGGATTGGCTTCGATGGTGAACTCCGCCTCCGGTCCAATGGAAAAGGATCGATGAAGCTCCAAAAGGACCTTGTCCATGAGGAAGTCTGGAAGTACAGAGGGAGTCCCTCCCCCCACAAACACAGTGTTCACCCGCGCCTGCCCATAAACTTCAGCCCTCAGCCGGATCTCCCGGACCAAGGCAGCGCAATACTCCTCCATTTCCGACAGGGTTGCGGCGGAGGAGCAAAAATCGCAATAAAAACATTTCCTTTTACAAAACGGAATATGTAAGTATAATGAAAGCAACATGGCGTATCCCTCCCCCGAGGGATTGTACCATAGAAAAGGCGATACACAAAGGAGACGCTGTTATGTTGGAAATTGAGCACTACTTTGATACCTTTGTACGGGCATGCATTCTGCTTATCGAAATCGCGGGAATCGCAGTCATTGTGATCAGCATGGTACGGGGCTTTGTGGGCTACCTGCGCAAGGACGAATCCATCCGCATCGAACTGGCAAAGGGAATCATGCTGGGCCTGGAATTCAAGGTGGGCAGCGAGGTGCTCCGCTCGGTAATCGTAAGCGGTTGGAACGAACTGGGCACCCTGGCGGCGGTGATTTTGCTGCGCAGCCTGCTTACGCTTTTGCTCCATTGGGAAATCAGCGAAGAGGAAAAGCGTGTGCTGGAGCCTGCCGTGATGAGCCATCTCCACATCCGGGGACCCAAACGCAGCCCCAAGCAGGCCCAGAGGCTGCAGCAGGCCTGCGATACTCTGCAGCAGGATGCCGACCCCAAGCCCACAAACGATTCAAAGAACTGATGAACCAAGGATCTCTAGCTTCCTGTCATAATCCGGATGTTCTCCACACCAAGTTGTGTGTGGGCCGCGCACAGGGAGAGAATGGTGGCGCTCTGGGCGTTGGTAAGGCTTGGCGCCCGCACCATCACCGTCAACGCACCGCTTTGCAGCAGCACAAGACAGGGATCAAAGCCCGCCGCCTTTAGTGCTTCCTCGATGCCCAGCTCCGATTGATGGCTGGCAATCATGAGGACCAGCTGCGCCGCCGCGTCTTCCCGGGTCTTTTCTGTGACCTCCGGGTTTTGGGACAGAGCGCTTAAGGAGGCACGATCCTCCTCATAAGCGATCTCCCGAAGGGTTCGCTGTGCCCCCAGGTCCTGGGGCTGGGGTGTGGGGGTGCCGGCCGTTCCCAGCAGACTTCTGCCACCCTCCAGCAAACCCTGGAGCCCGGTCCTTTGGGGATTTATGCCCAAGCCCAGCTTTTCCACAAGCCCCTGAAAGCTCCCTGCCCACAGCAGGGCTCCTGCTAGAAGCAGCAGAACCGAAAGCGCTATCGCTCTCATCCAAAAGCCCAGGGGGCTTTTGGTTTTTTCCTTTGCATTTTTTGCCTTTATCTCCGGAGCGGCGCTCCCCTGTATGACGGCTTCTGTCTTTCCCTGGCCCCATTCCTTGTTCATGGTTTCCCCTCCATCACAAACACGTCTACAGCGTTCTCCGGCAGGCCTAACAGGGTTCGCACAGCACGGATCAGTTCCAGACGTACCCGCAGATCCCCCGCACCCTGAGCCACCACCACCGCACCGGTAGGGCGGCTTTTGCCGGACCCTCCAAAGGCACCCACTGCCTCGGATTCATAGAACAGTGCTACCTCCACACGCCCGGCCCCCTCCATGGCGCTGAGCACTTCTGCGATACGTTTTTCCTCTGTGGAAGCGCCGCCCCCTCCGCCCGCGCTCTGGCTGGCTGCCAGAAGACACAAAAGCAGCAGCATACCCAGGGCCACCCACCAGAGTCGTCTGCCGGTTTTCAGCCATGTCCATGCCTTCACATCATCCACCCTCGCCCACGATGAGTGTAATCTTTTCCTCCTCCACCTGAAAAGCGGTGGCAATGACGCGCCTGATCTCCTCCACGGAGATGAAAGGCGGCTTTTCACCATTTCCTGCAGGCTTCAAGCGCATCCGGATTCTGTCCAGCCCTCCGCTTGCCAACAGGTACACGGCTGCTTCCGCCTGATACCCGGCCTTTTCCGCCAGGCGAAGGCATAGGGCCTCCGCCTGATTCGCCTGGGACTGAAGATAAAGCCGCTCATAAGCGGTCGGCGCTTGCCCCGCCTGTACTCCCTGGCTGCTTTCCCAGGCAATGGCACCCAGGTGCCCATTCCAGTCCGCCATTCCCCACCCAGCCCAGCCCCGAAGCAGATCCACCATGGAGACCAGCAGCACGGTCATCACCAGCAGGCTTACCGCCAACCTGGCGGCCTTTTGCAGGTTCCCCTCGGGAAGCAGCAGTTCTTCAACGGCCCAAAGCGCAGCCATGGCTACCATTTGTCGTAAAAATGCGCCCATCCACTCACCTCAGCATCACTGTCAGATTGCCCACCACGAGCATCTGAGCCACCAGCAGCATGAACATGGCCCCTACGCTCAATTCGATAATGAACAACAGCGTATACACTCCGGAGAACTCCCCGATACACTGACTCAGGGGCGAGTCGGCCACAGGCTCCAGCACAGCCGACGCAGCGCTGTACAAAATCAGCGTACACACGGTCTGGAGCATCGGCCCCATGAGCTGCCCCAGCAGCAAAAACAGTCCCACGATCCCTACCGCGTTTTTAATGAGCAAAGAACAACCCACCAGGGTATCCACTGTATCCGCAAACATCCCCCCCACGATGGGGATGAAATTGTCAATGGCATATTTGGCCGTGCGGATGCTGACCCCGTCCACGGCCGCCGAGCCCAGGCCCTGGACCATCATTACGCCGATAAACACCGTAAAGCCAAAACCCAGGGTCCAATGGGCCACCTGTTTCATCAACTTGCAAAGCTTTGTGATGCGAAGGTTGTCACACAGACTCCCCACCATGGTGAGTACCCCAAGGCCCATGGCGAAGGGCAGCGTCACGTTTTGCAGGAGAGTTGTCATGGTGCCGCTGGCCGCTACCACGGCGGGCTGGAAAAAGGCCGCGCTGGCACGTCCTCCAACAGCTGCCAGCAAGGTGACCAAAAAAGGAAAGAGAGCCTGCATGGTGGAGGACATGCCTGTGATGGCGGCTCTTGCCAACTGGGCGTGCTCGTTCATATCTGCTACCAGAAAGCCCATTACCAGCAGCATCCCCGCATAGTTGCATGCCTTGGCCACGAACTCCCGACCAAGGGATGCCCGCAGGTGACTGAGCACCCCCAGCAGCAACGCAGGGGCCAGCAATCGGGTCATGCGCCACAGGCTGCTTTGAAAAGTGCCCGTCACCTTACGCCCCAGCCAGCCCCACAGGGCGGCTCCGTCCAAAACTGTCTGGCCGCTGACCAATGCCCTGATCAAACCTGGAATATCCTTGGGCAGCAGATCCTGCCCCTCGGCCGCCTGAGTGAGCGCCCCCAAATCCATGGAGGAAATCTGCCTGGAGACCGCTTCCTGAAGGGTTTCAGCCCGGGCCGCTGCAAATGGAAGGCCGCCGGGAGCGCTTCCCCAGGGCCATACCATCCACAGGAGTACCGACAACCCAATCACCGCCCACATACGCCTCATGGGACAAGCTCCAGAATCATCTCCAGCAGGCTCATGAGCATGGGAGCCGCCATCACAAAAATCGCCAGCTTTCCCACAAGGGCTACCTTCATGGCAAGCCCATTCTCCCCCAGATCGGCGCAGGTCTGGGCAGCCAACTCCGCCGTATATGCAATCCCCAGTACCTTTAGCAGCATGCTTATATACCCCTCGTGCAGTCCGCTCATGGAGGCGAGGCGGGCAAAGGTATCCTGCAGGCTTCCCATTCCTTCCAGGGCAGCCACCATCAGCATGGCTCCGGCAGCCAGGGCGCAGAGGTTTGCCATCTCCGGCTGCTGCTGTCTGACCACCATGCACAGGAGGGCGGCTGCCACCGCCAGGCCCGTCCATTGCCAAAGCGCCATAAATCAGTATAACTGGAAGATGCTCTTTACGCTGGAGAGCAGTTGGGATATCAGCTCCACCACCATAAACAGCGCAATCACAACCCCGGCAACCGTGGCCAGGGTGGCCAGCTCCTCCCGCCCTGCCCGGGTTAACACCTGATGGATGACCGCCACCACCACGCCCAGCCCAGCCAGTTTGAACAGCATATCAATTTGAATCACGTCATTCCCTCCCGGCTTCATCACCAAAGGGCAATACCCAGCATAAGGCCCCCCAGGGCACCCAGGCGGGCATAGAGCTTTCCCGTATCCTCCGCCTTGCTTCTGGCTTTCTCCACCAGGAGGCCAAAGCGTTTCATGGCAGCCATCACCGCCTGGTGCCGCATGGCTGCGGACCCGCTGCTCAACTGCCCAAAGAGAAGGATCAGGTGTCCCTGTTCCTCCGCCTGCTCTCCGGAAATCGGACAGGTCTTCACCGCCGCCTCGTAGGCCTGGCTCAAGGTCAGGGAAGGAGCCGACAAGATGGCTTCACCCGTGTGAAGCAGCCGCGCACGCACCTGTGCTGCCGCACCTTGCCTGGCCAGCCCATGGGCGGTCTGGCAAAGCAAATCCCCCAGGGGCAAGCGCTCCTCCTGAAGCAGCAACCCCATTACCTCCAGCGCATCTCTCCAGGCCTCCAGCGCATGAAAGCGGTCATGGCAGCGGTTGCGAAGCAGCAGACCTGCCCCTGTGCCTGCCGCAAAGCAGGCAAATGCTCCCGCCGGGCCCAGCATCAGGCGTTTCCCCCATAAGTATGCAAAATGAGCTGCCGCTGACCGTCGTAGACACCCATCACCTTACCGGTGCTGTTAGGATCCATCAGCACATACAGGGAGAACACCTGGTGTTGCATCAGGTGATACAGTGCGCTGCGGTGAGCCAGGGTTTCTATGTCACCACCATGGACGCTGGTTATGACCCCTACCCCGTTTTGGGCTGCCTCCAGTACCGCCTGGGCGTCGGCCATGCCCCCCATTTCATCGGTCACCATTGCATGCGGCCCCATGCCCCTGAGCAGCCAACGGAGGCCCACATCCTTGGCCGCTCCGTCCAGCACATCTGTGTTTTCCCCTACATCCAGCTGGGGAACCCCACGGCTCATGGCAGCCAGTTCACTACGCTCGTCCACCATCGCCATGCGCAGCCCGCCATCGGACAGCTGGCGGCAGACATCTCTCAGCAGCGTGGTCTTGCCGGTACCAGGTAAACCGACCACCAGCATGCTACGAACCCGTCCTGCTTCATCAAGCAGGTAGGGCATCACAGGATCCGCTGTCCCCGGCCATTGTCCGGCGATCCGCACGCAAAGGCTGCTGATCTCCCGCAAAGCCCGGATGTTTCCGCCCTGAGCGATGACGCGGCCGCAAAGCCCCATGCGATGGCCTCCCCGCAAGGTCACATACCCATGGCGCTGCTCATCCGCCCGGGCATAAAGGGCATGCTCGCTTAAAGATTCTGCTATGGCATTCACCTGTTCCTGAGTGGCCACCAGGCTGCAGATCTTGTCCCCACTTGCAGCGACAATGCGTACGGGTCTGTTGGCCCTCACCCGGATCTCCCGGGCCTCCCCTGCCGGAAGGGCCGCGATGGTCTTGGCCACGCTTCTGGGAAGACACAGAGAGAGAAAGTTGACCGTTTCCTGCCAAGTCATTGGGTATTGCCCCTTTCATTTATCAATGGCGGGTTTTCCGTCACACCTTATTCAAACAGGATAAGTCCGATAGCCTTGTAAAAGGCCTGGTCAACGCTTTCCCCATCAGGCAGGCCCAGGGCCTTTCGGGTTTTGCGGACCGCACGGGCGGTTCCCGCTCCATACAGTCCGTCCGCGGATCCCTGATAATACCCCAGGGAGCGCAGCTTGCTCTGTACCGCCGCCACATGGCTGCTGCGTTCACCGGGACCGATGGGCTTTAAAGTTGTGTCCAGCAAACCATAAGGCCCCCCCTCCAGTACCACCTTTGCCCCATTGGGTACCTTGGCATAGAGGTCTTCGCTATCCTTCACAAACATGCGGATGCAGCCATGGGATGCATTGCTGCCGATGGAGGAGGGTCTGTTGGTGCCATGGATGCCATAAACCCCCCATGGAACGTTAAGGCCCAAGAACCGGGTGCCAAAGCCGCCCAAATCCCCTGAGAACCGGTGGGAAATCCGATAAACGCCGATGGGGCTGGGGGTATGATACGTCCCCGTGGCAATCCCATACCGCTTCTGAACCTGAACGCCTTTATACAGGATCAGGCTTTTTTCGTGGATACTGACCCAAATCCAGTAGCCCTCCGGAACGTTGGCGCGCTGCGCAGCCATCCTGGCCGCCTCCGGCTTTTCGCTGGCTCCGCTCGTCCCCAGCCACAGGTTCGCAAAGCCCATCAGGCAGCAAAGCAGCCCAGCGGCCCAGCGCTTCGCCTTTAGCATCCATGATCACACACCTTCATCCGCCGTTGTTTTCACAGAGTATGCGGCGGATAACGGGGGTATGACGGGACTGGACCGGGCCTGATTTGTATGGTTTCAATCAAAAGCGGAGCCCGTCACGGTCGAAACTTTCGGCCATGGTGGGCTCCGCGCTGCATGGGGGGGCAGCTCCTTATCCAGTCGGTATACGGCGTCAAGGCGGGATTTCATCATAGCGTTTTGTTTGAGGGGGTTCCCGCCGCCCCCGAAACACCCGCCGGGACAGGCCATGACTTCGATAAAGTGGTAATCGGCTTTGCCCGGCTTGATCATCTCCATGATTTTGCGCGCGTTTCCAAGCCCGTGGGCAACCGCTGCTTTGACCTGCAGACCGTTGATATCCACAGCCGCTTCCTTGATACCGTCAAACCCGCGGACGGCCTTGATGTCATGATTGGGAAGAGGGTTGCCTTTCACCTTCTCATACACAGTACGCAGGTCTGCTTCCGTGACGCCGCCTGTTGAACCAAAGATCTCCCCGGCACCGGAGCCCAGGCCAAAGGGCGCATCAAAGGGCGTATCGGGCAATGTGTCAAAGCGGATGCCGGCGCTGCGAATCATTCTTGCCAACTCCTGCACCGAGAGTATGGCATCAATATCCCCAATGCCGCATCTGCCCAGTTCAGGGCGAGTTTCTTCGAATTTCTTGGCTTTGCAGGGCATGATGGACACACTTAGGATGTCCTGGGGCAACCTGCCGGCCTTGGAAGGACGCCGCCATGGCGGAGCCGGTCCAGCAGCTTGTTTCCTTCCACTTCAACCAGGCAGATACGGCAGTTGGCTTTCACGTTCTGGTCGGGATGATAGCACGGGGTTGGGATATGGATATCAAGTAGACGTCGCGTCCCCCCTCTGACAATCTTCCATCAGGGTGGCTGCACGTCCGGGGTTAGATTTCGATAGACGATATCATTGACCATGATGGCAGGGGCACAGTCACATACACCCAGGCATTGACAGTACTCCAGGGTGAACTTGCCATCCCTGCCGGTTTCACCCGGCTTGATGCCCAGCGTTTTCAAAATCGCTTCCACGACTCCCTGTGCACCGCACACATGGCATGGAGCGCTGTGGCACATGCGTACAACATATTGACCGCGGGGTCTTGTGGAAAACATCGAATAAAGCTTACAAAGCCCAATAGCTCTGCCTCCGGTATCCCTGTGACAGGACATACCAGCGCAGCGACGCTATGGGGGAAAGAATTGGAAGTTTCCTTTTGGATTTCCAGCAGAATGTTCATCAATTGATGGGGATGCTCCTGGTAGCGTGCGGCAATCTCCCTGATTCGCTTTTCAACGGCAGGTGAAATAAAGTACCGATCACGGACAGCATCATCCACGATTCTCATCTCCCCTTGTTGTGGGGCACTCCATTTTTGCTTCCGCCTGACAATGCGTTGTCGTGAAGGACGGTCAGTGACACAGGAACTCGGTCGATTGGTCTATCAGTGCAGCAAAATTGAACCTGGCAGAATTGTACCGCAGAAAGTTTTATTTGTTAGATAATCTACAATCTTTGACATTATCATGCAATTGTGAAATCCAAGGATAAATGAAAGGCAGGTGCGGAACACACAGCCCTGCCCTATGTATGAAGTTACGTTATGGATTCATAGAGCGTTCTGAACTCATCCTCATGCTTGTAAAAAACATCCACCAATGTGGGGTCAAAATGGCTCCCTCGCCCCGAGAGGATGATCCCCATGCTCACCTCATGGGAGTAAGCTTCCTTATAGACCCGCTTGGAGCGAAGTGCGTCATACACATCAGCAAGAGCCATGATCCTTGCAGACAGTGGGATATCATTTCCTGCCAGGCCCCTGGTATACCCACTGCCGTTCCACTTCTCATGATGGTTGAGAGCGATTTCCATTCCCATCTTGAGAAACTCGTTTACTGCATATTGCTGACCTACCTGGGCAAGTGTATCATACCCGATCAGCACATGGGTCTTCATGATGGCGAACTCATCGTCGGTGAGTTTGCCGGGCTTGAGAAGAATGCTGTCGGGGATGCCTACCTTGCCGATATCATGAAGAGGGCTTGCCTTATAGATGGTATCGATAAACGCATCCGTAACTTCCTGTGCGTATGGGGGAACCTCCTGCAATTTCTGCGCCAGCAGACGACAAAAGCTGGCGGTCCGTTCAATGTGTTCGCCGGTATCGTCGTCTCTTGATTCCGAGAGCTTGATGAGTGCATAGATCGTTGCCAGTTGCGACGAGGAAATCTCCCGGACTTTTTCCTCCACAAGATGTTCAAGATGACGGCTGTGTTTCTCCAGTTCATCTTCCACTTTTTTCATCTCTGTGACATCCTGGATCGTGCCATATAAATGACAGGGGGCTCCTTTTGAGTCCACCTTGCAATAGAATCTCAAATGAATCCATTTTGTCATTCCGCTTCTCATCCGCAGACGATACCTGGTTGTCCATGGTTCTTGCGTCGTAAGCATTTTCCGGAGCATC
>JAAYDR010000063.1 GCA_012729115.1 Clostridiales bacterium | reverse complement strand
TTAAACGGTGTAGAGCGGCCTGTGAGCTTTGATGTGCCTGCTGCAGGTCTGGACGCACAGGTGGTGCAAAGCCTTGCCAAATGGAAGCGCATGGCCCTTTATCGTTATGATGTTCACCCCGGGAAGGGAATCTACACGGACATGAACGCCATCCGGCGGGATGAAGAATTGGATAATCTTCACTCGATTTATGTGGATCAATGGGATTGGGAGCGGGTCATCACGCCGGAAACCCGCAACCTGCATACGCTCAAGGAAGCGGTGCGTGCCATCGTCGGCTGTATCCGTGACGCTTCCCTCACCGTCAATGGCCGCTATCCCAAACTGCGCACGCAGCTTTCGGGGGATGTATCCTTTATCACCACCCAGGAACTGCTGGATCTCTACCCGAGCCTTTCTCCCAAGGAACGGGAAAATGCCTATGTCCGTGAACATCCCATCACGTTCTTAATGAAGATCGGGGCTCCCTTGAGCAATGGCGAGCGCCATGACGGCCGCGCGCCGGACTATGACGACTGGAACCTGAATGGCGACATCCTCTTCTACAACCCATTGCTGGATTGCTCATTTGAAATCAGCAGCATGGGCATCCGTGTAGACAGCCACTCCTTGGACGAGCAGCTCACAGCCGCCGGCTGCGACAACCGCCGAAATCTGCTCTTTCATCGGATGCTCCTGGATGACCAACTGCCCCTCACTATGGGCGGCGGCATCGGTCAGAGCCGCCTGTGCATGCTCCTCCTGGGCAAGGCCCATATTGGCGAGGTACAGTCATCCATCTGGGACGAGCAGACCAGGGATGCCTGCGAAAAGGCTGGGATCACGTTGTTGTAAAGGGATGCCGGGGGCTCCGCTCCCCGGAGCCAACCGGGATTGTATAAGTTGTGCCTCCGCGTATCCTCACCCTGCAAACACTGGCAACCCCATACAAAAAATAACAGTCCCTTCCATTCCCCGGGGTGAGAGGATTTGCTATGCTATGTTTGGCATCCACTACTACCTAAGGGGGCATCCTCATGCGTTATGGGTATTTTGACGATGAGCAAAGAGAATATGTAATCGATCGCGTGGACGTACCCCAGAGCTTTACCAACTATCTGGGAACCCGGTCAATGGGCGCTGTGGTCAATCAATGTGCGGGCGGTTACCTGTGGAATGGCAGCCCGCAGTTTCACAGAATCACCCGATTCAGACCCAATGGCGTGCCCATGGACCGGCCCGGCCATTATGTGTACCTGCGGGATGAGGACAGCGGGAAGTACTGGTCCATCAGCTGGCAACCAGTGGGCCTTCCCCTGGACCAGGCCAGGTATACCTGTCGCCACGGTCTGGGCTACTCCATCTATGCCTGCGACTACGAGGGCATCCACGCAGCCCAGACGCTGTTTATCCCCTTGGAGGATGAAGCGGAAATCTGGGAGGTTCGGCTGAAGAACGAGAGCAGCAGAGCGCGAAGCCTGAGTGTGTATGGCTATTGCGAATTCAGTTTTCACCATATTGACATGGACAACCAGAACTTTCAGATGAGTTTGTATGCCACCGGCTCCCGCTATATAGATGGTGCGGTGGAGTATGAACTGCACTATGAAGAAAACAGCTACGATTTTTTTACCGCCAGCTTTGAACCTGACGGATTTGACAGCCTGCGGGACAGCTTCATAGGCCCTTACCGCACGGAATCCAACCCCATCGCTGTGGAGCAGGGGCACCTGAGCGGAAGCGAGGAATTGGGCGGCAACCACTGCGGAGCCCTTCACAAGCGCTTAACCCTTGGCCCGGGCCAGGAAGTGCATCTGCGCTTCCTGTTAGGAACAGGGGACGCCGCCGCAGCCCGTCGCATCAGGGAGAAGTATACCGACGAGGCAACAGCCCAGGCCTTCGTGGCGCTGAGGGGTTATTGGGACGAGAAGTTGGTCCGCCTCCAGATCCAAACCCCCGATCCCCACATGAACACCAGCCTGAATCTGTGGAATCTGTATCAGAGCCAGATCAACGTATCCTTCTCCCGCTTTGCCTCCTTTATCGAGGTGGGCGGGCGCACAGGCCTGGGCTATCGGGATACCGCGCAAGACGCCATGTGCATCCCCCATTGCGACCCTGCCGGGTGTTTGAAGCGAATTCGTCAGCTACTGCGTGGGCAGGTGAGGGCGGGGTATGGCCTGCATCTGTTCGATCCGGTCTGGTTCGAACCGGGGCGAGAGCAAAGCTTCAACTCCCCCACTGTGGTGCCTACCCCTTCCAAAAGCAACATGATTCACGGCCTTGAGGACACATGCGCCGATGACGCTCTCTGGCTGATCCCCACCATCTGCGAGTATCTGCGGGAGACTGGGGAAACCGGCTTGCTTTGGGAGAAAATCCCCTATGCGGACGAAGGGGAGGATACGGTTTACGACCACATGAAGGCCATCCTGGATTTCAGCTTCTCTCAGGTAGGCTACCATGGAATCTGCAAGGGACTCCGGGCGGACTGGAACGACTGCCTGAACCTAAAGGGCGGCGAAAGCGCCATGGTGAGCTTCCTGTTGCTATGGGCCGTGGACCATTTTGAGGATATCGCCCGCTACGTGGGGAAAACCGCCGATGCGGACTATTACCGACAGCAGGCCGATGCCATGAAGGAAACATGCCAAAAGGTGCTTTGGGATGGGGAGTGGTTCCTGCGGGGCATCACTGCAAAAAACGCGCCCATCGGCACTCATCGGGACGCTGAGGGCAAGGTGCACATGGAAAGCAACACCTGGGCCGTGATCTGCGGTGTTGCCACCCATGAGCAGGGGATCCGCTGCATGGACGCTGTGGATCGGTATCTCTACACCCCATATGGCCTGATGCTCAACGCCCCTTCCTTTGTCACTCCCAATGATGACATCGGCTTTGTCACCCGGGTCTATCCCGGCATCAAGGAGAACGGAGCCATATTTAGCCATCCCAATCCCTGGGCCTGGGTAGCGGAAGCCCTGTTGGGCCGTGGCGAGCGGGCCATGAAGTTCTACAACGCCCTCCTGCCCCAGCGGCAGAATGACATCATTGAAATCCGGCAGGCGGAGCCCTACAGCTATTGCCAGTTCATCATGGGCAAGGATCATACCGCCCATGGCAGGGCCCGCCATCCCTTCATGACCGGTTCCGCCGGGTGGGCATATTATGCCGCCACCCGCTATCTACTGGGTGTGCGTCCCCAAATGGAAGAACTGGTAGTGGATCCCTGCATTCCCGCCGATTGGGATGGTTTCAGCCTCCAACGTGTCTGGCGGGGCGTCACCTACCACATCACCGTGAAAAATCCCGCTCATGTTTGCAAGGGTGTGGCTTCTCTCACCGTGGATGGCGAATCCGCACGCCGCATTCCACGCTTTGACAGTGGGGAGCACACCATCGCCGTTACCATGGGATAAGGACCCTTCATGGGCATCCGCCCGGCTATCCGGGCAAGGAAGGAAGGCAAAGGCATGATTTCGTTTGGAACGGGTGGCTGGCGCGCCATCATCGGAGAAGACTTTACCAAGGAAAACGTACAAAAGCTGATGGCCGCCCTCGCCAGACGCATGTATGATGAGGATGTGGCCGACCGGGGCCTTTGCATCGGCTATGACCGCCGTTTCCTAAGCCGACAAGCCGCCGAGTGGGCGGCCGAGGTGATGGCTGGGGAAAACATCCATGTGTTGCTGATCAACCGGGAAGCTCCCACACCGCTGATCATGTTTACCGTACAGTACTACAACCTGCCCTATGGCATTGCGGTCACTGCAAGCCACAATCCTGCGCTGTACAACGGAATCAAACTCTTCACCAAGGGAGGCCGGGACGCGGCGGAGAATATCACCAACGAACTGGGAGACGCTGCCAACCAGGTAAAGACCGGAGATATCAAGACCATTCCCTATGCCCAGGCCATTGTGGCAGGTTTGGTGGAGGAGATCAACCCCCAAAACCAATACCTGGATGCCATTATACGCGGCGTGAATATGGACGCCATCCGCAGCCGCAATTTGCAGATCATCCTGGATCCCATGTACGGGGTCAGCCGCACCTCCCTCCAAACCATTTTGCTCACAGCCCGCTGCGACGTGATTGTCATTCATGAGCGTCATGATACCCTCTTTGGCGGACGATTACCCTCTCCCAACGTGGATACCCTGGGCGCGCTCCAGGGAAATGTTCTGGATTATCATGCGGACATAGGCATTGCCACCGATGGTGACGCGGACCGTCTGGGCATCATCGACGATATGGGACGATTCATACATCCCAACGAAATCCTTTGCCTGCTCTACTTCTATCTGCTCAAATACAAGAACTGGCATGGCCCCGCTGTACGCAACCTGGCCACCACCCACATGCTGGACCGCATCGCCGCCGCATTTGGCGAAAAATGTTACGAGGTTCCTGTGGGCTTCAAGCACATCTCCTCCGCCATGCAAAAATACAACGCCATCATCGGTGGCGAAAGCTCCGGCGGGCTCACCGTCCGGGGACACATCAACGGAAAGGACGGCATTTATGCCGCCACGCTTCTGGTGGAAATGCTTTCTGTGACCGGCCGAAAACTCAGTGATCTCACCCGGAGCCTCTATCGTCAATTTGGTGAAACCTACATGACGGAGTACGACTGGCCCTTTGATCAGAATCTGAAGGAAGAACTGCAGCAACTTCTCCTGGTTGAGAAAAAGCTGCCGCAGTTTCCCATTCCGGTCACCGGTGTGAATTATATGGATGGTTGCAAGGTACTCTTTGAAAACGGATGGATTATTGCCCGTTTTAGCGGAACCGAGCCCCTCCTTCGGGTCTTCTGTGAAATGCCGACCAAGGAGGAAGCCCAAGCCATATCTGCTGTTATGGCCGAGTTTCTGGGACTCAAAATATGACGAGGGGGCGTTGAGGGTTTTCTCCCGACCCCGTAGGGAGGCCGAAAGCGATGGCCTTCCCTTTTCAGCGATCTCCCTGATATATGAATTTATGGTATAATCAGCCAAAGAGAGCACTGCCGGTTGGAGGTATGCATACGAAAGCCATCTTGCCAAAGTTCATCTCCCTGCGAGCATCCTTGCTGATCATCGTTCTGCTGTGTTGGCTCCTGCCCACTGCGTTGCTTGGCACCTTCATCGGCCTTCGTTTTTTCGGAGCCATGCAGGAAAAGACCGAAGCCTTTCTCATCACTGGCGCGGAGCAGGCCCAGGTACGAACCCTGGAGAATATTGATAAAATGGTAACCTTGGCCAAAAGCGTCGTTTACGATGGCGATCTGGCCACCGCTGTCAGCGATTACGAAGACGGTAAAATCACCCTGGAGACCTACTTCCGCCTTTGCCGAAGCTATCTGGAGCGCAAATATGGCCGCGAAGCCCTGTGTGATTTCGCTCTTTTCTTCCGCTCCACAGAACCGGCCACTATCTTCTATACCACCGATGACTATTCCGAGGCCACCCACTTCTCCCTTTATGTTCAGGACACCATCATGGAACTCAGCCACACCCTGGATACACGCTGTGCCTTCTATTCGCAGGATGGCCGTACCTACCTGGTACGCAACCTGTACAACAGCCGGCTGGATCTGTACGGGATGCTGCTTTTGGGCCTCAATGAGAATCAGCTGTTCCTCCCAATCCGGCAGTGGTGCAGCCAGTGGAACGCAGCCTACTGCCTTACCCTTGACCGCTACCAGGATGGAGATAGTACCTATCTGGACCGGCCGGACGGCCTGAGTGAACATGGGGATCTGCTTCTATACACCCTCTCCGCAAGCCGTAGAGATTATCAATTTCAATTTCAGGTTCAGGCGAATAAGCGAGCTGTGTACAGGGAGATGGGTGAGTTTCGAGCGCTCATGACCTGGATGTTTCTTCTGGTGGTGCCCCTGTGCATCCCCATTGTGTATTTTGTAAATCAGCGTATCGTCCGCCCCTTGGCCATTCTCTCCAAGGCCTCCACCCGCATTCAGAATGGAGAGCTGGGGATCACCGTTCCCATCCGTGGCCCCGATGAACTTGGCCGCCTGGGCAGTGCCTTTTCCAACATGAGCCTGCAATTAAAAACCCTGGTGGACAAATCCTATAAAGAACAGATTGCCCTTCGGGATGCCCGTATCCAGGCCATGCAAAGCCGAATCAACCCCCACTTTCTCAACAATGCACTGGAGACCATCAATTGGCAGGCCCGCATGGAGGATAGCGAAACCATCACTGCCATGGTGGAAGCCCTGAGCCTCCTGCTCAACGCCAGCATGGATCGAGGGGAGCAGCACCTGGTGCCCCTCCGGGAGGAGCTTAAAATTGCGGATGCTTACTTCTACTTTGTTGGCCTCCGCTTTGGAGACCGGCTCTCGGTATTTCAGACCATCCAGGAAGGCCTGGAGGACCGCCTCATCCCCCGTCTGGTGATTCAGACCCTGGTTGAAAATGCCATCGCCCATGGCATCGAGCCCAGCGGAGGTGGGCGAATTTTGCTGAACATCTTTACCCGAATGGACTTTATGGTGATCGAGGTCGTCAACAACGGAAAAAAACTGACCCCTGAAGACCGCCAGCGCATCGCCAAACTCCTGGCCGATGATTCCGCAACCCAGGAGCACCTGGGAATCTGCAATGTGGCCCGCAGGCTCCGTTTGCTCTACACAGACCGAGCCGCCTTGACCATCGGTTCGGATGCCCATGGCCAAACCGTTGCCACCCTGCATATCCCTCTGGAACCGGTTTCTCAGCGGGAGGATGACTGACAACACCTGTAACCGTTTCAACCAATCCCTTGGACAAACTGAGCAGAAAGCGGGAATCGTTATGAAGAAAAATATCGTCATCGCAGTAATGCTGACCCTCAGTTTTTTACTGGGCAGCCTGCCATCAGTATCACAGGGGGTGACGCTCAAAACTACGAGTATATTTACAGGTGCAGACGCAGCAGCGGACACCTACCTGGGATTGCTCAAAAACTGGCAGGAGCGCACCGGAAATATTGTTCTGGATGTTTCTTCCACCTCGGATGAGGCGTGGAAGACAGGTGTGCTTAATGACTTCGCTGCCGGAAACGAGGCCGACATCCTGTTCTTCTTTGCCAAAACAGCCGAAAGTGCCCTGATCCTTAATAAGGTTGTGCCTATAAATGACATCAACGCTGCCTATCCGCAGGTCGACCTGGTGGAGGATGCCGACGTGGCTGAAAATGACGGCGTAGTTTACGCCATCCCCATCCGTTCCTTCTGGGAAGCCTTGTTTTGCAATGTTGGCCTGTTTGATGCCAATCACATTGAGTTACCCACCACCTGGGAGAAACTGGAAACAGCCATCCGGGAGTTTCGCAAATTGGGCATCACCCCCATCGCCCTGAGCCTAAGCGATGTACCCCACTACATCGCGGAATACTGCATCCTGTCCTGCGGTTCCCAGGCCGACCACCGGGCAAGGCCCAAAAAGGGCGAACCCGTACCCCAAAGCTGGATTGACGGCATGGAGTTGATTCGCAGGCTGAGCGAGTTAGGCGCTTTTCCCGCCCAGGCCAATGCCACCACCAACGACCAGGTGAGCCAGCTCTTCCTGGACAAATCCGCTGCCATGCAACTGGAAGGGAGCTGGTTCGCCAACGGAATGCCCAAGGAGCGGATGAAAGATGTCATCGTCCTTCCCTTCCCTGCCTACACACCCCAGGCCAATCCCAACGCCTTCATCGGCGGCGTCTCCATGGGTTTTTACCTGAGCCGCGCTGCCTGGGAAGACGAGGAAAAGCGGGATGCTGCCGTTGATTTGCTGGCATTCCTCACCACCGGGGAGAACGCAGCCTCCCTGGGCGGATACACCTTCACCGGCAGCTTGCTGGATAGCTGCCTTGCCATGACATCGGATCCGGCCAATATGAACCCCCCGCTCCAGGATGCCATGGATCCGGCTGCGAGAGCCTACTGGTTTAGTTCCATTCCTGGCGTGGTGGACGGCAGCATTGATCCGGCCACCCTATGGGAGGAAATCATGGCCCTGGATCCCTTCCATGCCGCTAACGGGGAATAAAAAGCGCCGGGAGTACTCCACAGCGCAAGCAACCGGATCCAGGCCGTACACAAGATTGTAAGGGGGCGTGGGAATGCATCGCGTTATGCTGGTGGATGATGAGGAGATCATCCTGCAGGGGCTGATGAAGGTCTTTCCCTGGAAGGAATATGATTGCCAGGTAGTAGGTACGGCAACGGACGGCCTGGAAGGGCTTCGGCTCATCCGCGCTACGCGGCCTCACATCGTGCTCACGGATATTCGCATGCCCAACATGGACGGTCTGCAAATGGTCGCCGCCGTACAAAGTGAATTTCCTCACATCCAGGTGGCTGTTCTTACCGCCTTTCGGGATTTTGACTATGCCCAGCAGGCCATTCGTCTGGGAGTATGCCGGTATCTTCTCAAGCCCAGCCGAATGGATGATCTCAAGGAAGCCTTCGCCCACATGACCCAAGCCCTGCAAGGAGCCCCCATGGAGGTACAGGAAGAACTCGACAGCGGGGGGCAAAGCGAGGCAGGAAATTTCGTGGCCCGGGCCGCATTGCAGTTTATCAGACAGCACTATACTGAGCACATCAGCCTGGGGGACGTAGCCGACAGCGTCTATGTCAGCCAGTGGCATCTGAGCAAGCTGATCAACAACCACCTGGGCCAAAGCTTTTTTGACATTCTCAATGGCTTTCGTATTGAGAAGGCAAAAAAGCTGTTGGCAGACCCGGCACTGAAGGTCCATGAAATTGCTGAGGCAGTGGGATATGGGGATGTGGCTCACTTTAGTAAAAACTTCAAAAAACTGACGGGAATCAGTCCCATGGAATACCGGGGAAGCTGGAAGGGATAGAACAGAAGGCTCTCGTCCCCTCACCCCACTGCGGGAAGGGTGGGGGTAGGAGCTGGTGTCAGGGTCAGGGTAGGCTCCAAGGTCCAGGTAAGCAGGGGAGATTCCTGAGGAGTCGTGGAGCTTTCCAAGATACCAGGTCCCTCCGGCGCGGGTGTTTGAAGCACATCGGCATAGATCGCTTTAAGAGTCCTCTCCCCGGCGATGCCGTCCGCATTGATGCCGTTGGCTTTCTGGAAAGCTTTGACAGCTTTGTAAGTGCCGTTGTAGAAGCTTCCCGTGACTGTGCCGGTGTAGAAGCCCAAGTCCTTCAACTTGCTCTGCAGCCAGTACACATCCTCTCCGCTCTTGCCCTTTTTCAGGGTGCGAAAGGGCTGGGGAGGAGTTCCTGTAGGTGAATAGTTGGGCTCAGCAGTTGGCTGGGGCGTGTTCACGGGCCTCATGTAGGTGCGGTTCAAAGCTGGAGGAAGAAGGGACTTGGTCAGTTCCTGATCCTCAGGCAGATCCTCCGTGATCGTCACCGTGACTCCTTTTTCGATGTTGTCATAAATCCACTTGGCGTCGCTCACCAACAGACGGATGCAGCCATGAGAAGCCCTGGAACCCAGCATGTTGTAAGACTTGACGCTCAGGGCCATATAGTCCACCTCCCGGTAGATCACCGAGTGGAAGGCAATATAGGGATTGATACGCGTCCAATACTGCGCATGACTGCCCCATTTGCCAAAGTAGCACCAGCGGGCCTTTGCGCCGTTGATCACCCAATCTCCCACATCGCTGGGGGTGGCCTTCATGCCAGTGGAGCAAATCATCCGCCGAACCGGCACCGTGTACTCTCCCTTTTCATCCCGTTCGTAGACGATGACGACCTGGTTTCGCACATCCACGGTGATGGCATAGGGCACGGGAGTGGGCACAGGGGTAGGCCGGGGGGTAGCGGAGGCGTCAAGCACATCGGGATTGTTGAACAAAAGGTTCCAGGTATCTTCTCCTGTGATCCCATCAGCCTCAATGCCGTTGTTCAGCTGAAACTTTTTAACCGCTTCCATCGTTTGATTCATATAGTTTCCGCTGATTGGACCACTGAAATAGCCAAGCTCCGTCAGCTTCTGCTGCACTTTCTTGACGTTTTTCCCCTGAGCACCCCGGCGGAGCTTCTGGCTGTATACAATGTCCTTAAGCTCGCCCTGATTGTCCGCTCCGTCCTCCACCATGACCACATCATTGATGTCGCCCATGTCCGAATCCGGGTCCGGGGGTGGGGTGCTTTTCGGTCCATCCTTGGGGATCGCTCTGCCGCTAAAAAGCAGCTTCTGGGTGTCCACGTCCGCCTGTCCTGTCATTTCAATGCCATTGCGCTCCTGAAAGGCTTTGATCGCAGCGGTGGTCCCCTCCAGATAATTTCCGGAAAGCTTCCCTTTGTAGTATCCAAGGCTTTTAAGCTGTTCCTGAAGGCGCTTTACGTCCTCCCCGGAGCTTCCCGTATCCAGGGCGCGATACTCCGCACTCATGATTATGGCCTCGGTTTCGCCATCCGCGATGCCCGTTACCTTCAGGCCGTAATCCTTTTGAAAGCGACGCACAGCTGCACGGGTACCATCCAGAAAGTTCCCGCTGATCTTGCCTGTATAATATCCCAGTTCAGTGAGCCGCTCCTGAAGGGTGGAAACATCCTCGCCCTGGTCGCCGTATTGTAAAGGCCGATAGCTTGTCTGCTGGGGGAATGGCTCCTCCTCACCACCTGCAGACCATACCGAACCCATACCCAGCAGCAAGGCCATTGCCAATGCCAAAATCCTTTTCATCTCAGCACCCCTATCCTTCACGATCCCTGTTTCGTTGTTCGCACGCATCCTTCCATACAACGAAACAACTATTACATATACTCAATTAATGAGGCCAATCTGTCCACCACAAAATCTGGTTGAATGTCCGAATTCTGCAAGTCATCACGCAAGGTCTCCCCTGTGAGGACCAACAGGCTGGTGAGGCCAAAGTTCAGGCCGGTAGCAATGTCTGTGTACAGCCTGTCCCCCACCATTGCCAACTCTCCTGGAGCCATGCCTGTGCGGGCCAATGCATCCCGAACAATTCCCCCATAGGGTTTGCCCAATATCACATCGGGCTCACGCTGGGTGCTGACCTGGATAAAGGCGATGATGGCCCCAATATCCGGGGCAAAGCCCGTCTCCGTGGGGCAGTTCTTATCCGGATGGGTGGCAATATAAGGCAGTCCGGCCCGCAGGAAGTCACAGACCCTTGTCATTTTGGCATAGGTGAGGGTGGTATCATAACCCACGATCACATAATCGGGATGCTCATCCTCCAGGGAAAGCCCCATACCGGACAGTTCCTCCCGTAGCATCCCATTGCCAAGCACAAAGGCCTTTTGTCCCGGAAAATGCTCCAGGGCATAGTGTCCCGCCGCCTGACCGGAGGTGAGCACATTGAGGAAAGGTTCCCGGACCCCCATCCTCTTCAGCTTTTCTTCGTAAACCCGGGCGGATTTGCTGGAGTTGTTGGTAACAAACAAAGCCGAGCGGTTTGTATCGCGCAGCTTATCCAAAAAATCCAAGGATCCCGGCAGCAACTTATCCCCCAGGTAAAAGGTTCCGTCCATATCCAGCAAAAAGCATCGCACCTTCGCCAGTGCCTCGCGCAGCCCATGCACCTCCATGGTTTCTCCTCCATTGAAAAAATCATCCATGAACCGCTACCGATTGTAGCCTATCATGGATGATAACACAATGAATCCGGATGTCAACCCAGCCAAAAAGGGGAGTGGCATTGGACAGGCCTTAGAGAACTTTACGTAAAAAGTCCTGTGTCCTTAGTTCTTTGGGGTTTTCAAAAATATCCTTGGGGGATCCTTCCTCAAGCACAACCCCTTCATCCATGAACAGTACCCGGTCTCCTACCTCCCGGGCAAAGCCCATCTCATGAGTCACCACCACCATGGTCATGCCCTCCAAAGCCAGCTTCTTCATCACATCCAGCACTTCCCCTACCATCTCAGGGTCCAAGGCGCTGGTGGGCTCATCAAAAAGCATCACATCCGGGTTCATGCACAATGCCCGCACGATGGCGATACGCTGCTGCTGCCCGCCGGAGAGCTGTTTGGGGTAGCTGGCCGCCTTTTCCACCAGGCCAACACGCTTTAACAAGTCGATAGCCTTTTCCCTGGCCTCACCTTTGGTCATGCGCTTGGTGCGTATGGGGGCGAGGGTGATATTGTCCAATACGCTGAGGTGTGGAAAGAGGTTGAACTGCTGAAAGACCATACCCATACGGCTGCGGATCTGGTCGATGTCACAACCCGGTCCGGTTATCTCCGTTCCTTCAAAGAAGATCTGCCCGCTCGTGGGCCTCTCCAAAAGGTTCATACAGCGTAAAAAGGTGCTCTTCCCACTGCCGGAAGGACCGATGACCACCACCTTTTCTCCCGGGCCGATATGTTGGTTGACACCCCGCAGCACCGGTGTCGCTCCAAAGGATTTCTCCAGGTTTTTAACGGTTATCACTTTGGCGCAGCCTCCTTTCCAGCTTGCCCACCAGCCAGCTTAAAAAGATCACCAGGACGAGATAAATCAACGCTACAGCAATCAGCGGCATAAAGGCAGAATAAGTGACTCCGCGAATGCGGTTGCCCCCGAAGGTCAGATCGGCCACGGCCACATAACCCGCTACCGACGTTTCTTTTAAAAGCACGATAAACTCATTGGCCAGGGTAGGCAGCACGGTTTTAAGCACCTGGGGGGCGATAATGTACACCATGGTTTGGGTATAGCCCATGCCCAAGCTGCGTCCGGCCTCAAACTGCCCCTTGTCAATGGACATGATGCCGCCCCGGAAAATCTCCGCCACATAGGCTCCGGAGTTGAGACCAAAGGCTAGCATGGCCACCATCACTCCATTGTCGGAGGAAGCAAAGATCACATAATACATCAGCATCAACTGAATGACCACAGGAGTGCCGCGGATGACCGTGATATAAAGGCGGCAAAGGCGATCCACTATGGCAAGAAGGCTCCGGCCCAGCCCCTTGCGGCTGTTTTGCCCCATGGTGTCCCAGGTGGCACGTACCGTAGCCACCACCATCCCGATCACAATGCCCATCAGACATGCCACCAGGGTGATGAGCAGCGTGTTTTGCAGCCCATCCCAAAGCAGCTTCCAACGGTTCTTTTCCACAAAATTGAGCAGGAACTCAGCCTTGACTCCATCAAACCATGTGCCGATCTCCGACAGGGTTGAAATTGAAGGGCTACCCGCTTCCATATGTCCTCCTATCCCTGAAAACACCGGTGGGGAGCGGCCTGGCCACCCCCCTCCGGTACGACGCGCCTACACGCGACCGCTTATTCAGCGGAGATGTACTGATCGATGATGGACTGTACGGTACCGTCGGCGCTCAACTCATCCAGAGCTGCGTCGAACTTGGCCAGAAATTCCTCGTTGCCCTTGGCAATGCAAGCGGCATAATCTTCAATCGCATACTCTGTGTCCAACACCACAAGCCCGGTATTGGCAGCTACATAGGCTTTGGCGGGCTCCTTGTCGATGACCACACAGTCCACCTTACCGCTGAGCAGTGCCATCACGGCATCATTGCCGTTGGAGTAGCGGACCACTGTGCCAAGACCTTTCTCTTCAATATCCCAGGTTGTGTACAGATCACCGGTGGTTGAGAGCTGAACGCCAATTTTGTTGCTGGACCCTTCCACGAACAGGTCGTCAACGGAAGCAATGGGTGATCCATCTTTTACAATGATGGCCTGAATACCGGTGGCGTAGCTCTTGGAGAAGTTCACCAGCTGAGCACGCTCGTCCGTCACGGTCATCCCTGCCATGGCAAAGTCTGCTTTGCCGGAAGATACGGCGGGGATCAGAGAATCAAACTCCATATCGGTGATGACCAACTCATAGCCCAGCTTTTGACAGATAGCAGCCGCGATATCCGCATCAATACCTACGATAGTCTCACCATCATAATACTCATAGGGGGGAAAGGATGCATTGGTCACCATCGTCAGCGTATCCGCCACAGCGGCAGTAATGGAACAGCACAGGGTCAAGGCCATTACCAAAGCGAGGAATTTTTTCATACTATTTACCTCCTACAAAATCGGGTTACTTGGAATGTGCATAGTATACCCTCATTTATGCAGCAAGTCAATAGTTTTTCGCATAAAAATTCAATCAACATTCAGAACTTGTCCGATCAATCCAAGAATTCTTTCACATAGAGCTTGCATACATATGCATTCCCAATCGATAATAGTCATTTCCCCGGGCATCAATGGCAACGGTGAGGGGCAGGTCCTTCACAACAAGCCGCTTGATGGATTCCGTTCCCAAGTCCTCATATGCGACCACCTGGCAGTCAGTAACACAGGCCGCCATGTAGGCCGCACAGCCACCTATCGCCGCAAAGTACACAGCACCCTGCTTGCGAATGGCCTCCCTCACCTCTTCACCGCGCTGCCCCTTACCGATCATGGCGTGAATGCCATACGTGAGCAGCGCTGGCGTGTAGGCGTCCATACGCACGCTGGTGGTAGGTCCAATAGCCCCGATAGGCATGCCAGGCATCGCCGGAGTAGGACCTGCATAAAAAACAGTCTGCCCCACGAGATCCACAGGCAAGGTCTCACGGGCGTCCAGAGCCGCACATAAACGGGCATGGGCTGCATCCCGCGCCGTGTAGATGACGCCGGAAAGCAGCACGTTATCTCCGCAGGAAAGAGCAGCCAGATCCTCCTTGCTCATAGGGGCGGTCAGATGGATAACGCTCACGGCAATACTTTCCTCCTTTGTATCCTCAAAGAATCTCCTGTGCGTGCCGGGTTACATGGCAACCCATGTTCACTGCCACAGGCAACCCGGCGATGTGGGTGGGAGATGCTAAAATCCGTACCCGGAGAGCCGTGGTCTGGCCACCAAAACCCTGTGGGCCAATGCCCAGTGCGTTGATTCGCTCCAGCAGCTCCTCCTCCAATGCTCCGTAAAAAGGATCCGGATGGGGTCCCTCCCGCTCCAAGCACAGGGCTTCTTTGGCCAGCTCTGCCACCCGTTCAAATGTGCCACCAAGACCCACCCCCAGCACCATAGGCGGGCAGGGATTGGCTCCAGCCAGGCGTGCGGTTTCCACCACGAAATCAATCACACCTGACAAACCATCGGATGGCATCAGCATAGCAAGGCGGCTCATGTTTTCGCTCCCAAAGCCCTTAGGGGCCACTGTCAGTTTCACTCTGTCCCCCTCGACGAGTCTTACATGAAGCACGGCTGGGGTATTGTCTCCCGTATTGTCCCGACGGATGGGGTCCGCCACCACAGACTTGCGCAGATAGCCCTCCTGATATCCCTTGGCCACCCCGGCCTGCACAGCAGCCTCCAACGACCCGCCTACCAAATGCACATCCTGCCCAATATCCATGTACACCACTGCCATGCCGGTGTCTTGACAGATGGGGAGATTCCGCTCCCGGGCAATGCGTGCATTCTCACAAATCAGGCAAAGCGTCTCCTTCGCGGGATCATAGGGCTCCTCTACACAAGCGTTCTGAAGCAAGCCAAGCATGGGGGCCGGCAACAGTGTATTGGCCTTGATGCACAATCTGGCGACGCATGCGGTGATTTCCTCCACATGCAGGGTTCGAACATCGTTCATAGATCCCTCTCCTTTGTGTTTGATTGAGATCCTTAGTCTATCTCGATACGCAAAATCTCACAGGGATTCCCCCAACGAGGCATTTTGACCGGGTTGCTAGCCCCGGCGCTGATGATCATCCGGTTGTCCACCACGCCCTTGGTCAGTTTTGGAAAGAACCCCTGCCCCGGTGAGTAGATGCCCTGTTTTCCGATGCGGACCTGGCCTCCATGGGCATGTCCGGCTACCACCAAATCAATGTTCCTGCCCTGCAGGTGTTGACAGTAGTCCTCCGGCCTATGGCACATCAGCACCTTGCAACCTTCCAATTGTTCAAATTCACCGATGATGTCCCTCATGTTCATCAGACAGGGCCGGTACCAGCCGCCAATCCAAAGGTCCCCAAACCGGATATAGTCGTTCAGCAGCATCGTGGCTTGGCTTTTACGAAGTGTGGAAATCATGGAGGTACGATCCTTAATGCGCATTTCGTGGTTACCCATGGAAAAAAAGGTAGGCAACCGCTGGGCGGCCTCATCCAAAAACTGAAGACCCATGCTGGCGCTTTGCCTGTATCGGTTCACCACATCACCGGGCACCAGCAAACAGTCCGCTCCCTTGAGCAACGGCCACAGGTCCTCATAAGGCGCGTCGTGCAAATCGCTCACTACGGCCAAATCCATCGTTTTCTTTAACTTCCCGGTATGCCAAGCGTACTTTGTAACCTTACGCAAAATCTTCCTCCTTCGCAGAACGGAACCGCCCCCGGTATGCTTTCATTCTAGCACAGGCAGCATCCCTTTTCAAAGGGGCACAAAAATGGAGATATTCCTCCGATGGAACCCATGAAGCCCCCCTATACCTTTTCCCTGCCCGATGATATAATAACCCCGCCTGGGGACTTTGTCCCTTGACCCGGCTTTTATTGCTCTTCATGCTGTCAAAGAGAAAGGATTATTATGAAGATTTCGAAAAAGGACGCTCTCATCTGGTTTGAATTCTTTTCATCCTTGCCGGAGGATGAGAAACTGATGATCCGCCAGCAGGAAATCGTGTATGCCACCTTCGCCCAGATCGAGGCGGCCATTGATGCCCGCAACGACCGCCTGATGTCAGAGATTCGCCATCTGAAAACCCTGGAGAACCGGACATACTTTGTTGGAAAGGAGAGCAGGTTCCCCAAGGGCTGCCGTTCCTGCTTGCTGGGAACCGGACTGAGCGCAGTTCGGAAAACAAACCGGTGCAACATCGCCTGCAAGTTCTGCTACAATTATGGAGAATTGGACCAGATCCCCCCCGTTGGCGAAGGCATGTGGGAAATCGGAGGCACGAAGTTCTACGAAAGGGACATCGACTTGCTGCTTTCCATTCAACAAAAACCCACCGGTATTTCCTATGTTTATCTGGAACCCTTTATGGAAATCGAAAAGTATTATGGAGTGATCCGCAAATTCCACCATGCTGGGATTCATCAGCATTTATACACCAACGGCCTTCTGGCTGCGGAGGAAACCCTGGGTGCTTTGGGGGAGGCCGGTCTTGACGAGATACGCTTCAACCTGGGCGCATGTCATTGCGCCGACAAAGTAATCCGGATGATCGGAATCGCAAAAAAGCACATCCCCTGCGTAGGTATTGAAACGCCCATGACCCCAGAATTCTTCAAAGAGTTTTGCGATAAAAAACAGGCGATACTGGGCACAGACCTTGACTTTATCAATTGTGCCGAACTGCATCTCAATGAGAACAACATCGGAAATTATGATGGGGAGAACATGTATATCTCAAGGCACGGATACATCTCCCCCATTTGGAGCAGGGAGTTGACCCTGCGGCTTATGAAAATGGCCGATCAAGAAAACTGGGAACCTGTGGTTCACGATTGCTCCAACCATACGAAGTTTGCCAGGGGCTTGAATCTGCGCAGCAAGGAGGGAGGGTGGTTTGGAGCCAGCGATTATGGCTGTGAATTTTCCACAATCCCTTATTGGGCCTTCTTGCCGATTCTCCGCGATGAAAGCTTCCCATTTTTAAGCGAAGAGGAACTTCCTGATGGCTATAAGCCGGGCCAGATGGCCTTTTAGTGAATCTGTCAGCCTAAACGCAATCCTCTGGCTATGCAATAGACAAGGCCGCATCGAAACGCAAGTCCGATGCGGCCTTGTATCACCAAGCGAATACCAGCTAAAACAATCGGTTTCGCTAATTAAAACGTACCTTGGTCACCCGGAAGGACATATCGTTGAAAAACATCGAAAACGCGTATTCTCCTTTTTCAAGAGTACCGCCGTTGTCGTCCCGGCAACGCTTCAAACAATCGGTAACATCGAAGAACCAACTGCAAATGGTCTTGGCGCGCAAATCGATCAACTCCCAGACGCCGTAGGTGGCATAGTACAAGCCGCTGGGAGAGGTCATCACCAGCATGGCATTGATGGTATGGTCGTCGACATGCTGGGCATACTGCCATTTGGCATAGCAATAGAAAGTCAGACGATCAATTTTCTCACTGATTTCGGTAGCCCTTGCTTTCTTGATGGTGGTGGTCTTTGCATCGTACAGGCTTTCACCAGGGCTCAGGTTTGCGCTGCCAAAGTTCAACATACTTGGTCTGGCACCGTAATCATTGTACTTCTCGCCGTAATAGACGCCATCCTCAAAAGGCTGATCCCCTTTTGCTTCAGTTGTAGAAGGCAATGTGATTGCAGGGGATGCCGCAAAAGCAACCGTACAGGACAGAATCATACATAGAACCAATGCAAACGAACAAATTTTCTTCATGAAACTCGATCCCCTTTTCTTTTATTGTACCATTATTGTTACAATTGTGTCAACCCCAAAGGAAGCCCCTGGGTAGCGTGTGGTTTTCGATTGCTTCTTTACTCCTGATATGGCACATACCCAGCCTGGGCCACACACCGCTGTCCAATCGGGCTGGAGAGCCATTCTGAAAAAGCTTGCCCCAGAACCTCACCCTCCCTGTACACAGCATAATAACAGGTTGTCAAAGGGTATTTACCGCTCCTGAGATTCTCGGCCGTGGGTACGATCCCTTCGATGGCAAGGGTTTTGACCTGCTCGGAGGGGTAGAGATTTTGCAAATAGTACAGGTAAGAATAACCCAGACTGCCACGGCCATTGTCATAGTCGCCGACCTGGGCGATCAGATCGGCCATACCGTCGGACACATAGTTGGGCATAGCGGCAGGCATCGGCACGCCTTTCATCACCAAATTCTCCATAGCAGTCTGGCTGCCGCTGTTGGGTTCCCGCTGGAAGGGAATAATGGGTTGATCTTCCCCGCCCAGAGCACTCCAGTTCATCACCCTGCCCACATAGATATCCCGAATCTGGTCTAATGTAAGGCTTTGAACAGGGTTCTCCCGGTTCACCAAAAACACGAAAGCGTCGTAGCAGATGGGCACCTTCACCAGTTTGACGCCGGCCTCCCCGGCCATATCCAACTCCTCATGGGAAGGTTCGGTACCCAACAGCACATCCACAGGCCAGGTCTCATCCATGGTTACGTTCCGGGAAGGAATCGTCACGGTGGGATTGGGCTTGCGGCCAATCAGTCGCTCATAGGCGAAATGCGTAGTGGAGAAGTTCACAAAGCCCTTTAAATCCTCCTCCTCCATGCCCAGCAGTTGCCGGGCAAGCTCCATAGCCAGAGGAACACAGACAGTTGATCCATCAAGGCTGGGATAAAAACCATAGCGCTGTGTGTAGTGAGCGGTGCCTCCTATCTGTCCTATTTCCGTGATTTCTCCAATGGTGAAAGCCGTATCCGTTACCAGAGATTCCCAGTTGGCGGGTCTCGCCAGAGGCTGGCTGATCTGGCCCCAAGAACCCTGGCTTAAGCCGGCGGCCTGGATTCCCCCGCTCATCATGACCCCAAAAATGAGCAACAGGCTGACTGCTGTTTTGCTCCATTTTTGCTGTACACCCGTTTCTCTTGTGATCATTGCTCCTGCCACTCCTTTACTTCCCGCACAAACTCCTTCATCATATATCCCTCGTCAAAGCCCACACGAACCTTGTACCAGCCCCCTTCCTCCCCCAAGATCTCCACATGGGTGCCGCTAAAGAACTTTCCCAAAGACTTCCCAGCCTTGCTGGGTTGATTGCGTAAATGCAGCCTATCCCTGGTATCACTGCTGATGACCATGCCATAATGCCTCCCTTGGGGAACATCCCTGGCGAACAGGGCCACATCATTCACCCGCATGAAAGCATAGTTCCAGCGGCCCTCATTGATGCAAAGCATCTGCCCCGACTGCCCAACCACCTCCAGACTCTGCCCCGGGATGAGGGTGAAGGGAATGCCCTTATCTCCTGCCGATACGCTTTCCATCGAGAAGGAGGGAATGCTGTCCCGGCCTGTCGCAGCCATGACCCGAAGCGGTTCAAAGAGTCCTTGGAGATAATCCACCACCTGCACCTGCTCCACAGGCACGTAGCCTTCATCTGACCCATCCCTGCCGGGGATATGAAGTACAACCTTGTAATATGCCCCAATCTGCTCCACGATCTCCAAATACCAGCCGCATTCCACACTTCCCTTGGAGGCTGCGCCTGCTTTTGGCTCGGCTAAAATCTCCACGTGTTGCCTGCTATTTTCCGGATTTGCCAGGGCCTTGATGCTCCGGGGTTTCCAATCGATGGCATCCGGGATATCGGAAGAGACAAAGCCCAGCAGCGGGCAGTTGTCAAATGCGTTCTCCCCCAGCCTCACCTCACGAGGGAGAGCGATTTTGCTTAGGTGAACACAGTCAGCAAAGGCACGGTCACCGATGCTCTCCAGGGTTAAGGGCATGGATACACTTTCCAAATAGGCACAATTCCAAAAAGCACTGCGGCCGATGGTTTTCAGTCCTGCGGGCAAAGACACGCCGCGAAGCGCAGTATGATATCGAAAAGCGCCCGCCCCGATGGCCAGGGTTCCTGCCGGTACATCATAATAGGCATCGCTTTTACCCAGCGGATAGGCTATCAGGGTATGATCCCTGGAAAAGAGCACCCCATCCAAATCATACAGGAACGGGTGGTCCTGGGGCACCCTGATTTCTTCCAGAGTAACACAAGCAAGACGGAAAGCTCCCACATCCCGAATCGTGGAGGAAAGGATCAATCGGGTGAGCGGCGGTGTATATGCCGGGCCTCCTTCCCGCTCAAATAAGCCTTGGGGAAGGCTTTCCATTCCCTGGGGCAGGACAAGCTCCCGGAGGTAATTGTTGCCCGAGAAAGCACCGATTTCCACTTTGGTGACACCCATGGGGATGGTGTAGGCACCACCTTTTTGAGGTGGAAATGCCACCAGGGTGCTCCCATCCTTGGTGAAGAGCACACCATCCACCGTCTTGAAGAATGGGCTGTCATCCGCGACGCGGTACTCCGTTACGCGGTCAAAGGCAGTGAGAGCATAGGTGTCGATCATTCGAAGAGTAGAGGGCAATAGGACGATTTCCGGAGCAAAGGGCAGATCCATCCAACAATCCACCAGCTCCTCCACCCCTTCGGATACCTGAAAGGCATGAGTTGCCGCGTCCAGGGTGTATGCATAAGCCTGATTTTCGGCATAGGCGCAGGAAGCCGTACGGAAACAGGGTAAAATCAGGGCAAGCAGTAGGAGCAATACCGCATTGGTGTGTTTCATCCAACCACCTCCTGCTATCTTGGAGAGTATACGAATCGCATTGTATACAATTAACGTATCGATCTGCCAAAACCTTCCATACGCAAAAAGATACATAAAAGGGGAACCTTAAGCCCCCCTTAACTTCTCTCTTTCCTGCTCCTGGCCTTATACCGTAATTTCAGGCTTCTCCCCCAAGAGGGCAGCGTTTTGCTGAAGTACGGGACGTACAACTTCGGCAAGGTATTCCTCCACCTGTTCCAAACTGCGGCCAATAAAGTTGGCAGGCTGGAGAATTCTCCTGCAGTCCGTGAGGGTAACGCCAAATGCAGGATCGGATGCAATCCGTTCAAGAAGGTCATTGGGACCGCCTTCTTCTTTGACAACGCTGGCGGCAGCCTGGCTGTGGAGACGGAGTCTTTCATGGAGTTCCTGACGGTTTCCACCGCGTTTGACAGCATCCATGAGGATGTTCTCGGTGGCCATGAAGGGAAGTTCATTCATGACCCGAGCGTGAATGACCTTGGGGTAGACCACCAGGCCATCGCAGACGTTCATCATCAGATTCAAAATGGCATCCGACGCCAAAAAGGCCTCGCTGACAGAGAGACGGCGGTTGGCGCTGTCGTCCAAGGTGCGTTCAAACCACTGGGAGGCGGCGGTGATGGCTCCATTGAGGGCATCCACCATCACATAACGGGCCAGGCCGCTGATGCGCTCACTGCGCATGGGGTTGCGTTTGTATGGCATAGCGGAACTGCCGATCTGGGATTTTTCAAAGGGCTCCTCCATCTCCTTGAAGCCCTGGAGCAAACGCAGGTCATAGCTGAACTTACTTGCTGTTTGGGCGATGCCCGAGAGGGTGGAAAGGACCATATAATCCATCTTGCGGCTGTAGGTCTGTCCGCTGACAGGCGCCACCTTGTCAAAACCCATCTGGGTTGCGATATCATGCTCCAGTTTCTTGATTTTCCCGCTGTCTCCAGAAAAAAGCTCCACAAAGCTGGCCTGGGTTCCTGTGGTGCCCTTGCTGCCCAGCAGCGCCAGGGAGTTGATACGATGATCCAACTCCTCAAGATCCATCATCAGCTCATGGATCCACAGGGTGGCCCGTTTCCCCACAGTGGTAAGCTGTGCGGGCTGCAGGTGAGTGTAGGCCAATGCAGGAAGGCCTCTGTAGGCATCGGCAAAGTCCGCCAGCAGCGAGATCACGTTGAGCAGTTTACGGCGAAGGATGGTGAGGCCCTGCTTCATGGCAATCACATCGGCGTTATCCCCCACGTAACAACTGGTTGCCCCCAGATGAATGATCCCGGCAGCCGTGGGACATTGAAGGCCGTAAGCATACACATGACTCATCACGTCATGGCGGACCTCTGCCTCCCTGCGCAGGGCATCGGGATAATTGATATCCTCGGCGTGTGCCTCCATTTCCGCGATCTGCGTGTCGGTGATGGGCAGGCCTTGCCGCTGCTCGGCACGGGCCAAGGCAATCCAAAGCTTGCGCCAGGTACGAAACTTATTGTCTTGAGAAAAGACGAACTGCATCTCACTGCTGGCGTATCGGGTGGAAAGGGGACTCACATATTGGCTGGTATCAGTATGCTGGCTCATGCTCTTGCTCCTTGCCGCCGCAGGCGGGTTTTATCCAGAATAGCCATCCCCCCTTAAAGGGGTGCCGGAAGTAATCCCTTCGACGTTCTTGTACAAATCCCTTCCCCGCCTCTCCATGCAACCTATATTTCCCCACCTCCCTTGCTCCTACCCCCAATCCGTGCTATCATCACAGGAGCTTTCCGAAAGGAGACCTTTCCCATGCCCACGCCCAGTTCTTCCGTTAGCACCCGCCAGGGCCATTTGCTGGCCCTGTTTTCCGTTTTGGTCTGGGGCACCACCTTCATCTCCACCACCGTGCTGCTCAGGGAGTTTAGCCCTCAGGAAATTCTCTTCGTCCGGACTGTGCTGGCGATTTCGGCTCTGTTCATTGTACGCCCCCGCTGCCTCAGGCTGAAAACCCCAAAGCACCATTTGCTTTTTGCTGGGGCAGGGCTATGCGGTGTGACTCTCTATTTTCTACTGGAAAATGCAGCCCTCACCTATACCAGCTCGGCCAATTGCAGCGTCATCATTTCCACAGCGCCGTTCTTCGTGGCGTTGGCAACCCACTGGTTCATCAAAGCCGAAACCTTGCGCCCCTCCTTTTTCATGGGCTTCATCGTGGCCATCGCCGGTGTCTGTCTGATCTCCATCAGCGGTCATGCATTGCAGCTCAATCCCTTGGGGGACTTGCTCTGCCTGTTGGCTGCAATATCCTGGGCGGGATACAGTGTTTTCATCAAAAAGATTGAGACCCTGGGGTATGATACGCTGTTGGTTACCCGACGCGTATTCCTCATGGGCCTCTTGTGGCTGCTTCCCAGTCTGCTCTTTTTGGGCTTTGCACCACCCTTGGGCTCACTGGTGAAGCCTGTGAACCTGTTCAACTTTCTTTTCCTGGGTCTTGGGGCCAGCGCATTGTGTTATGTCACATGGAACACAGCCGTGAAACATTTGGGAGCGGTAAAAACCAGCATCTACATCTACCTGTGTCCCGGAATTACCATCGTGACGGCCTGGCTTATGCTGCGCGATCCGATTTTGCCCATGGCCTTGATGGGAGCATCGCTTACATTGATAGGGCTGGTAATTTCGCAGGGGAGGCAGGGCTGGGACAGAGAATAAACATCCACCCGTCCCTTTACAACTGCCACATCCTTTTCATCGCTGTAAAGCAGCGCACATAAGCAATAAAAACGTCTGAGTTTGGCTCGAAGAACTCGTTATCGACAATGGTGTCGAGCTCCAGCCGGGCGGCGGGGGTCAGGGCAATGCCATCCTGACCGTTTTGGAATACCGTAGGCATGAGCCGATCTGCTGCCAGTGGGAAAGCGTTGTAAAAACGCACGGGGAAGCTGCGCAATACGTGGTGATGAATCTCATGATCGCTCATCTCCGGGATACGCACCATGCCTTGTTCACCCTGGACGGTGCTTGCCATGCGCTGCTCTTCGGAAAGCAAACCGATAGCCACCTCCTGCTTTGGGTGGCGGCTTTGCACCAGCGTCAGCGCCCGAAGCGGATGTCCGCTGCTTAGTTGCTGGAGAGCCAGACGACAGAACTTGGCCTTGGTTTCGTTGTCAAAGGCCTTTAAAAGCTGACCCCCATTGCCCGCGATGCAGATCTCCAAGCGCTCATGGAGCTGATCCTTATTTTTTGGATCTTGCCAAGCCAGATTCAAAAGCTCCCCGCACAGGTGAAACAGAAAGCCAATGTTAAGCAACAGCAGGCATTCCACATAGCTGACCTGGCCCTGATTGCGAACACACTCCATCATTCGCCAAATCCCCTGCGCATACGACGCAAAAAAGTCATCCAGGAGAAGCATGCTCTTTTGCCGCCCGCGGATGTTTGCGATGCCCCCGGCCAGTGCCTGTACCAGTTCCCTCACCGGAGCCTTGAGTTCCTCATCCGCTTGCTCAAAATCAAGGGAGAATTCGTCCAGGTGATGGGTGGACAGAGAATTGAAAAGCATCTGGCGGCAGCCCAGCAAAAGGGATGTTTCCAATGTTGCGTGCTGCGCTCCGCCCAACCACAAGCTGATGTCCGTGGTGCCTCCGCCGATATCAATCATGATGTAACCGCTGCGTACATTAACCTCGTTTTGGCTTTTAAAGTACAGTCCACCCGCCTGGTTTTCTGTGGCATATAACACGCTTGGAACCTGGGAATTGAGGGGCATGCCGGTCTCAGAGGCCACCTCCTCGGACAAAGCCCGTACCATATCCAGATATCTTTCCTGCCTGGGCAACGGCAGGGCGTTTGGCATGGACACCCGCCAGCTCAGGCATGGCGCACCGCACAGCCGGGCAGAGAGGGCCGCCTGCACCATCACCTGCTTAAGAAAAAGACGTACACAGGGCAGGATATATGTCTCCTCCCCCCACTTCAAATCATGGTATAGGGTGTTTTCATTTTTCTCCAGCAGCGCCTTCAGGCTCTCCCGATAGTATATATGCCCGTCCTGAAGGATGTTCCGCCAATTTTCCTGCCGGTCTGTGAACATGTCCATAATGCTGTAAAACGTGCTCTCATTCTGATCTGGTATGGATCCCTGAGGCAACAGCACCCATTGTGGGAGCAACTCGTCCACCAAATACTTTTCCTCTCCACCCATCCCCTGGAGCAAGGCTGCGTGCAGACAGCGGTGGAAGGTGGCGGGCTGGATTCGCTCGCCCTGGCGTAGCATTACAGTGGTTGCGTTGCTGCCAAAGTCCATACCCACCACGGTGGGGGCGTCATGCTTGAGCTGCTGGCGGGGACTGTCATTCACCAGTGCTCCCAAGGACATGGCGCCCCGGCGGAGGACCACATAAGCGGGATATCGCCCGGATACGGCGGTTTGCCAGGTACGCCTGCGCTGCTGTTCTTCGTTGTTCACATCGACAGCCTCACGCAAATCCCCCTGTATCCAGCCTTCCCTTCCCAGTACCCACACATCCACTTCCCTGGGTCTGTGCGCATACACAAAGTATTGCTTCCAAAGCCCGGGGCTCAGGCGAATATTGGGCCAACTCACCACAAAGGGTAAATCCTGCGTGCAGACTTCCATCACACTGCCAACACCGTCTCCACCCACCTCATAGGTGCGGGTAAATGTTACGCTATTGGTGAGGAGCGCATCCTCTTCCTGTCTGCGGCAACGGATTTGGAAGGAGGCGACAATGTTTCCACTGTGCTTTTCCCGGGTGAAGGAAAAGCTCTCCACAATCAGCTTCGGGGCGTAAGGATCATCCTTTTCCTCCTGTTCCGTCAGCCAGGAAGCCAACCAGGGGGAGATGGGCGGCAGGGCATAGCTGGGCATGGCGGATTCCATATCGCCCCGTACGCGACACATCTGGGCCATCTCCGGATTGTCATAGGGAGGCAGTCCCTCTCCAGTCATCAATAGAAGGCAGTCGGAAAACACTCCCAGGATGCCCGCCACATCCTCCATGACAATTAGTTCCTTCATCAGTAAGCTCAAGGTTTGAACATGACCCTGAATGGGATAGTGCAGCTTGAGGCTCCGGTCTCGCCATGACGGGTGGGTGGCGTACTCAAAGCGCCATTCCTTCAGAAGCTCGAGCACGACGGAGTGGATGCCCACCCGGGTCTGTACCTGGCCGATGAGGATGTCAAGCCGCTTCACCATCAGAGCGTTCCAGTTGGGGCTGTACTCACTAAGCAACGCCACCTCCTCCCCAAGCCGCTTCAGTACAGCTGGTTCATCTGCCGCGTTTGTAGGTTCCAGGAGAAAACCCCCAGATACTCTGGCGAAAGGCACCCCATCCATACAATGCTGGGTGATTGCCACATCTTCAATGTTCTCCGGCAGAGTACCCTCGCGGCCCATCAGCGCCTGAATCAGAGGATTCTTCTTTAAACTGCCCACATCCAGCTTGATGTTTTGCTGGGTGAGACCGTCCAGAACCATGCTTCCGTCCCCACCGCATAAACCAAACACTGTCATGACGCGGATGTAGAACTCTCGTACCGCCCCTTTCTCCCGGGCTGCCAACCGTTCCCGCCACTCCCCACGATAATTCTGCAAGTCGTCTATGAATCGCTCCAGAACAGCATGAAGACCCGCCTGGGGTGAGTAAAGCGGACTCCCCAGATCTGCCTGTTCATTGAGACACTGAAGAAGCCGAAGCTGCATCACCAACCGTTCCCGGTCACTCTCCTGCAGGAAGGGGCAAGGGTCCATCCAACGATTGCGCTGACGATCATACCAGCGGATGTGGTCGGGCAAAAGCTCGCCCAGATCTCCAGGATTGGCGGCAATCATCAGAATGACCGACCTTGATACCAGACCCAGTGGGCGATATTCCGGCTTCTGATCCTTAACCTTGGTCAGGGTAAAAATCATCAAGCCGTCCTGCGCCCGTCCCCGGGTGAGAGCCGCCGCCACAGTGCGCTGAAAAGGCATAGCCCGGGTCATACTTTGGGGAGTCAGGTAGTCCGTAAAGGTCAGAATGGGCCAGGTGTCATCCTTGCTCCATCCATCCCACAACAACAGCAACGCTAAAGTTCCCCGCCAGTTGATCATATCCTGATGACGAATGGCATCATCAGAGGGCAGACGCATCAGCCGACGCAGCTGCTGCTCACCGGCCAGCACATCGGGGATGGAATAACCCACATCCGCCCCCTGAGTACGCATATATTTGGCTACCTTCTCCAACCACTCGCCAGGTTTTTGGTTTGTATCACTTACGATACCGGGTCTGGGCTGGTAGCCCGCAGAAAAGCCTTCCTCCATGGGAGGTAAAAGCGTCAGGTAGGAGGTTTGCAAATCCAGTTTGGCTTTGATGGCCTGAGGATCATTGACAAGCCTTTTCGCGGGCCTCTTCCTTCCCTTGCTCATGTGTTACCCTCCTCCATGGACGCTGCCAGCAGTGCTGCCCAGAATCCAGACAACATGGCTTCGGGGTCTTTTCTTTGACAGTCCCCACCCGCTACTCCGGCAATGATGCGGGGCATGTCCACATAATCAGGCTGGCGATGAATCATCAACCGGGTGATACCCCTTTGCAGCGTTTCCGCCAACACCTCCATGCGCCGGACGTCCCTTTCCTGAGAAGGCATGCCGTAAAGTGTCAGCAACTCATGGAGAGCCGCCAGCAAGCCTGGGTGAAACAGGCCGTTTTCCGGCAGAGTATCATATTGCTCAAGGGTGTCCACCCCCTGGGAAGATATGATGTTCTCCCTGATAGCAGCCTCGATATCTTCCTCCACCTTCTTGGCTTTGGCTTGAAGGCTTACCGCCACTCTTCTCAAGGTAGACAGGCGCTCCCGCTCCTGATGCAGAATTCTCTCCTCAATCAGGTGGCTGTCCTCCCCCTCCCAAAAAGCGATCCGCTTGATAAGATCCTGAATGGTTTCCTCCTGTCGGGCAATGGCCTCCCGTTGGTCAAGTTGCGCGTTTCTCAGCATCTCCAACCACCGGCTCCCACCCAGCTTTCCCAAAAGTTCACGCTGGCGGATCAGCATCCGGTTATATTCCTCCCGGAGAACCTGACGGGCTTCCTGCTGGGCAGGGAGCGGCTCCCTCTCCTCCAGAGCCTCCCGTTCTTGCAGCAGGACATGGCGCTTTAGGAGTTGCTCATAATTATCAGCGGCCTCAGCAGCCCATTCCTCAACCTCCTGAACTTTACGCAGGGTGGGAGGCAGCGTACGGATCACCTGAATCATCCAGTTGCAAAAGAAGGCCAGGCAGTAATAGAGGCTTTCAAGATCCTTTTCCAATCGCGTCTTCTCCACCCCAGACAGTTTGTGTGCTCGATGAAACCAGGCAGCACAGTAGTTCACGATCCTGGGACGGGCCTTCCAACCGCCTGTAGTCAGGGTCCGCAAGGTGGGATAGCATTCCGCAAAAAACACGGCGGAAGCCTTCAGCATCCCGCCAAAGCCCAGTCGGTACAGATCGGCTTCCTCGTCGAAACTCTCCCAGGCAAAGGTCCTGTCATGAAGCTGGTAGTAGTAACAGTCGATGTTCTGGCTATCCTCGCCACGAAAACCCGTACGAAAAAAACGGGCGATACAGCGCATAGCCAGCCATTCCATCATATGAGCATCATTTTCCTGACTTTGGGAACCGGTGGAATAAATTCGGGTGGTAATGAAGGCCTCCGGCGGTAAGCCCAGCAGGTACACCGCGTCAAAGGTGCCTTTGGGATCGGTCTCGCTCTCACGGATCATGCCTTCCATACCGTAGTATTGCAAGGCTGTGCGAGCCTTGTCAATAAAGGTTTCACTTTTCACCACGATCTCCAGCTCCTCATTTTGAGTGGAGGCAGGGACCTTGTAGTAGGGGAGCATGAGCACGGAGCCCAACTCAAAAAGGCTGCTATACCGTGCGAAATAACTGCGCAAATATTGGGAGATGGAGGGAATGCCTGAAGCGCCGGTGCCTCCAAAGATAGACCCGCAAAGGATAACCTTAACTGTTTCTCCACGGTTCATCTCATCCTTCATCTGGTGAATGAGCCTGACCATTTCATCGGGCTGCCCTGTCTCCTCATCGGACAACTCGTTGAGTATACTCGCAAAAAACAGCACCCCCAAGTGCGGATGCCCGCGAAATCCCTCGTTGTACTCCAGAGAGGCTTCTCTGCTGTCAAAGAGAATGTTGGCTAAGATCTGATCCTGCTTGTGGTTTTGCACCATCTGTTCCACGGAGGTAGCACGCTTGGCGAAATTCATGTTCCAACTGCTGGCCTGCAACCGGGTATGAAAGCCCCTTTTGGCCGGGGCGTCTGCTGGGAACATCCGCCGCACCTGCTCGTAATAGTCCGCCGCCTGCTTGGCTCTGGTGGTGTTACCGCAGGCGACATCCACATCCACGCTCAGTAGGTGGATCTGGGGAAGAGGAATATGGCGTTTCTGGGCCCCCAAGGTATAGAAGGCATCAGCGCAAGCGCCATAGACCACGCTTTCCAGTATCTTATTGCCAGTGCCTCCCACAGCAATGATGTAATACCCCATTGGTGCCCTCCCTTCATAGCCTGAGCCCGGGGTTACTAAAGCCGTATAAAAAACCCATGCTTGCCGGAGATAGCGGGTGGAGCGGCCAGGCGGAAGCAAATCCATGCTGCCACGATGTTCAAAAAGAAACCTGCTGCAAACAACGCCCAATCCCAAAAGGTTTTCTCGCTGATGAATCGGATCCCCAGAAAGTAAACCAATGCCCCTCCCAGGAAGTTCAGCACAAAGATGAGCAACATCATGAGCCGAAAACTCCGCACTGCTCTGCGGGTACTACGGGAGGCCATCAAAGGCCGCCGATAGCTTCGCCGCCAGAGCAACTGGAGGATCAGGCTTAAAAGCCAACAAAGTAGGAAGACGCTGCCCACAAAGACTCGCCAGTGCAGATCTCGAGCCACCAGAGCCAGTCCCAGGGCAGTCCCGCTGAGACCGTGGATGGATGCTGCGTCGGCAGTTGCCCCTAACCAGCGGCGCAGACCCGGAAGGGTCTGAAGAAGATTTTCTGCCACGTCCGGAGCAGTACCTACCAATGTATAGGGATACACCCACACCAGCATCGCGATGGGCAGAGCCAATGCCATACCAAAAACCAGGATGTAACACAGAAATACTCTGGTTTTGTTGCTGTACTTGACTTTCACTTGCATATCCCGCTTGGTGGGGGGAGGAGTCGCTCTTCCCAACGGGGAAGCAGACCCCATTTGCTGCTGTTCCCTCCATTGGGAGGCTCTTTGGGGCGGAACCATGTGGATGAACCTCCTCCTTCCTACCGGGGCGAAACAGTCTGGACCGACCCCTGATGATCCACAAATGCATCAAACACAAAACGAACAAAGGAAGACACCGGGATAGAAGCTGCCTGCCGGATCTGAGTAACCAACTCTTCGAGGCCCGGAGCCTTTTCTACTGGAGGAAAGTCCGGCACCTTCATTCCATGATAAAGCAGATTGGTATAGGGCCCCCAAGCATGAGAGAAGGCCTTGGCGATTCTCTTCTTATCGGACTCATGCTCATGAATGGCTTGGGAATAGGTTTCCCAAAGGGTAATGTCCTCCCGGGTGATGGCGGCGGACAGGCTTTCTTTACCATCAATCCAGGGAACAGGCAGCCATTTCATCTCCCGGTCGGTCAAATCCGCGCTGATCTTGACTCGATAGTATCCTTCCTTCAGCTTGGCTCCGTCCACCCTAACTGTGCATACCAAGCTCTCACTCTCTCTGTCCAGGGCCAAGCTATCCAAGGTAAAAGGGGAATCCTCCTCCCGGCCGATAAAAGGCTCCTCTTGTTGGGAATAGACATAGAGCTTGTCCCGAAGAGCCAGCACCTGGTCCTTCTCATCTGTCGTAATCTGGCTGCTGCTTGGCAAGATCTGAGTCAGCTGTATCGCGCTGATCACATGGGCCTTGGCTCCCTTGAGCGAAGAGAGATCAAGCTTCGTACCCCCTTTATCGCCCAACAGGGGAAAAGTCAGTGTGATGATCCTGTCCCCCTGCTTCCCAGCCTGATCTGGGGTAAAAAACGCTGTTTGAAGCCCGTTTTGATTGGCCACCCGGCCCTCCCCGGCAGCGATTTTCAGCAGAGCTCCCTGGCTGTGCTGGGTGTAGAAGCCCGGGTCGGGGCGGCTGATTACCGTATGCCAGTACTGAAAACGAAATGGCTGCTGGGTGATGGTCATACCATTTCTCGTATAAGTCAGCTCACCTTCCAGAGGGCCTCGAAGACCCTGAAGCGCTTCATCGCTGTCAAGCCGAGCATTCAGCTTTTCCATGTATCCGTTTACCCGAGCCTTCTCGCCAAGCACCAGGGCCAGGATAAGCCTGGGCATGGGGGCCAAATAATTTATCCGTTGTTTTTTATCGTCAAAAATTGGTTTCCCCCAAATCAAAGGCTCCCTGAAGTCCGCTGCACCTAAGGAGGCCAACTGTCCCACATAGTCCAACCGAAACACATACAAACCCACAGCCAGCCCTTGGGTATAGATACCCCTCTCCTCCAGAATCTGCCGGATATAAGCGATGGGCTTGCCTTCCATGCTGGTGCCTGAAAGAGCACGCAAGGAAGCCGGGTCACAAAGGATCACGCTCAGGCGGCTAAGATCGATGTTCTCCAGGGCGTACAACAGAGGATAGTCGTTCTCCTCCTTGCTTTTCTTGGACAAAAGCTCTTCCTCTTCCCCCCGGCCGCTGGCAATGGCGTCAATTTGCCTGGCCAATGCTTGATCCATCTTTTCCACCATGCCGGGGTTCTCGAGCTCCGCGCCCCCATCCTTCATAAATCGCGCCATCCGGTTCATCATGGGGCTGCCTGGAGAATAGAAACTGCCTTGCATCTGTTCTTGGGACATCTCGGAAAACACTGTGGGAAGCGGGTCCACCTCATAGGTGAGCAAATCCCGCCGGAGCGAGCGTATGACTTGTGGTGTAGCACTTGCATCCACCAATCCCTGGTCCATAAGATAAGCGTCCGGAAGCCGCTCATTGCCATAACGCAGCACCCGCGTACGGGAACCTTGCGCGGCGTATAGCATCCCTTTCAGCACATCTTCATACCAGCCTGTGGAATAGCGAAAGCGGTAATGAAAGCCGCCCTCCCGAAACTTCCAGCCATAATGGGGATAAATAGTATCGTCATGGGGATTGATTCCGCCCATCCCTTGGGTGGCCTCCAGCCACAGATCCACCCGCAGGTAGTCCTCCCCTTCCTGAGTGGGAAGGATGGTTTCCACATCCTCGCTTGTGTACGGCTCCATCTCCAATACGCTCAAATTAGGCTTTGATAAGGTAGCTTCTCCCTCCAATCCCACTACTGCACAGCCGGAAAGCACCAGGGTAGTGCCCAATAATATAAGCCCAATCAAAATCGCTTTGAGCCAGCGCATTGGACACCGCCCTTTCTCATTCATCATTGCATGGAATTTCCCTAAATAGTGAATATTCGACTTTTATTGTGTAATTCCTTCCATACATCAACAGGGATCCATCATTGAGCGCGTTTCATGGAATTTGAGCGGACAAAAAATGCCGCGCGATTACCGCGCGGCACCTGGCGATTTCGGAAAATCCTATCGCATATAATGCATCCCTGTCAGATCATTAAGGCCTCAATCTCTTCATACAGATCCACATACTCGCCAAAGCGCAACGCTTTGTCATACAACCGGGCGTGTTTGCGGCATGCTTTTGGATCCTTGGGAGCCTGACAAAGGACGTTGACCTGGGCCGCTACGGCTTGCAGATTGCCCAGCGGCACAACAGCCCCCACGGCTGGGGTGACACTTTCAGGCATGGCAGTCGCATCATAACAGAGCACTTGGGTACCGCAGGCCATGGCTTCAATCAGGGTCATGCCCATGGTTTCTTCGTGGCTGAGGCTCAGGTACAGATCAGCAGCGGTATATAGGGCACAGAGTTCCCGCAAATTTTCGGTGCGGCTCAGCCCGATAACATTCATGGGAAGCATTTCCCGTTGGAGTGGGGACAGTCCCACCAGCACAATGCGATACTCGTCTCCAAGGAGGGAGGCCAACTCAAAAAAGTCTGCCAGGCCTTTCCGCTCTTCCCAGACACTGGCAACCCCCAGTAATATCTTGCGGTTTTCCAACTCATCAAGATGGTATTTGTGCCAGACATCGGAGAGGTATTCAGCGTCCTCACAAGGCCGGAAAGCGGTCAGGTCCACACCGTTTGGGATCACCCGCACCGGATAGTAGGAAAGAAAGGATTGTTTCACCTCTCCCGCCAGCCATCGGGACGGAGTGACCAACCAAAGAGAGCGGAGTCCATGAACCAAGGCCTTCTTCTCCCTCCAGTTGCGGGCGCTTTGGTCGACCAACAGGCTTGCGGGATAAGCGCGCCTGAGCGGACAATGACCGCAGCCCTTTTTGTAGCGGTCGCAGCCCCGGGTGGTCCGTTGACGGTGAGTATGGCCCTCACGCCGGGAAGCGTCACCGTTTGCCATGGTGTAATAGGCACAATGGCCGGTAAAAGCCCAGCAATCATGGAGGGTCCAAACCACCGGAACCCCGGTTTTTGCCAGCCACTGAAACAGGGTGGGCAAGTGAAGGTAATAGCCGTGAAGATTATGCAGGTGTACGATGTCCGGCCTGTAGCGATCCAGCTTCTTCACCATCGCCCGGGTGGCTGTGCGGCCGGCAAAACCCGACCGGTCCGTCAGCCTGGCCCAGGCCAAATGCAAAGCCATCTCAGGCGCGCTGCCTACCCTCAAATAGGGAACCTGGGCGGGAGCCGTCCCCCGGCCGAATGCCACCAGGGCTTTGTGTCCCCTTTCCTCCAGCACCCTGCTGATATCCACTGCAATGCGGCCTGTACTCAGGGTAGCGGTGACGTTGATGTGGGCAACCCGCATGGCTTTCCCTCCTGTGTGAATAAGCAAATTCGATCAAAATGCCAGGCATTTTGATCGAATAAAGGGAACCAGTTTCCCAGGGATGTACAGCTCTTAGTAGTTCTGGGCCCGAAGCTGGAAATAGGCCTTGGGATGCTTGCACACGGGGCAAAGTTCCGGGGCCTTACGACCGATGACAATGTGGCCGCAGTTGCTGCATTCCCAAATCGCATCGCCATCCCGGCTGAACACCAGGCCGCCCTGGATGTTCTCCAGAAGCTTGCGGTAACGCTCCTCGTGGGCCTTCTCGATTTTGGCTACGCCCTCAAATTGTACCGCAATCTCGGTAAAGCCCTCTTCCCTGGCTTCCTTGGCCATACGGGCATACATGTCCGTCCACTCGTAGTTTTCTCCGGAAGCTGCATCCACGAGATTCACATCCGTGGAGGGGATCTCTCCGCCGTGGAGGTGCTTAAACCACAGCTTGGCGTGCTCCTTCTCGTTGTTGGCCGTCTCCTCAAAAAGGTTGGCAATCTGTACATAGCCTTCCTTGCGGGCTTTGGAGGCATAATAGGTATACTTGTTTCGGGCCTGGCTCTCTCCTGCAAAAGCTTCCCGCAAATTGGCCTCGGTCTTGGTTCCCTTCAAATCCTTCATGGTAAACTCCTCCTTTGATGATGATCGGCATTGCCTGCCTATTTGGATACCCCACGGGAGAGTCTGTGAAACATCATTTCCAGGTTTCACAAAACCCAAAAACGGCCCAATGATCCGTATGGAGCGCATACTGGGGCAACACATCCGTCCGGTCCGCTTCAGGGACCTCGCTCATATTCCTTTGCAGCTTCAAGCCCTTTTCCATCCCCACCCGATGGTTGTCCTTTGTGCTGTCATACAGATAGACATAGCTTTTTACAGTATTGCTCATGTTGCCTTCCACGGTGGTGATGATATACAGGCCTTGGCCCTGGTCCTTCACATCCGTTACTATGCCGATGTGGGTGGTTCGGTAGGCGTTGTCCAAGTCGGCGTAGATGACCAGATAGCCGACGCGGGGGATGCCACCAAAGCGGTCCAGGGCCATGAAGCCGTCATACTGGTGTCCCACTTGGCCCTCCCTCAGGTAAAGAGTGGCATCAGGCTGTACCTGCTCCGCTTCCTTGCGCTTGATGGGATTGGCTCCGGCGGCGTTTGCGCAGTAGATGGTAAATACCGAGCACCAACCCACTTCCTTCTTCTTGCCATAGTACCATCTGGCATACTTATTGTACTTGGGCAGCTTTGCCCGTTGGGTCTGCAGAAACTCGAGCCGTGCGATGTAGGCCATGTTTTTGGCAAGCTCTGTGGGTGTATTCTCACTGACGGCGATCTGATAGGAGATGATATTCCCTTCCCCAGCGCGGTGAACCACCTGGGCAGAGCCCTCCCCAACAGCGGTCATCAGCCCCATGCGGGAAACGGTCACCACTTGATCATTGGAACTATCAAAGGTGCCGCTTACCTGAGGTGAAACCGCCTCCTGCTGCTGGTCAAAGGGGATGATCTCTGGTGCCAGGTGCGGCATATAAGCGCTTTCACCGGGATGGAGGGCATAGGAGCCGCTCGCCATCCCCTCCTGGGCAGGGGTGCAAAGCCGCGCGGCGGCGGTTTCAAAAGCCTCCTGCTCCTGCGGTGTGGCAGCCAAAGCTGCCTTCCCCAGACAGAAAAGGGTGCCGCCGCCTACTTCGAAGGCTGATGCCAGGCTAAGCAGCAACAGCAGGCAAAGCCATATCTTCACCTGTTTCATACGCTTTCCATGCATCACGGCAGGCCTTCCTTCGCTCATTTTTCCTCACGATGTCACATTATACCACAAGGAAAATCCCAAGGCAAGGCGATGTGTGCCATGGGTTGTATGGGCTGCTCCGCCATGATACAATGAGGTAATTCCATTCCCGGAGGTGCATGCCATGGGTTCTCCATCCTTACTTTTGCATGTATGCTGCGCCCCCTGCTCCGTTGCCTGCGTGGAATCACTCGCACAGGAAGGCTTTTCCCCCACAGCATTTTGGTACAACCCCAACATTCACCCCTTCACGGAATACCGTAACCGCATGGAAGCCATGGAGGCCTATGCCCGGCAGATAGGCATGCCCCTGATCCTCCATGGCAAGTACGGCCTGCGGCCCTTTATCCAAGCCGTGACACCGAATATTGACAGCCGGTGTGAAACCTGTTATCGCACCCGAATGGAAGCCACCGCCCGGTATGCGGCCCGCAACGGCTTTGAGTGCTTCACCAGCACGCTGCTCATCAGCCCTTACCAAAACCATGATCTGCTATGTCAGGTGGCCCGGGAGGAGGGGGAGAAGGCCGGGGTCCATTTTCTGTACCGTGACTTTCGCCCCCTGTTCCGCCAGGGACAGACCCAGGCCAGAGCGCTGGGGCTCTATATGCAAAAATACTGCGGCTGCATTTTCAGCGAGGAGGAGCGATATCAAAAGCCCTCCGCCGGAGGGAAAACATGAAGCTCTTTCATCTGTCTGACCTTCACCTGGGCAAGCGGGTACTGGAGGTATCCATGCTTTCCGATCAGGCTCATATCCTGGAGCAGATCCTTGCGCATGTCAAAGCGCAGCAGCCCCAAGCGGTGCTGATTTCCGGGGATGTGTACGACAAGCCCGTGCCCCCGGTGGAAGCGGTGCGGCTCTTTGACGATTTTCTATGGAATCTTGTGAGCCGGGACGTGCAAGTCCTTGTGATCAGCGGCAATCATGACTCCCCGGAGCGGATGGCCTTTGGAGGAAGGATCATGCAGCAGGGAGGCGTTTCTTTGGCGCCAGCCTATGAGGGGCCCCTCATTCCCATAACCCTGAAGGACGAACACGGCCCCGTTGATATCTACCTGCTGCCCTTTATCAAGCCCGCCCATGTCCGGGCCGCCTTCCCTCAAACTCAAGTCTCCACCTATTCCCAGGCTGTTGCCCAAGCTCTGACGGAGCTTCCTCTGGTACCCAGCCACCGCAGTGTGCTGGCAGCCCACCAGTTTGTCACCGGAGCCGTCACATGCCAGTCTGAGGAGATCAGCATAGGCGGCATGGACAATGTGGACGGATCTGTATTTGATGCCTTTGATTACGTGGCTCTGGGTCATCTGCACAGCCCTCAGCATGTAGGCCGCGATACCCTGCGCTACTGCGGCGCTCCCCTGGCCTATTCCTTTTCTGAAGCGGGGCAGACCAAGTCCGTCACCATGGTGCTTCTGGAAGAAAAGAACCATGTGAGCGTTTCTACTCTTCCCCTCATCCCTCTTCGAGAGATGCGCAAACTACGGGGAACCTATCTGGAACTGACCGCCCGCAGCACCTACCTGGGCACTCATACGGAGGATTATCTTCACATCATCCTCACCGACGAGCAGGACATCCCTGATGCCATAGGCCGTCTTCGCAGCATCTATCCCAATGTGATGCAACTGTCCTATGATAACCAGCGCACCCGCTCTCAAGCCCACGTGATTCCAGCGGAACATGCTCAGCGTAAATCCCCCTTGGAACTGTTTGAGCAATTCTACGAGACACAAAACGGCTCATCCATAACCCCTCAGCAGGAGGACCTTCTCAGGGATTTCATTGAAAGCGTGTGGGAGGGTGGCGCATGAGGCCCATATCCTTGATTCTTTCGGCCTTTGGTCCCTTTGCGGGGCGGGTGGAACTGTCCCTGGACCGGTTGGGGGACAGCGGCCTGTACCTGATTACCGGAGATACCGGGGCAGGCAAAACCACAATTTTCGATGCAATCACCTTTGCCCTGTATGGCGAAGCCAGCGGGGATGAGCGGGATAAGTCCTTTCTACGGAGCAAATACGCTGCTGACAACGTAAAAACCTTTGTGGAGCTCACCTTTCTCCACCGGCGGGAACGCTATCACATTCTGCGGTATTATCCGGACAAAACCGGAAAAACCACCCTTACCCTGCCGGATGGCAAGGTGGTTACAGGCTTTAGCGGTGTGACTAACCAGGTTCAGGCCATTTTGGGGCTCAACCGCAGCCAGTTTTGCCAGACCGCCATGATTGCTCAGGGGAATTTCCGAAAGCTCCTGCTGGCAGGCACCAAGGAGCGGGTGGACATCTTCCGTCACATCTTCCAAACCGGTCCCTATCAGGAATTACAGGAAAAGCTGAAGGGTGAGGCTTTGGATGCGAAACGGCAATGCGAAAGTTTGCGCCTGAGCCTATCCCAGTATATCAGCGGCCTCGTTTGCCCTCACGACGATCTCCTGGAGGGAGAACTGCTCTGTGCTCAGAATGAACAGCTGCCCCTTGAGGAAGTAATTTCCCTGGCTCAAAACCTGATCACTTATGACCGGGAATCGGAGCAGGATCTGGAAAGCCAGCGCTCTGCTTTGGAGAGCCGTTTGGCGGAGGCTCAGCAACTGTTGGGCCAAGCCCTGTCTCAGCAGGCGGCAGCCAAGGCTCTCCTCCAGGCCCAAACAGATCTGGAGGCCGAGCAGATCCAGGAGTTACAACGAACAGAAAGCTTTCACCAGGAAGAGGCCCGGCAACCGGAGCTGAACCGGCTAGTCGGGGAAATCGCTACCGCCAGATCGGCTCTGCCCAGCTATGAAATCCTGGAAGACAAAAGCCGGGAACTTACCCGGATCATCCAGCTGAAAGAACAGCAGATAAACGCAGCCGCTCAGGCCAAGGCGAATGTGGAGGCTCTCCAGGTAAGTCTCGCGGAGCTGGAGGCGGAGCAATCTATCCTTCAAAGCGCACCGGCCGATAGGGAACAGCTCCTGGCCCAGCAAAAGGAGCAGTTTTTCAAGCGGGATCAGTTCAAACAGCTCCACGCCATGCTTTCGGAGTGCAAGGAACTGGAGCGGGCTCTCGTGAAAGCCCAGGCCAACTATCAGGAAGCCGCTGCTCAGGAACAAAGCTTGGGCATCGCGTACCAGCAAATGAACCGGGCCTTTTTGGACGGACAGGCCGGGATTCTGGCTCAAACGCTTTCTCCCGGTATGCCCTGCCCTGTATGCGGCTCCAAAGAACATCCGGCACCCGCATCCCCCTCCGCTCAGGCCCCCACCCAAGCCGGGCTGGAGAATGCAAAGACCTGTTATGAAAAGGCCCTGACGACAGCCCGCCTTCTTAGTGAGGAGGCCTCCGCCGCAAATTCCCGCCTCATGGCCCGCAGACAGGAAGCCCATCGGCAGGGAGAAGCCCTGATGGGTCCCTGCGAGCCCCAGGAGCTTTCCTCCCGCATGCGGGAAGCTGCCAAGGAATTGCAAGCAGCCATGGAGACCACTGCGGCCAACCTTGCCCTCCAGGAGAAAAGGCTCCTGCGCAGAGAACAGCTGACCAAGCTTCTGCCCAATCACCGGCAGCAGCTTCAATCGGCCCAGGACCAGGAGGCCCAGGCAACCCAAAATCTTTCCGCTCTCACTGCCCAGGAAAGCGGCCTTCGGGGAGAGCTGGCCGGCCTTTCTTCCCGTCTTCGATACGCCACTCAGAGTGATGCGCTGGCGGCTCTGGCGGCTCTTGAGTCCCGCAAAGCCGATCTGGAAAAGGCTTACCACGATGCCGACACAGCCCTCCGTGATTGCCGGGCCAGGGTTTCCGGCTTGAAAGGTCAGGTCCTTTCCCTTTCCCAGCAGCTTCAGGACAGCCCCAGAGCGGACCTCTCCCAAATCACCCGGCAACGGGACGAACTCTCTGCAGAGAAAGAACTCCTGGAGACCAGCCTCCAGGCCCTTCGCTCCCGCCTGAGCCGCAATGCAGATGCTCTCAAAGGCATTCACCGCCAGGGAGAGGCCCTTGCTGCCGCCCAATCCCGCTATTCCTGGGTCAAAGCCCTCTCGGATACAGCCAACGGCACCCTTTCCGGCAAGGATCGGATCATGCTGGAAACCTTTGTTCAGATGACTTACTTTGACCAGATCCTGGGACGGGCCAATACTCACCTCATGGGCATGACTTCAGGGCAATACGAGCTTCTCCGTCAGGATGAGACTCTGGACAACCGCCTCTCCAGCGGTCTGGAACTTGATGTGCTGGATCACTACAATGGTACCAGGCGCAGCGTGAAAACCCTATCCGGAGGAGAAAGCTTTATGGCCTCCCTGGCCCTGGCTCTGGGCCTGGCCGATGAAATCCAATCCTCCGCCGGAGGTATCCACCTGGATACGCTTTTTGTGGATGAGGGCTTCGGCTCCCTGGACGAGGACGCCCTTCAGCAGGCCATTGGCGTCCTGGCCTCTCTCAGCCGGGGCCATCGGCTCGTGGGTATTATATCCCATGTCTCAGAGCTCAAGCAGCGCATCGACAAACAGCTCCGCGTGACCAAGGACAAATCAGGCGGGAGTCATGTGGAGATTGTGGTATAGAAACTGAGCTGATAAAGAGACATAAGAAGGCTCCCATTCCGGACAGAAAACCGGCGGCATGATGCGCCGCCGGTTGAAGTCTTACGGTACAACCTCTCCTGTCATCTGCTTCCATTTTTTACGGATGGCATTTTGGTTCTGAACGCCGTAGTTGGGATCATTTTTAGCACACTCATCCATATCCCGGAGGAAATGGACGCAAAGATGGCCGTCAAAGCCGTTGTCTTTGATAGATCCCGAGAGATGGGGCACGTTGTGCATCGCCCCCAAGGTCCAGGTTCCACTGGGGAGTTTCACATAAACAGGCTTTGGAGTCCATGTGTTGACATAGCCAAAGGCCTTAAACATGATTTGGGTATCCTCCAAAGTCTTGGGTTCGCTGTCCGCGTGATGGCCCAGGCTGTACAGGCGCAGGTTCCATTGGAGGTTTGTGGCGGGGTCAAAGATGACGATGGTTTGTCCGGTCCTGATGCTGGGCTTGATCTGGTTGAACCAATGCAGCAGTTTCACAGAGCCGGTGTCAGGACCGCTGGCTTTACCTGCATCGGGGTCAGAAGGCCCGGTGGTACCGCCGGTATCGGAGGGGTCGGCTTCTACGGCGGAACCGCTGAACAGCTTGGCTTGGGTAGCCGCTCCAGCCACGCCGTCTGCGGTTAGACCGTTGCGTTTTTGGAAGGCGATTACAGCCAGTTTGGTAAGGCCGCCGTAGTTACCATCGGCGGTAACGTTATAATTCAGATTCTTCAGAGCCTGCTGAAGAGCTTTTACCTCTGTTCCGGTAGAGCCCTCTCGCAGGGTGATATAGGTCCCCGTGGAGGAACCAGAGCCGGAGGAGCCGGAAGAACCGGAGGAGCCGGAAGAACCGGAGGAGCCGGAACCGGAGGAACTGGAGGAACCGGAGCTTCCCGCAGCTACTGCACTGGAAGAAAACAACTTGGCAAAGGTCTGAGAGCCGGCCAGGCCATCCGAATGCAGCCCGTTGGCTTTCTGGAAGGCCGCAACGGCTGCCATGGAGCCCGAGCCATATACACCGTCCACCTTGCCGCTGTAATAGCCCAGGGTCTTCAGCTGGGTCTGAACCTGCTTCACATCCGAGCCGGAACACCCGCTGCGCAGGGTGCGGGTAAAGCCGGTGGAGGATCCTGAGGTGCCGGATGAGCCGGAAGAACCGGAGGAAGATTCTCCACTGCTTGCCTTGGAAGCCAGCAGATTCAAGGTCTGTGTGCCGGCCAGGCCGTCTGCTTTCAGACCGTTGGCCTTCTGGAAGGCCATTACGGCCTTCTGGGTGCCTGCCCCAAAGCGACCATCAATGCCATTGGTATTATATCCCAAGGCCACCAGTTTGGTCTGAAGGTCCTTGACCCGGCTGCCGCTGTCCCCATATTTCAAGGTGTTTGGGTTGGTGGCGGCAGTGCTTTGGCCCGAGCTGTCGGAACTACCGGAAGTGCTGCTTTGGGCTTGAGCATACAGCGCAGTGAGGGTCAGATTGCCCGCCTTGCCGTCGCTGGTAAGGCCTTGGCTTTTTTGAAACTCCATCACAGCGCGCTCCGTGCCTCTTCCAAACTTACCGTCCGTACCGTTTGGATCAAAGCCCAGGGAAAGCAATGTCTTTTGCAGCTTCAAGACTTCGCTTCCCCGGTCACCAAACTCCAACGTATGGTACTGGGCAGCCAGAGCGGGTATCAAAGCTGGGGACAATAAAGCCACCGCTAGAAAAAGAGCGGCGACCTGCCTGTATACATGCCGGGTAGTTCTCACGTACGGGCCCTCCTTATGGACGCAACTGAGCAGGCTTGTCCAAATCACCTGCGGTATTGGCTTCAGTTGGGTCTATATGAATCGTGCCCAGTATAGCAAATAATTTCTAAAAAGTAAAGGCTTTATTACGAATATATTACATCGAATCAATTTCCTATGAATCAAGAGGTAAAACCCTCCAACGACACGAACTACCAAAAACCGGCAATCCATCATTTCAGAGAAATGCATGGATTGGGATTTGAACAACGTTTGAATGGTGAATTCCCCTCAATGTCACGGCCCAGGCGGCCAATGAAGGAGTTTTTCTCATGGGTAGCAAAGGAACTCTTGCCCTTGCCACTGTATTCCTGTTGGTTGTTCTCGTTGTTTTGGGGATTCATCCCGCGCTGGCAGAGAGCAGTTTTCTCATTGATGTGGACAGCCTGGATATGAACAGGCTCAAGGATACGGACTATATCGGCCAGGTTCTTTCTTCCAACAATGCCGGCATCCGGATTCGAAAATATATCAGCAACAGCAACGAGCTGGCGGCCCCGGTGCGGCTTACTTTGGTTCAGATGGACACCCAGACCCTTATCTTTGATAAATACTACGATTACAAAAGCGGTACCTTTGACAGTGGAGACATCTACCTGCCCTTTGGGGGAAATCAGACGATTCCCTTCCTGGTGACCCTTTATGTTGGGGATTGGGTTTATGCCCTGCCCTTTATACATTTGCCGCCCAGGCTGGAGCAAAACAGCGCCTGTACCTACGGTGTGCGCATGCGGGATTTCAACGCCGCTCTCACCCAGGACTGGCTGATGGGCACCATGCTGGAGATTGACAGCTTGCGCTCCCAGGGCAGCATAACCATTCCTTTGTGCGCAAGCAACAACTATCTGGTGGGCCAGGCCACGGTAACCGTTACTGGGGACACCCTTCGGGTTGATTTGGCCTTCCTCTCCAATGCCAATGTGGAGGTTGCCTCCTGCCAGGTGTTCTGCATCCGTGATGTAGGTTCCCTGACCACAGCCGATCCAAGGAGAATTGGAGAGCCTGCTTACGGCGTAGGCCAGTCCATCGATATTTCCGGCGCAGATACCGTGCTTTTGTATGTGCCCATGACGCTGAACTTTGATTC
>JAAYDR010000062.1 GCA_012729115.1 Clostridiales bacterium | reverse complement strand
TGATTTTAAGTCTGTCATTTCTTTCTCCATTCCCCGAGAACTTCCCAGACTTAATTCTACTTCATATTGCTTCCCAGTTTAAATTCCACCCCCTCTTCCACTGTGGATGTTACTCTGGGAATTAACCTTAAGACGAAAAATCAGTCAACCGTTCAAAAAAGGCTTGACAGGTCATCCACCGTCCCGTATAATAACACCTGCGCAGTAGCGATGGGGAATTGTGTAACGGTAGCACCTACGACTCTGACTCGTATTGTCTAGGTTCGAATCCTAGTTCCCCAGCCACCCTGGCTCCATGGTCAAGCGGTTAAGACGTCGCCCTCTCAAGGCGAAATCAGGGGTTCGATTCCCCTTGGAGCTGCCAGCACAAATCCCTTGTGACACCCTGTGTTGCCAGGGTTTTTTCTTTTTATGGCTCTATAAAACTACCAAAGTAGTGAACCGCTTTGCGGAATTCCTCCATGTCCTTTGTAAGATACGGCTCTTTGCGATATACTTCTCCTGAAGGGGAAGCAAGGAAAAAATCAAGCAGAGGATGAGCCTATGAATATCCAGCTGCCCAAGTATCATGGTCTAGGCAACGATTATCTGGTTTATGATCCACAAAGAAACACACTTCCGCTCAACCATGACCGGATCAAACTGATCTGCCACCGAAATTTCGGCGTTGGCTCCGACGGCATCCTGTATGGCCCCATCTTTGACAAAGACAAAATCCTGGTGAGAATCTATAATCCCGACGGAAGCGAAGCAGAAAAAAGCGGAAATGGCGTGCGCATTTTTTCCAAATACCTGAAGGACGCAGGATATGTTACCAGCCGGCGCTTCACCTTGACCACAAAGGGCGGAGATGTGATGGTGGAATTCCTGGACGAACTGGGAGAGCGGCAAAAAGTATCCATGGGGAAACCAACCTATCGGAGCGTGGATATCCCCGTTGCAGGGAAAGACAGACAGGTCATTCACGAAACCATGACTTTTCATGGACAGGCATATCAGGTCACCTGTTTGTCCATCGGAAATCCTCACTGCGTAATCCCCACGGGAGAAATCAGCAGGGAAAAAGCATGCGAGCTGGGCCCTTATGTGGAAAACTCAGACAACTTCCCCAACAGGATCAACATGCAGCTGGTACGGGTGATGGATCGCAACCATTGTGAAATTGAAATTTACGAAAGGGGCGCAGGCTATACCCTGGCGTCGGGAAGCAGCAGCTGTGCCGCCGCCAGCGCCGCCTATAAACTCGGGTTGGTGGATCATCTGGTTACGGTCCATATGCCCGGCGGCTCTTTGGAAATTGAGATAGACGCGGACGAATCCATTTTCATGACAGGAAGCGTCGCCTCCATCGGTACAATGATGCTATCCCCCCGCTTGATTGACGAACTCCTGCGTTTCAATAATTGAAAGCAATGGCGGGCGGATGAGGCTTCCGGGATCATGATCACGACAGACGCAAAAACCCCCCTTGCGGACGCAATTCCGCAAGGGGGTTGCATGTCTTGGCGATCTTTCTATCCTCTTCTCCTGCCAAACAGAGAGTTCAGGCCCAGCAGCCCGAAGATCCAGCCCAGGGGCCCGCAACCGCACCCGCGGCCCCGACGGGCCCGGTCACTCCGGCTGAATACAAGGCCAATCAGGATAAACAGCAGCACCCATCCGGCAGGGGTCAAGCCGCGGCTCTCCCGCTCCCGGCGTTCATGGTAGCTGGCATACCCCTCCACCTTGTCGTCAATGTCGTCCATGACACTGTCCCACAGGGAGGAGACATAGGAGCTGACGTTGGGGCGGGATGGCTTTGGTGTCGCCTGGGCTCCGGACCGGTATGCCGCAAAAAGGCTGCCCAGATCCATGTCCGCCCCATAATGCTTGCCCAGGGTCTGGGCAAGAGCTGCAAAGAGCTTTCCAAAGGCCGTTTCGTATTGCTGGGCCTTGAACAGCTCCCCAAATCCCGAATTGCTCAGGAGAAGCTGTATGTTGTTATCGCTGATGGTTTGCTCAAACTCCGCGCCGGAAACGGCGGCGAAGCTGTCTTCCCCCGCCGCGCCCAGGATCAGCAGGTCCATGAGTCCCATGCCCCATCGGACGAACAGCTCCCGGGCGTATGTCTGGGCATCCAGACCGTCCAGGAAGTGGACGACAGCCACCCGCACACGCACCCCCGTGCGAGCGAGGGCCAGGGTCTGAAACTCGCCGATCTCTTTGATCATGGCCTGGGATAGAACATTGGCATCATCGGTCACCGCGCCCCGGTCCGCGGGAAAGCGGGCCTCCCCCAGGGCCAGCGCGGGGATCAGCAGCGCCATGGCCACCAGCACGGCCGCCAGGGCTTTTAAAAGCCTTTTCGTTCCAATATTTGACTGCTTCATCTGCCCCACCCCCTTACTGGTACAGCTCGCAGGGCTGCATCCCCAGGAGCCGCGCCAAGGCGCCTCCGGTTTTACTGTCCAGCTGCTTGTTAAAATCGGCCGCCGCCTGATTGTAGGTGGCAATCACAGGGCTTGCGGAGAGCTTTTGCAGATCTGCCTTGAGCATGTCCAAATAGCTCTTGTCCCGCGCGCTTGCTTGGAAGCTGGGCGTTTGTGCAAGCTTCTCCGCCACCCGCTCCACTGCCGCGGCCAACCTTCTGTCCTGCTCCTTCAGAGCAGACAGGGATGCCTGGGGTTCCCGCAGCTTCCCGGCGGCGTTTTCCACAGCCTGTACATCCGCGTCGCCGGCCGGCAGATGCCGCCGCGCCACCACGGTCAGGTTCAGCCCGTCCGCTCCCCGGAACTGGAGCACATCCATCAGCCCGCCCTCGCCGGACAGCAGCGCCATCACCTCTTTGCGGTCATCGTTGAACCCGCTGAGGGTGCCAAAGATCAGGCCAAAGAGAACCAAAGCGAGTGATATGAGAACACACACGCCTATGGAGAGTTTTGGTTTCATTTTCGGGTATCCTTTCCTGTGCTCCGGTTATCGGTTTTAGTGTTTCAGCTCCAGGAGCTTCTTTTTCAGTTCGCCTTCCATCACCATCAGGTTCTTTTCGGCCTCCACGCGCTGGGCGCGGCCCGCATCCTGGATGCGCATCACTTCGTTGATGGTGTCAATCAGGCTCTGGTTGGTCTGGGTCAAGGTCTGAAGATCGATAATGCCCCGCTCCGCTTCCTGGGCGGTTTGGATGGTGCCCATCTTCAGCTTCTGGGCATTCTTCACCAGCAGCTCGTTGGTCATGTCCGTCACAGCCTTCTGGGCCTGGAGGGCCTCCTGGCTGTGCTGCATGCCCAGGGCAAGCACGATCTGGCTCTTCCACAGGGGCAGGGTGTTGGACAGGGTGCTTTGAATCCGCTCCACCAAAAGGCTGTTGTTGTTTTGCAGCAGACGGATCTGGGGCGCCATCTGCAGGGCCACCTGACGGGTCAGCTTCAAATCGTGGAGTTTCTTCTCAAACCGGTCGCAGGCGGTTGCCAGATCATTGGCCCGCTGGGCGTCCATGGCATCCCCGGAGGCGGCGGCCTTTTCCTTGAGCTCCTGAAGGGACGTGCTCCGTACCTGCGCCAGCTTTTGCTCCCCGGCCACGATGTACATGGTCAGTTCCTTGAAATACTGGGTGTTCATGTCATAGAGGTGGTTAAAGAGGCTTACGTCCTTGAGGAGCTGCACCTGATGTCCCTCCAGGGCGTTGGAAATGTTATCGACATTGACCTCCACTTTCTCAAAGCGGGTTTTCATGTCGCTGATCGCCTTCCTGGCGTTCCAGAACAGCTTGCCGATGCCCTTGGGCTCCTCCGCCGCGTCGCCAAAGCCTTTGATTTCGTTGACCAGCTTCACCAGCATGTCGCCCACCTCGCCGGTCTGGTCCGTGCGAACGGTGGCCAGGGCGCTGTCGCTGAAATCCGCGATCTTCTTCTGGGCCTCTGCACCAAAGAGCAGCACATGGTCCGGATTGTCAATATCGATCTTGCTCACAAACTCCTGGATGCTGCGCTTCTCCTCCTCGGTGAGCATGGAGGTGTCCATGTCCTTTAAGGTGGATTCCACAGCCTTGGGGGCATGATCCTTCTCAAGGAGCTTTACGGCCTCGTCCAGCATGGCCTTGTCCTTGGCCATGGAGCTGCTGTCCAGGGTGAGCACGGGGGCAGTCTGTTCCGCCTGAGCCTGGGGGGCGTTGGTTTGCTCGGTCATGGTGCTTCCTCCTCATTCATTCTTATGTTCCTTGCGGGGAGCCTGGGCCATTGCCTGACCCTGCCCGGTGGTGTAGGACGGGGTTTGAAGGGTCGGCGCCTGGGGCATTGCCTCCTGGGCCCGCTGCCGGGCCGCCTCCACTTGCCGGTCCAGCTGGGCTGCCTGCCTGGCCTGCTGGGCTGCCAGTTCCAGGGCGCTCTCTGTCAGGCCGTCCCTCTTAAGCATCTGTTCCAGCACATCGATGTCTGTGGTAATGTCCAGCACATCGTCCCGATACAGATTATCCAGCATCTTCTGGCAGCCTTTAAGCACCACGGCCAGGGCTTCGTCTATGCGCTTGCGGGCTGCAGCCGAATCCGCTCCGGCCACGTTCCTCTCTCCCAGCATCCGGTAGCCCTTTACCAGCTTCAGCGTGGTAGGCAGGTAGTAGTCCATGAACTTGCGAATCTGGGGAGCTTTGGCGGGCTTGTCGTACACCGCACGGAACACCTCCGCGCACTGGTTCTCCAGCTTTGTCAGCGTGGTATTCAGGGAGGGCTCGGCAATCTGCTTGTTCTGTTCCCGGATCTCGGTGATCATCTCCCGGCCTTTGGCCAGCAGCGCGTCCACCTCCGGGTTGCCCGTGTCCTCGGCGATGTTTTGCAGGCTCTGGGGTACCTTCTCCTTGGTGCTCAGATCCAGGCCCTCGCCCATGATCTTGACCACTGTGCCGACAAGGCCGCTGAGCACAAAAGCCAGAATGTACCCGCCCAGGCTATGGGGATGAAAGATAGAGGAATACAGGGCAAAAACCGCGCCAAAGGCGATGATTCCCGCGCCCAGTCCCTTGGTCTTCTTTGGCTTCCTGCTCTTCCTGCTTTGCTTGTTCATCAGCCCGCTCCTTTGATCCACGGCGGTTCAGGGGATTACCCGCTTGTTTGCTCGTTAACAAACCCAATTATAGCATAGTTTTTCCAGGGTGAAAAGAAGGATTGGCTGAAAGCCGCTAAAGGGATGGTGAAAGTTTGTTTAGAATTGGATGAGAGAACAGCGGCGCAAAACGAACCCCCTTCGCTCTGCACCGCGTCTCATTCGTCGGTTTTGATGCTTCTATGCTCGCACCGCCGCTTTGCTCTTTCCCAAGTATGCTTCCCGAACAGCGCTGTTATCCAGCAGCTCTTTGCCCGTGCCTTCCATGTGGATGGTCCCCGTCTCCAGCACATACCCGTAATCTGCGATGCGCAGGGCGGCGTTGGCGTTCTGCTCAATAAGAAGCACGGTAATCCCGTCGGCGTTCAGCTTTCGGATGATGCCAAAGATATCTCTGACAACCAGCGGAGCCAGGCCCAGGGACGGTTCGTCCATGATGAGCACCTTGGGGCGGCTCATCAGAGCCCTGCCCACTGCCAGCATCTGCTGCTCGCCGCCCGAAAGGGTTCCTGCCGGCTGCCAGGCCCGCTCCTCAAGGCGCGGAAAAAGGGAGTACACATACTGGCGGTCCTGGGCAATCGCTTCCTTGTCCGTGCGCAGGAATGCTCCGATGCGCAGGTTTTCCCGCACCGTCATATCCGGGAACACGCGGCGGCCTTCAGGTACCATCACGATGCCCCGCTTGACAATTTCCTTGGGGGGCAGCCCCAGCAGGTTCTCTTCTCCGTAGAGGATCGTCCCCTCGTCAGCCTTTTGCAGGCCGGAGATGGTGCGAAGCATGGTGGACTTGCCCGCGCCGTTGGCTCCAATCAGGGTAATGATCTGACCCTTGGGAACGGACAGGGAAACTCCCTTGAGTGCACGGATGCCTCCGTAGGACACCTTCAGGTTTCGGATTTCAAGCATCATCTTCCTGCACCCCCAAATACGCCTGGATCACCACGTCATTGCTTTGAATCTCCGCCGGGCTGCCCTGGGCAATCAGGTTGCCGTAATCCAGCACATAGATGCGATCGGAAATGTCCATTACAAGATCCATGTGATGCTCAATAAGAAGGATTGTGAGCTTAAACGTCTTGCGGATATCGCCAATCAGCGCGGTCAACTCGTCGGATTCCGCCGGATTCATCCCCGCGGCGGGCTCATCCAGCAACAGCAGCACAGGCTCTGTGGCCAGAGCACGGGCCATCTCCAGCTTGCGCTGCATGCCGTAGGGCAGGGAGGCAGCCTTCTCGCCCCGAACCTCCCAAAGCCCCATGTATTGCAGCAGCTCCTCCGCATGCTCCCGCATCAGCTTCTCTTCATGCCGATAGAAGGGCAGGCGCAGCATGGCGCCGGGCCAGGAGGACTTCAGCCGCAAATGCCTGGCAATCAGCACGTTATCCATGACGCTGAGGGCGCGAAACAGGCGGATGTTCTGGAAGGTCCGGGCAATGCCCAGCCGGGTGATCTGGTCGGGACGCATGCCGGTGATGTCCCGCTTGTTGAGAAAGATGAAGCCCGAGGTTGGCCGGTACACCCCGGTGACCATGTTGAAAGCCGTGGTTTTGCCCGCACCGTTGGGGCCAATCAAGGCCACGATCTCCTGGGTGTCAATGTACATGGTCAGATCGTTGACAGCCACCAGGCCGCCAAACTGCATGGTGGCATGGCTGATTTCCAATACCTTCTGTCTCATGGCTTCGTCACCCTCCCTCCCGGTCCGACCGGGCGCTTCAGCCGCCCCAGGATGGCGGACCAGCTGAACTCCCGCGTGCCCATCAACCCATTGCGGAAAAAAAGGATAACCACCAGCAGCAGCCCGGAAAACACCACCATCCGCAGGCCCGCGATCCCCGAGGTCTGAAAAAAGCCCAGGTCCATGGGGCCGTCCAGCACCCGCAGCCACTCCTGCCCCACGGTGACCAGAAAGGCCGCCAGCACAGAGCCGGTGATGGAGCCCATACCGCCCATCACCACGATCATCAGCACATTGTAGGTCTGGGTGACCCGGAACATATCCGGACCGATGGTGCCGTTATAGGCGGCCAGCAATCCGCCCCCCACGCCTGCGATAAAGGCGCTGAGCATGAAGGCCAGCATCTTGTGCTTGAACAGGGAAATTCCCATGGCTTCGGCAGCGATCTCATCCTCCCGCACGGCTTTTAAGGCCCGCCCATAGCTGGAAGAAACCAGAAGCCCCATCAGCAGCAGCAGCACGGCGGCCACACCGTAGCACCACCACAGGGTGGCATTGCCCGGTATGCTCTTGAGGCCCTGGGCGCCGTTGGTCAGGCTTTGGGCGTTGGTGATCAGCACCCGGATGATTTCCGAAAAGCCCAGAGTGGCGATGGCCAGATAGTCCCCCCGCAGCCG
>JAAYDR010000008.1 GCA_012729115.1 Clostridiales bacterium | reverse complement strand
TTTTTTATTCGGATGCGTCAATCCTAAAACGCCCTCGCCGGTCCATTGCTCCCCTTATTGTACCTGAATAAGCGCAAGGGAGCTACGCCCGTCGGCGTTCTCTCTTGCGCTTTTTAGTGTACCAAAAACGCCCACCGGGTGGTGGCCATGGTCAATCCCCTGAACACGGCTTCCTGGCGGCTGCTGGAAAGGCTGGGAATGCGGCGGGAGGGATACCTGATGCAGAACATCTTTTTCCACCGGGACGAGGAAGGACAGCCCCTATGGCAGGACACCTATGCGTATGCCATGCTGGCGGAGGAATGGGAAGGGAGAGTGGAAAGGCAATGATTTATTGCTATGAGGATTTTGTGGAGGCTTTGCTGGCTGCGGGGTTTTCCATGGGAGGCGGAAGCAGCCAGGGCATCTATGGGGTGATAACCTGGGACTGGAATCAGGAACCGCCCTACGAGACCCCGGTGCGCTGGCATACGGGGGACCGGGAAACCGATCCCTGGGAGTGGCGGATGCGGGTGCTGGAGGAAAGGGACGATATCGCCTACGGCAAGCTGTTTTTCCAAAAAAGCGGATTCATCACCAAAAGCTGGTATCCATATTTTCTGGCGGTGCGGCGTCAGGGCCGAAGCCTGGAGGAGGCCTATGAGCTGGGGCTCATCACCCGGTACGCCAAGCGAATTTATGAGGCCATGGAGGGGCAGGAAGCCATGGCCCTTCACGAACTCAAGCAGGCCGCCGCCTTTTCCAGGGAGGAGGCGGGAAAGTTTGACCGGGCACTGGTGGAGTTGCAGGGGAAGATGTTTCTGACCCTGTGCGGCAGGCAGCGCAAGCGCGCCAAAACCGGGGAGGAGTACGGATGGTCCTCCACGGTGCTGTGCAAGACCGAGGATTTTTTTGACCCGCAGGTGTGGGAGGCATCCCTGGGGATTCCGGCGGGAGAAGCGGAAGAAAAAATCAGGGCCCAGGTGCTGAAGCTGAACCCTGACGCGGATGCGAAAAAGGTGATGAAGTTTATCAGGGGGTAGGCAAGGGAGATACGAAAGTTGTTTCATAGGCGCGGCTTGGATCAGCCGCGCCATTTTTCTGATGGGGCTGCCCTGCCATCAGGAGGACCGGGGGCTATGCTTTCAGGGGATCAAAGGGGACCATGTGAACCCTCATCAGGTTGGTGCTGCCGCTGATGCCCAGGGGTACCCCGGCAGTCATCACCACCAGATCCCCGCTTTGCAAATACCCGGCCTGCTCTCCGGCCTCCACAGCCCGCTCGAAGAGCTCGTCGGTATTGTGCGCCTCCTCAATCACCAGGGGGATGACCCCCCAGCTCATGTTCAGACGACGGCGGACGCTGTGGGAGGTGGTGCAGCAGATGATGGGGCAGTTGGGCCGGTATTTGGAGATCATCCGGGCAGTGCGCCCGCTCTTGGTGACGGTGAGGATGGCCGCTGCCCCCAGATCGTGGGCGGAAGTGCAGGTGGCGTGGGAGATGGCGTTGGTTACGTCGGACACGGTGTCCGGGGGCCGCTCCTTGAAGCGCTTGATATAGTTGATGTCCGCCTCCGCCCGCAGCGCGATGCGGGCCATGGTCTGCAGGGCTTCCACCGGATAGAGCCCGGCGGCGGTCTCCCCGGAGAGCATGGTGGCGCTGGTGCCGTCGTAGATGGCATTGGCCACGTCTGTGGCCTCCGCCCGGGTGGGGCGGGGGTTTTTCATCATGCTGTCCAGCATCTGGGTGGCGGTAATTACCTGCCTGCCGGAGGAATAGGCCTTGTGAATCAGCATTTTCTGGATCACGGGGACTTCCTCCAGGGGAATCTCCACCCCCAAATCTCCCCGGGCTACCATGATGGCGTCGCTGACCCGCAGGATCTCGTCGATATTGGCAACTCCCTGCATGTTCTCGATCTTGGCCACAATGCTGATGGTGGAGCAGCCCTGCTCGCTGAAGATCTTGCGGATCTCCAGAATGTCGGCGGAGGAGCGGGTAAAGGAGGCGGCCACAAAGTCCACCTCGTTGCGGATGCCAAAGAGGATGTCCTCATAGTCCTTGGGGCTGATGAAGGGCATGCTCAGGTGCGCGCCCGGCACATTGACGCCCTTGTGGTCGGAGATGATCCCGCTGTTGTCCACAGTGCAGACGATCTTCTCGGGCGATACTTCCACCACCGTGAGGCCCACCAGGCCGTCATCGATCAGAATGGATGCGCCGGGGGTTACGTCCCCGGGCAGGTCGGCATAGGTGATGGATACGCCCGATTCGTCGCCCTCCACGTCCCCGGTATACAGGGTGAAGCGCTGGCCCTTGCTCAGGGTTGCGGAGCCCTGGGCGAAGTTTTTCAGCCGGATCTCCGGGCCCTTGGTGTCCAGCATGATGGCAACGGGCAAACCCAGCTCCTCCCGCAGGGCTTTCACCCGGCGGATGGTCCGGGCGTGGGTTTCATGGGTGCCGTGGGAAAAGTTCAGCCGGGCCACGTTCATCCCCGAAAGCATCAACTGACGAAGGACGGCATCATCCTCGGTGCTGGGGCCCAGGGTGCAGACGATCTTGGTTTTGCGGAGGACCTGATTCAAAGGCTTACGCCTCCTTTGATTCTTTTTCCAGGGCCAGCAGACGTTCCTTCACCGGCAGGCCTCCGCCGTAGCCCACCAGGCTGCCGTTCTTGCCCACCACCCGGTGGCAGGGAATGAGGATGGCCAGGGGGTTGCGGTGGTTGGCCATACCCACGGCCCGCATAGCCCTGGGGTTGCCGATAGCTCGGGCGATGTCCGAGTAGGCAGCTGTTTTCCCGTAGGGAATGGCCTGTAGGGCTTGCCACACCTTCTGCTGGAAGGGGGTGCCCTGAGGTTCCAGGGGAAGGGTAAAGCTACGCAGGGTACCGCTGAAATAGGCGGCCAGCTGCCGGGCAGCCTCTTGCAGCAGGGGGGACGCGGGGCCCTGGGGATCTCCGTCAGGCGCCGTGGCCCCAAAGTCCAGACGGGTGACGGCGTGGTCGTTGGCAGTCAAAGTCAGATCCCCGATGGGAGAAGAAAGGACCATGCTTGGCATATCACAGCCTCCTTGGGTCTTCTTGGGCATGCACGGGCGTCAGGATGGCGCCCTGGGCGTACAGGCGGCTTCGCAGGGTATGGAACAGGGAGTAGGGCGCCAGGAAGAGTAGCAGGGCCAGAGCCGTGAGAATGCCATAATCCCTTAGCAGGGAGGGCTGGCCCCAGGTGAGGCGGCCGTCCAGAGAGAACTCCATCAGCGTGGCCCCCGCCAGGCAAAGCAGGATGAGGAACCAGCACAGGACCACCCGGCCCGGGACACGAATGGGGCCGGACAGGCCATGCGGGCTGTCAATCCTGGCCTTCAGGCGGGCAAACCGCCCGGCGAATACTGTAGTAGCGATTACGGGCATGAGGAACGCTGCCACCTGGGCGACCCGCAGAAAGGTGATCATCATGTGGCCGTCGTCCCGGAGGCTTTCCAGCACCATCTGGGAGGCACCGTACAGGGCGAAGAACATCAGGCCTACATCCCCGGCAGGCACGTGCTTGTCCCGGCGCAGGCTCCGGCCCAGCAGGAGGAGCAGGAGGCAAAGGACCAGGGCGGCGGCGGCCTCGTAGCGGTAGACCGCAAGGCGGTACTCCGTGGCGATGCCCATGGACTCCGAGATGAAAAGCCAGGGGGTGGTATGGGTGAAGAAGTTTGGCTCCACCACCTTGCCGATTCCCAGGTCTGTGCAGCCTTCCCCGACCCTGCAGAAGGCGATGAAAAGCGCCATTGGCGCGGCGGCCACGTCCAGCACCTGGCCAAAGCGCAGGCCCAGGGCCCGGGAAGCATAAAAGGCGGCCAAGGTGAGGCCCATGATGAGCCCGGTCATGGAGAAGCCTCCATCAAAGAAACGGAGCATCAGCAGCGGATTTTCATAGGTTTGAACAAAGAGGGAAAGGCTGAGCAGGCAGAAGATCAGCCGGGCAAAGAACAGGCCCAGGGGGATGGCGATGACCCCAAATACCGCTGTTGTGCCTGCCGGCAGGCGGCGGCCGTGGGAAAGCAGCCCCATGAGCAGCAGGGACAGCAGCGCTCCCACGGCAATCCACAGCCCGTAGGTATAGCCGGTGAGGCCCAGGAGGGTGAAATGGTCTGTCATGGCAGCTCCTTTCAGTCCATGGTATTGGGAGATGCTGATTTTGCCGGGTTACTGCCCCTCCGTGGCGGAGGCGAAGTAGATGATGTCGGTGACGTCCCGCTCGGACTGGGGCTTGTCATTGTACACATCCCCATGGAACACCAGCGTCGCACTGTTGCCGCCGTCCAGGTTGTAGGCCTGGGTGCAGCCCAGCTCGCCCATGATCCCGGCCAGCTGGGCCAGGGTAACCCCGGTGGAGGCGTCCGTGCGGCCATTGACCGTGACAATCACATAGGTGAGGGGGCCTGTCTGGCCAATGGCAGCCCTGGGGTTGGGAGAGAAGGGATCAAACTGGTAGTGCTTGGGGATCTCCAGCACCTCACCGTCCATGACCAGCGCCGGGCCAAAGAAGAAGCCGTTGATCAGCTCATGCTCCGCTTTGAAGGCCTTGATGCCCTCCTTCTGGTTGTCATGGCCGTAGCGCAGGATGTGGAAATCGCCCCATTCGTCAATCAGCAGCAGATCCATGTTCTTGCTGGTTTTTTGCCGGTAGATCTCCCCCTGGCGTACGATGTAGCCGGCCATTGTCTTGGGATAGTAATCCCCGTTGACGGCGACTATGGCGTTGTAATTGCGGGCGATGCGGCTGGGCTGGTTGGTGCGGTCCGAGTCGATCCGGCTGCCCGCGTAGGCTGTGCGCAGCTGGGAGGCGGTGGCGATCTTGACGTGGGCTACAAACACGTCGCTGTCAAACTTGCGCAGCTGTTCCATCTCTACGATGATGGTATCGTCCCGGTAGCTGGTTTCGGTGAAGTTGGCCTCAATAGGGGCCCGGCCCGGGCTGTTGTCGATGGGCAGGGCGGAGATGTCGTTGACGGGCAGAATGTCGCTGATGCCCGCGGAAGCCAGAACCGCGGCGGGGCGGAGGGTATCACGGAGGCGCGCTCCGCTGATGAAATCCTCGGATAAATCGCTTTCCGGGCCGCTTTCCTCCACGTCGTCTTCCTGTGCCTGCATGGCGGCATCCAGATAGGCCCGGTTGGCCTGGCGGGTGATAGCGCCCGAGGGGAGCAGGAAGGGCAGACTGAGGATCATTACAAAAAGAAGCATGGTGAGGAGGGTGAGGCTTGCTTTGGATAGGCGCATGGCTGGCTCGTCCTTTCGGCCTTGTCCGCGGTCGGCAAAGGCAGGAAATCGCAGGATTTTGAAGGATTTTTGCCTTCTGATTATACATCAAGGAGAGGGGGAGGGCAAGGGTCCCGATCTTCGCAAATTCGCGGAAACCGCCTTGCGGTGATGGCTGCCCCCTGCCCGCCCCTTGCATTTCCCCACCCGCTGTGCTACAACTAACGGGACGGGCTATTGGAAAACCCACATCCCCCATTTATACGTCAAAGGAGTCCTTGTCCTGGTTGTTGGCTTGCTTTGATTTTGGGCAACAGGCACAGTTGCTTCCCGGCAGTCTTCTTACAGAATAGCAAGCTCAACACACTGTAGGATGTTTTTGTTTCACGTTTTGCGATTCGCTTTAGACTCATACTTGGGATCGCCTTTGCCACCAAGCTTTTTCTCCGCATGTTTTAGACTCTCAAGATAATCCTTCTCCACAGGACTGGGCAAATCCTTGGTCCGCATTCGGTACTTCTTGTATTCTTCAGTGGCCTTTTCGATGGCGGCCTGGCGACTGACCGTTCCGGCGTCCCGCAGGATGCCTTTGCCATAACGTTGGGCGAAATCGTCCACCTGAGGTAACCAGTCCTTCATATACATGTGCTCATGGTTCATCGCATGCAGTTCCGCTAGATCGAAAAATGCGGAAACCATGCGGTTTAGCACAGCCAGTTCCTTTTCATCCAGGTAATTTTTTGCTACCAGGGCGTCCTCCTTGGTAGGCTGACCGCCGGAGAAAGCCTTCATGCCCATAAAAGGCAGCTCGGCATTGGCGCGGCTATGAATGATCTCTGCGGAGGTATGCCGGTTTACGGCATAGTGCAGCTTGTTTTGGACGATTTGGAAAAACTGTCTGCATTCATCTGCCTTTGGATCGTAATCCACGCTGGTGGCAAAAAGGTCCAGCAGTTGGCGGTAAAATACCTTTTCGCTGGAGCGTATATCTCGGATTCGCTCCAGAAGTTCTTTCCAGTAGTTACCGCCCCCCGCCTTTTTCAGAAGGTCGTCATTCATGGCAAAGCCTTTAACCAAGTACTCCCGCAGGCGTTGGGTCGCCCAGATTCGGAATTGCGTGCCCCGCAGCGATTTGACGCGGTAACCCACGGAGATGATAACGTCGAGGTTGTAGTAATCGATTTGACGTTCTACGGTTCTGCCTCCCTCATTGGCAACTGTTGCAAATTTTGCAACAGTTGCCTCACGGCTTAACTCGCCCTCATCAAATACGTTTCTGATATGCCTTGAAATGGTTGATTTGTCCCGCTGAAACAGCTCGGCGATTTGGTCCAGGGAAAGCCAAACCGTTTCATCCTCCATGCGCACGTCAATTTTGATGGCCCCATCCTGGGTACTGTATAGAATGATTTCCGAATCATGATGGCTCATCGTTCGCGGCCCCTTCACATCGCGGTTTTCTGTAAAAGAGTATAGCATATGCCATGGGATAAGGATAGACCCGCCTGACCGCCCCTTGCAATTCCCCACCCGCTGTGCTACAACTAACGGGACGGGCTATTGGAAAATCCATATCCCCCATTTATACGCCAAAGGAGTCCTTGTCATTGCCTAAAACGCTTACGGCGGAAGAAAAACATCGAAAAATGATGGAAACCCCCATCCCCAGGCTGGTCTTTAACCTGGCAACACCCACTGTGGCCAGCATGCTGGTCAGTTCCCTGTACAACATGGCCGACACCTATTTTGTGGGACTGCTGGGCTCAGCCAGCGCGACCGCCGGGGTGGGCGTGGTGTTTCCGCTGATGGCGGTGCTGCAGGCTGTGGGGTTCATGTTCGGCCATGGTTCCGGCAACCATATGTCCCGCAGCCTGGGGGCACGGGATACCGGGGACGCGGAGCGGATGGCATCCACAGGTTTTTTCAGCGCCCTTATTGCGGGGGCGGTACTGGGCGTCCTGGGGCTGATCTTTTTGGATCCGCTGGTCTATTTGCTGGGTTCCACCCCCACCATCGCCCCCCATGCCATGGACTACATGTTCTATATTCTCATTGGCGGGCCCTGGTTTGTAAGCAGCCTGGTACTCAACAACCAGCTCCGCTTCCAGGGCAGCGCCTTTTACAGCATGCTGGGCATCATCTCCGGTGCGGTGCTCAACGTGGCCCTGGATCCCCTGTTCATCTTCGTGCTTGGCATGGGGGTGGGCGGGGCGGCCCTGGCCACTGCGACCAGCCAGTTGGTGAGCTTTGTGGTGCTGCTGCTGGGCACCCGCCGGGGCGGCAACATCCCCATCCGCCTGCGGGCCTTTACTCCCACCCGGGAGAAATTCCGGGAGATCCTGCGGGGTGGGATTCCCTCCCTGTTCCGGCAGGGGCTGGGCAGCGTCTCCATCATGCTGCTGAATACGGCAGCCGCAGGGTATGGGGACGCTGCGGTGGCAGCCATGAGCATCGTTTCCCGGGTCACCCAGTTTCTGGCTTCCGCCGTGGTGGGCTTTGGGCAGGGGTTTCAGCCCATCTGCGGGTTCAACTACGGCGGCGGACACTATCACCGGGTGCGGGAGGCTTTCTGGTTCTGCGTGAAGGTTTCCTTTGTCTTTTTGCTGGTGGTGAGCGGCCTGGCGATGGCTTTCGCGCCCCGGGTGATTTGGGTGTTCCTCATGGATGACCCGGAGGTAATCCGCATCGGGGCCCAGGCCCTGCGGCAGCAATGCGCCGTACTGCCCCTGTTCTCCTTTGTGGTGGTCAGCAACATGATGCTTCAGACCATGGGCCTGGCAGGCAAGGCCTCCCTCATGGCCGCTTCCCGGCAGGGGCTGTTTTTGATTCCGGCGGTGCTGGTTCTGCCCCGCGTCTTTGGGCTTTTTGGCGTTCAGATGAGCCAGCCGGTGGCGGATGTGCTGTCCTTTGTGCTTGCGCTACCGCTTGCTTTGGGAGTACTCAGGGAACTGAAGGAAGGCCGGGGCTGTGCGCTGCCCCGGGTGGATAACGCAGGAGATATGGAATAGGGTCCGGGGATTATCCCCGGACCCCTCCTTTACCGGATGCCCGCGCTTCTGCGCATGATTTTTGCCAGCCGCGGGCCGATGAGCAGGCCCAGGACGATGCAGATCAGCATTTCAAGGAACATGTAGGAGTTGTACCCGGCGCTGTACAAAAGAGGGTTCTGGTCCCCGGCATACTCGGCGAAAAACAGCGCACCGCTTAATACATGGCACAGGAAGCGCAGGAGGGAAGCCAGGGCGATGCCCAGGGGCAGGTAGAGGGCCTCCCGTTCTCCCTTTCTGGCACCGATTCCCGCCAGGCCCAGGACGCCGAAGGCCAGTAGGTAA
>JAAYDR010000061.1 GCA_012729115.1 Clostridiales bacterium | reverse complement strand
GACACCACAGAGATCAAACTTTCCAGCAACTATACACTGCAAAGGGATTTTATCGCCCAGGTTATGAACCTTGCGGATGAAAGTGCGCTGGAGTTGGGCTTGCGCCTGCGCGACCGGCACGGCGGGACCGTTACGGCGCTTAGCATGGGTCCGCTCCGCGCTGAAGGCATGCTGCGCGAAGCGCTTGCCCGCGGTGCTGACAAGGCGGTGCTATTGTCCGATACAGCCTTTGCAGGAGCGGACACGCTGGTGACCGCCAAATGCCTCACAGCAGCCATCAGACAGCTTGATGGCTTTGACGTGGTCCTGTGCGGGCGCAGAGCTGTGGATGGCGAAACAGGACAGGTTGGCCCCATGATTGCCTCTTTGCTGGATATCGCCTGTGTAGCCAATGCGACACAGGCTGACAGCGATGGTGAATGCCTGACAGTTTGCCAACTTACCGAGAGTGGCAAGCGCACGTGGAAAACATCCCTTCCGGCTGTTGTTACATTGTGCGAATGGAGCTATCCCCTACGCCTTCCCACGCTGATGGGGCTGAAACGCGCCTCCAGGGCCGAGATCCCTATCCTGAAGCCTTCCGATATCGGCATGAGGAATGCAAGCTGCGGCCTCAAAGCATCGCCTACACGCGTCATCCATGTGGATGCCAGGCCCGTAGGTGTGCGCCCGTGCCAGAAACTGGATGTGCATGAAGTTCTGTCCAGACTGACGGAAAGGGGCCTGCTGCCGTGAAAATTGTCGTGTTCTGTGAAAAGGAACTTTCTGCGGCACTGGAACTGATTGGCAAAGGCCGTGCCATTGCACCAGAAGCCACCATTTGTGCGCTCTATGAAGACAGGGAAAGCTGCGTACCACAGTTGCTGGCTTCAGGTGCGGATGAAGCTTTATCTATGGACCGCTGCGTGGATGATTGCGCTCAGGGTACACGCATTGCCGCTGCACTATCCGCACTATCGCCGGATATCGTGCTATTTCCGGCCACCGTACGCGGAAGATTCCTTTCGGCTTGGGCAGCAGCAAAGCTGGATACAGGCCTCACAGCCGATTGCACCGAGCTGTCACTGAATGCCGACGGTCTGCTTTTACAAACCCGCCCGGCTTTTGGCGGCAACCTTACGGCGGATATCCTGTGCAAGGAAAGCAGACCGCAGATCGCCAGCGTTCGTCCAGGCGTGTTTGCAAGGCCGGAACCCCAAAGATGCACAGAAAATGCCGGGGAGCCTCACAGCGCGCTTACCATCCAACAAGTGCTTCAGCGTATGGATGAGCTTGCCTTTGAACCTGTGGAATACGGCATTTCGCTTCAGACAGCAAGGGTGGTTGTGGCTGGCGGCAAAGGAATCGGCAGCAAAAAAGGCTTTGACAAGCTCCATGAACTGGCTGATCTACTGGGCGGCGCAGTGGGCGCAACGCGCAGTGCGGTGGACGCAGGATGGATAGACTATGAGCACCAGATCGGTCAAACTGGCGTGATGATTCGTCCGGATCTCTATTTTGCATTTGGAATCAGCGGTATCATGCAGCATGTGGTGGGTATGAGCAGCGCAGGGACGGTCATTTCCGTGAATACAGATCGCAACGCCCCCATCTTTAGTTGCTCGGATTTTGGTATCATCGCCGACTGGCGGGAAACCATCGACGTGATCATAGAGTATATTAAGAAAGGAAAAAAAATAGCATGAATTACAAGAAAACGTACACACCTCAAAAAGGCTTTACCCCCCTGTGTGAAATTGGAAAGTGCTCATTGAAAGACCTTGAGTTCGGCATTCTCGAGCTGAGTGATGGTGAAAGTTACACCTTTCCAACCAGGGACCGGGAGGTAGCGTTCGTCCTGCTGAGCGGCAAGGCCAACTTTACTGCCAACGGCACTGATTATGGCATGGTAGGCGTACGGCGCAGTGTGTTTGAAAGCCCCAAAGCAGAATGCTTCTATGCCCCCCGCGACTGCACTGTCCTCATCAACAGCCCGTGGAATGTGAAGATTGCTGTGTGCAGTACCCCTGTGATGGAGGAAAGCGTGCCCCAGGTGATCCGCCAGAATGATGTGCGTGCGGTGCGCTTGGGTGTAAAGCCATGGGAACGCGATACCAGCTTCATTGTGGACAGCTCAACCAACGCCAAAAAGCTTACCATCGGCGAAGCGTATATCACGCCGGGCAACTGGGCCGGCTTTCCGCCGCACAAGCACGATGTGGACAACATGCCCTCCGAAGGGGTGCTGGAAGAAATTTACTACTTCCTGTTTGACCCTGAACAAGGATTTGGCGTGCAATGCATGTATACCTCCGATGGCGAGATTGACGAAGCCTATCGCGTCAAGAGCGATGAACTGGTGGAATTTCCCCGTGGTTACCACACCACTGTTGGAGCGCCCGGCTACAATACCTACTTCCTGTGGCTGATGGCCGGTGAGCATCAGGGCTTCTACCGCAGCAGTGACCCCAAACATGCGTGGGTCGGTGCAGTGGAAAATCTGCTGAAAAAGAGCTGATGCACAGCAAACCGCCCCTTTAGGTCTGGGGACCTAAAGGGGCGGTGTTGTTTCATAGTGGTGTAATCCGGCAGCTTGCTTACAGCACGTTGGAGGAGGTGGACTCCACAAAAATACTGCCGTCCTTGCGCCGAGTGAGCTTCGCTTTGTTGCCCGCGCCATCGTCCAGGGTCATCTTCCCAATGTCATTGAGTTGCATGAAATTGGCTGCATCACTTTCCACAAAACCGACCCAGTCCTTGCGGTCCCGCTGCACCTTCACCTTAACGCTGCTTTCAACCATTTCCTCAATGCTTGGCCGTTCCTTATGCTCTGCCATGGTGTCCCTCCTGTATTTGGTAACCCAAGCATTATACACCATTAAGACAGCCAGTCAAGCCAGGCCTAATGACTCAGGATAGCAGCATCCGGTCGCTGGCAAGCTCCTGCCCGGCGGCCCTGCCAAAGAGGGTTAGCAGCCCCTCCACTGTCAGGCGCTTCTTTTCCTCACCCTCCACATCCACAATGATCTTTCCCTCATGCATCATCAGCAGGCGATTGCCGTGGGTGATGGCGTCCCGCATATTATGGGTGACCATCAGCGCAGTCAGACCCTCTTCCTGGATAAACCGGTCGCTGAGGTTAAGCACCTTGGGCGCGGTTTTGGGGTCCAATGCGGCGGTGTGCTCATCCAGCAGCAAGAGTTTCGGCGCTTTCAGGGTGGCCATCAGCAACGTCAGTGCCTGGCGCTGACCGCCGGAAAGCAGCCCGACTTTGGAAGTCATCCGCTTTTCCAAGCCCAAATCCAGGTGCTGTAAATACTCAGCATAACGTTTGCGCTCGGCAGCGGTTACGCCCCATCTCAGGGTACGCCTCTCGCCCCGCCTGAAAGCCATGGCCAGATTCTCTTCGATGTTCATGTCAGCAGCGGTGCCCATGATGGGATCCTGGAACACCCGGCCCAGGTACTTGGCCCGACGGAACTCCGATAGACGTGTTACATTAATACCGTCAATCTCGATTTTTCCCTCGTCCACAGGGTAAACCCCTGCGATGGCGTTCAGTAATGTGGATTTGCCCGCGCCATTTCCGCCGATCACGGTGACGAAATCTCCAGGCTTCAGGATCAGGTTGACCCCGTCCAGGGCCAATTTTTCATTAACCGTGCCTTTGTTAAAGCTTTTGCGAATGTTTATCAGCTTTAGCAACTCCTTCGCCCCCTCATGGATCGCTGCAGCGTTTTCAGGTAGTCCTGAAACATGGGCAACGAAAGCGCCAGCGCCACGGTGATGGCGGTGAACAGCTTCAAATCATTGGTGGGCATACCCAGCTTGAGCACCAGGGCGATGATCACCCGGTAGGTTACGGCGCCCAGTATCAAAGAAAAGAGCCTGCTGAAAAAGTTGCGCCGCCCAAAGAGCACTTCGCCGATGATCAGGGACGCAAGCCCGATGACGATGGATCCGGTGCCCATCTGCACATCTGCAAAGTTCTGGCTTTGGCCGATCATTGCACCGCTCAGGGATACCAGCCCGTTGCTGATCATCAGGCCCAGGATCTTGGCGGTGTCCGTGTTGATGCCTTGGGCCCGGACCATGTTGGGGTTATTGCCTGTGGCGCGGATTACGTTGCCCAACTCGGTTCCAAAGAACCAGTACAGGATCCCGATAATTCCCATCACAAGGACCAGCCCCAGGAGAGCGACAGCTGTGTTTTTCTCCAGTCCCATTGACTCCAGAGGACTGTATACCGTGCCCATCCTAAGCAGGGAGACATTCGCTTTGCCCATCACCCTCAGGTTCACCGAGTACAGCGCGATCATCGTGAGGATGCCCGAGAGCAGCGCCGGAATGCGCAGTTTTGTATGAAGCAGCCCCGTGACGAGACCTGCCAAAAGCCCCGCCAGCAAAGCACAGCCTGTGGCGGCATAGGGGCTTGCTCCATTATAGATCATCGAAGCAGACACCGCAGCTCCCAAAGTGATGCTGCCCTCCACTGTCAGATCGGCGATGTCCAGGATACGATAGGTGATATATACACCGATGGTCATGATGGCCCAAAGTAGTCCCAGCGCCACTGCGCCCAACAGGATTTGCGACATGAACAATTGACTCCCTTACATGCTCGAAGGGTGCGGGCAGCTTTCACGGCCCGCACCCGCCATGCTTTGCTTATTCCATGGGCTTCGCGTAGGCCTGGTACTTCTCGGGAATCGTGAAGCCAATCGCCTCCGCATAGGTGGAGTTGAAGGTGTAATCCATTTTAGAGGCTGTTTCAACGGCCATGGTGGAAACATCCTCGCCTGCCAGCACACGCAAGGCCATCAGGCCGGTCTGATATCCCAGATCGTAATAGTTTATGCCCAGGGTCGCCAGCGCACCGCCTTCCACCATGCCTGCCTCACCGCAGATAACAGGCTTCCTGGCGGCTGTGGTGACCTCATAAACCACGGAGATGGATGCCGCGAGCACATTGTCTGTGGGGATGTAGATGGCATCGCAGTTGTCCACAATGGACTGGGTCGCCTGCTGCACATCGTTGGAGGATGACACGGTAACCTCCTTATAGGACATGCCCTCGGCTTCCACAGCTTCCTTGGCCATCTTCGCCTGGAGGATGGAGTTGTCCTCACTGGAGGTGTAAATCAAGCCAACGGTCCGGGTCTGCGGGAACAACTCCTTGATCAGTTTAATCTGGTCCGCCACCGGATTCATGTCGGTGGTTCCGGACACGTTGGTGCCGGGATTCTGGTTGCTGCTAACCAACCGGGCCACCTCATAATCAGTGATGGCGGTGCCCAGAATGGGTATCGTGGTGGTTTTACCAGCGATAGACTGAGCCGCCGGGGTAGCAATGGCCAGCACCAGATCCACGTTATTGGCTACAAAACGGTCTGAAATGGTGGCCAGGTTCGATGCATCCGCCTGGGCGTTCTGTACATCCAGGGCGATGTTCTGCCCATCCACGAAACCATTGTCAGCCAGCGCCTGGACGAAGCCCTCACGTGCCGAGTCCAAAGCCACATGTTGAACGTACTGGATGATACCAATGGTTTTTGTTCCCTCGCCTGCCATCGCCAGCATGGGCATGCAGACCAGCGTCAGCACAAGCGCACAAGCAAACAGTCTCCTCATTTCTATATACCTCCCATACATCTATTGCCTTCTCGCGGCAGACCGCGCAAAAGCCGCCCCTTTGCTTCCAAGAGGGCGGCTTGTCGGATAACACACTTTACAGCGCGATAACAGCGGCTTTCGCAAGCAACAATGCCCTCGAAGCTTGGTGGAGGAACCTACCATCCCTACCGTCCAACCATCCTACACAAGTAGAGTTCTTCCCCATGAGTCAAGCACTGTCGCTCATCGGGCAGCTTTTCACGAAAATTGCCTCGGCGATTCCCGTTTCAGCTATCGAACAATCCCATCATAAGCCGCCCATGGGCCCTTGTCAAGGCATTGGAATGGTCCCAAAGGAAAAAATACCGATGGGATACAATCCGCCAAAGCGGCCTTGTGCCCATCCCCAATGCGTGATAAAATGGGATTCATTGGGATCCAATGCTGGTTGTCATCATCGCTATGGAGGTGCTGTATTCATGCACAACGTACGGAAAATCACGGATTCCCTCTATTTTGTGGGCGGTAGCTGCCGCCGTCTGGCCCGATTTGAAAACGCCTTCCCTGTCGCCAAGGGGGTATCCTATAACTCTTATTTGCTTCTGGATGAAAAAAACGCCCTGGTGGATACGGTGGACTGGGCCATCGGAGGGTTATTCTATGAGAACCTGGCCCATGTGCTGGGGGAACGTTCCCTTGACTACCTGGTGGTGCAGCATATGGAGCCGGATCATTGCGCCACCCTTGGTGAAGTATGCCAACGCTATCCCGGTGTGCAGATCGTCTGCAACAGCAAGACCGCCAAGATGATCGGCCAATTCTTTGACCAGGAATTGGCGGCGCGGGTGCGGCTGGTGGCTGAGGGAGACGAACTGTCCCTGGGGAAGCATACCCTGACTTTTCTCATGGCCCCCATGGTCCATTGGCCCGAGGTTATGTTCACCTATGAAAAAACCGAGGGCATCCTTTTCTCCGCCGACGCCTTTGGCACCTTCGGAGCGCTGAATGGGAATATTTTTGCGGATGAGGTGGACTTTGAAGGAAAGTGGCTGCCGGAGTCCCGCCGGTACTATGCCAACATCGTAAGCAAATATGGTCCTCAGGTGCAATCCGCACTTAAAAAGGCAGATAGCCTGAAAGAAATCAGGTATTTATGCCCCCTTCACGGCCCCATCTGGAGGAAAAACATCCCCTGGTATATGGACAAGTATCGCAAGTGGAGCGCCTACGAGCCGGAAGAAACATCGCTGCTGATCCTCTATGCCTCCATCTATGGCCACACCGAGAATGCCGCCGACATCCTGGCTGCCAAACTGGCGGATCAAGGTGTGCAAAATATTGCCATGTACGATGTATCCTCTGCAGATCACTCCTTGCTGGTTGCCGAAGCTTTCCGGGCCAGCCATCTTGTCCTGTGCAGCGTTACCCACAATGCGGGTATCTTCCATCTGATGGATCACCTGCTGTCAGAATTCAAAGACCATAATCTGCAGAACAGGACCGTGGCCATTGTGCAAAACGGATCCTGGGCCCCTGCAGCCGGGGACTTGATAGGCAAGCGTCTTGCTGAAATGAAGAACATGCGGGTACTGGATGCCTCCGTTACTGTGCTGTCGGCACTGAAACCCAGCCAGGAGGAAGAACTGAGCCGCATGGCGGACGCGATCCTTGCCTCCATGCCCAAGGTTCCCCAGACTTGCCTTCCCACCCCTGCCGCGTCACCTGATGAAAGCGGCATCGACCCCAGGGCCTTCTTCACCATCGGATACGGCCTGTATGTGCTCACGGCCAGGGAAGGGGACAAGGATAACGGTTGTATTATCAACACCGTCATTCAGACCACCGACCAGCCCAAGCGCATGACCCTGGCGGTGAACAAGCAGAACATGACCCATGACATGGTCATGAAGACCGGAGTGTTCAACATCTGTGTTCTCACCCAGGAGGTCCCCTTTGCGCTGTTTGAACGCTTTGGCTTCCAAAGCGGCCATGCGGTGGACAAGTTCGCAGGGCGCCAGGACCCCCGCAGCGAAAACGGCCTGAAGTATCTGACGGAGTCCTGCAACGCGTATCTCTCCGGCAAGGTGATTTCCACCGTAGACTGCGGCACCCATACCTTATTCATTGCAGATGTGACAAAGGCTCAGGTTCTTTGCACTGTCCCATCCGTCACCTATGCCTATTACTTTGACCACATCAAGCCCAAGCCCCAGCCCAAGGCAGAAGATAAGCCCAAGAGGGGTTATGTCTGCAAAATCTGCGGCTACTTCCACGAAGGGGATACATTACCGTCCAACTTCATCTGCCCGGTGTGCAAGCATGGGTCGGATGATTTTGAGCCTGTGGGATTCTAGCAGGGGGCTCCACCCCCCTGGACCCATCATTTGACCTTGTTGCTCGCGTTCAAAACGGTTTCAAGGGCCCCGCGCCTTTGAAACCGTTTCTTTTAGCGAAAAGGATAACCTTTTTTGGATCTCACGCATCTAACCAGTGTCATGCATGACAAAAGCACACAAGCATTGCGCCGGAGGTAATCGCCCATGGACAGGCAGGAGTTTATCGACCGGGTGATGGGACAGGAGCCATTGCTCTACCGGGTCGCCCGGTCCCTGCTGCGGCAGGAGGCGGACCAGCTGGACGCGGTACAGGAGGCCATCGCCAAGGCCTGGGCTCATCGGGGAGACCTGCGGCAGCCTCAGTACTTCACCACATGGCTGACGCGGATTCTCATCAACGAGTGCCGAAGCATTCGCCGCAGGCAGGCCCGGGTAGTACTGGTGGCCGAGGATTGGGAAGGTCCCGAAGAATCCGAAAACCCCTGGGCCTCTCCCCTGGACGTCTCCTCGGCCTTGGACGCGCTCCCGGAAAAGCTCCGCCTCCCGGTGGTGCTTCACTATCTGGAAGGATGGGCTCTCAGGGACATCGCATCCTCGCTGCGCCTTCCCCTGGGCACGGTTAAGGCCCGCCTGCACCAAGGGCGCAAAGCATTGCAACTGGAACTGGAGCATGATAAGGAGGTGTGGCACTCATGAAGGTTTCTATGTTGAAGCAAGCCTACTCCCCCGTTCCCCCGGCGTTTCACGAGGAGCTCATGCGCGCCGCCCAAAGCGTGAAGGAGGAATGTACTATGATGAAGAGAACCACGGTGGTATTGATCGCCGTTTTCCTATTGGCCGTTTTGTGCGGGACAGCCTTTGCCCTGTTCAATTATTACAGCGTCCGACAATATGAGACCGGGGGTAAGCCCTCGGCGGTATTCGAGGAGCATATCGTCGAGCTGAATCAAACCTATCAGAATGATTACATCACCCTGACTTTGGGAGACGCGGTTTTCGATGGCAGTGAGGTGGCCATGACCATGAACCTGAGCTCCCAAGAATCCTCAAAGCCCGTATACCTATACCCCAGGCTCAGTGCCTACTGCGGGGAGCGCAAGCTCGACATCGACGTGCAAGGCTCCCGGGGCGACTTCTATTCCGGCTTCCTGTTCCCCAACATAGCCGATCCGGATGTTTTGGGAGGACAGTACGGCTTTGACGCAATCATTTACGAAGATGTCGCTGATACGGATGTCAGGTGGGTGTTCACCATGAAGGTGCTCTGGCCCAATTGGCCTCTGGTCAACGATACCGTCATCCTCCACGGTGACGATAACGATCCCCCTTTTGAGGTGTACATGCAGACCTTCCGGGACGCTTATGACAACCGCAAGATCCTCCTCACCTACGGGGAAAGCGTAGTGGAATATGCCAGCCGCCTGCCCATCCCCGAGGGCATGACTCCGGAAGAAGCCGCCTTTGTCGACCTCCCAGAAAGCCTGGTGAATTCCGGGGCCTTCACCCTGGTGGACACCATTGAGTGTGTCTTCACCACCCCATTGCCCATCACCCATCATTCCGGCCTGGGCAAAGGTATCACCTTCCCTGTCCCGGGCGGCACCATTGCCTTTGGCGGGCTGGATTTCTCCTTCCTCTCCGGGCGCTATCAGTTTGAGCTGATTGCCCGGGATGAGAAGGCCCTTGCCAGCTTCACGGGCCACGAAGCATACGAAATGACCCTGCCTAATGGCGACGTCATACCCTGCTCCTCCAGAGGAGTGGCGATGCCTGGGGAGCACGGCGGAGACAGCAGGGCTCTGATGTTCTCTGGTGAGTTCCAAATGCCGGAGGAAGTGCCCGATGTCCTTACATTTGTCTTTTACTCTTGCGAGTGGCCGGGGGATGGCAGCGAGGTCCGGACCTATGACCCAGCCAGAAACTTTACCTTGCCGCTGGGGGAACTGTTGGCAGGGGAAAACCGGTGAACCCAAGACCATAGCAGTCAAAGTGCCTCTGATACCTAAAACCCCCGCAAACGGCCAAGCCATTCGCGGGGGGTTGTTTCCATTGTTGTTTTACAGCTTTGGGTTATACCCTTACTTTGCCTTGGCCTTCTTCTCTTTGATGGCCGCATGGGCTGCTGCAAGACGGGCGATGGGTACACGGAAGGGAGAGCAGCTTACATAGCTGAGGCCGGCATTGTGGCAGAACTCGATGGTGGAGGGATCGCCGCCATGCTCACCGCAGATGCCCAGCTTGATGTCGGGGCGGGTCTGACGGCCCAGCTTGATAGCCATTTCCACCAGCTTGCCAACGCCGTTCTGGTCCAGGCGGGCAAAGGGATCACTCTCGAAGATCTTGCTGCTGTAGTAAGAATCCAGGAACTTGCCCGCGTCGTCGCGGCTGAAGCCGAAGGTCATCTGGGTGAGGTCGTTGGTACCAAAGGAGAAGAACTCGGCCTCCTGGGCGATCTCGTCAGCGGTTACAGCGGCACGGGGAATCTCGATCATGGTACCGATGTGGTAGGTAAGGGTGGTCTTTTGCTCCTCAAATACCTTTTCAATGGTATCCACGACGATCTTCTTGACAAAAGCCAGCTCCTTGATCTCACAGACCAGGGGGATCATAATTTCAGGCACTACATCGATGCCGGTTTCCTTCTTCACCTTGATGGCGGCCTGCATCACGGCGCGGGTCTGCATCACGGCGATTTCGGGATAGGTGACAGCCAGGCGGCAGCCCCGGTGACCCATCATCGGGTTGAACTCGTGCAGAGCGTCAATTTTCTCGATAATCTTCTCGCTGGTGGTGTTGAGCTGCTTGGCAATCTCCGCGATTTCAGCGGTCATGCTCTTCTGCGGCAGGAACTCGTGCAGCGGGGGATCCAGGTAGCGGACCGTCATGGGACGGCCTTCCAGAGCCTTGTACATGGCCTCAAAGTCACCCTGCTGCATGGGCAGGATCTTGGCCAGTGCCTTCTCCCGCTGCTCCACGGTGTCGGCAAGGATCATCTCGCGCACGGCGGCAATCCGGTCGGCCTCAAAGAACATATGCTCAGTGCGGCAAAGGCCGATGCCCTCTGCACCAAACTTCACTGCCTGCAAGGTGTCCCTGGGGGTATCTGCATTGGTGCGGACTTTCAAGGTGCGCGCTTCGTCAGCCCACTTCATCAGGCGGGCAAAGTCGCCGGACACCTGGGCTTCCACGGTGGGAATCAGTTCGCCGTACACATTGCCGGTGGAGCCGTCCACGGAGAGGAACTCTCCTTCATGATAAACCTTGTCGCCCACGGTGAGGGTTTTGGCATGCTCGTTGATGTGCAGCTCGCCGCAGCCTACCACGGCCGCACGACCCATGCCACGGGCAACAACCGCCGCATGGGAGGTCATACCGCCACGGGCAGTAAGGATGCCCTTGGAAAGGTCCATGCCCTCGATATCTTCAGGAGTGGTCTCCTCCCGTACAAGGATACAGGCAATACCGGCCTTGCCGGCTTTGGCGGCTGCTTCGGCAGTGAAATAGATCTGACCGGCAGCAGCTCCCGGAGAGGCAGGCAGACCCTTCGCGATGACTGTCGCCTTCTTCAGAGCAGAGGAATCAAAGTTGGGGTGCAAGAGGGTGTCAAGCTGCTTGGGCTCCACCTTCAGCACGGCTTCTTCGGGAGTAAGCATGCCCTCGTCCACCAGGTCCACAGCGATCTTGATGGCGGCGGCGGCAGTGCGCTTGCCGTTACGGGTTTGCAGCATGTACAGCTTGCCATGCTCGATGGTATACTCCATGTCCTGCATATCCCGGTAGTGCTTTTCCAGGGTGTTGGCGATCTGGGTAAACTGATTGTACACCTCAGGCATCACCTGCTCCAGGGTGGAGATGGGCTGAGGGGTGCGAATGCCGGCCACAACATCCTCGCCCTGGGCATTGATGAGGTACTCGCCATACAGCTTGTTTTCGCCCGTGGAGGGATTGCGGGTAAAGGCCACGCCGGTGCCGCTGTCATCGCCCATGTTTCCAAACACCATGGACTGCACGTTGACGGCAGTGCCCCAATCACCGGGGATATCATTCATGCGGCGGTAATAAATCGCCCTGGGGTTGTCCCAGCTGCGGAATACGGCTTTGATGGACTCCATGAGCTGCACTTTGGGATCCTGGGGGAAGTCCTCTCCCTTTTCCTTCTTGTACAACTCCTTGAAACGCTTAACAACCTCCTTGAGGTCTTCAGCGGTCAGATCGGTGTCAAACTTTACCTTCTTGGCAGCCTTTATCTCGTCCAGGATGGCTTCAAAGTTGCTCTTCTTTACCTCCATCACCACGTCAGAGAACATCTGAATGAAGCGGCGATAGCTGTCATAGGCAAAGCGCTCGTTGCCGGTCTGCTTGGCCAGCCCCTGCACAGCAACATCGTTAAGGCCCAGGTTCAGAATGGTGTCCATCATTCCGGGCATGGAAGCGCGGGCGCCAGAGCGGACGGATACCAGGAAGGGGTTGTCCATATCGCCAAACTTCTTGCCGCAGATGACTTCCGTCTTGGCCAGTGCGTCATAGATCTGGGCAACGATTTCATCGGCAATCACCTGGCCGTCTTTATAATAACGGGTACAGGCTTCCGTGGTTACGGTGAAGCCCTGGGGTACCGGCAGGCCGATATTGGTCATTTCGGCCAGGTTCGCGCCCTTGCCGCCCAACAGGTTACGCATGTCGGCGTTGCCCTCTTTGAACAGGTATACATACTTTGTCATGAGTCTGCCATCCTCCTCATTGGTTATGCGAGGACAAATCACCGGTGGACTCCATCCCCAATGTCTATCCTTCCTTATAGCCTTTTGATTATACACGCCAATCCATCAAATGGCAAGAGAAGAAATTCATACAATTCTTCAAGAATTATCCCATATCTACGATTCGGTCCACCACCAATTGACGGAACTCCGGTGACAGGGTAATGAAATAAGCTGTAAAACCTGTGACCCGCACCACCAGATCCGGGTACAGTTCAGGATGTTGATGGGCCGCCCGCACTTTGTCCGCATCCATGATGTTCACGTTAATCAGCGTGCCGCCACGGCTCAAATGGGTCTGAAGCAGCGCCATCACCTTTTCAATGCCGCCCTGTGCCTGGGTGATGCGGGGATCCAACTCCATCTGGAAAGGGCTGGTGTTGCCCATGCCGCATTGAACCGCCACAATGGCCTCGCTCATGGTGGTCATGGCCCCATTGGGCACAGAGCCGGGCATGGGATTGGCCCCATGGTTGATAGGCATGCCCGCTTTGCGCCCATCGGGAGTGGCTCCTACAATCTTTCCGAATTGGATCGTTTTACTCCAGGAGAACAGCCCGGGAATGAATATCTCTCCCTCCACCGCCTTCTGCTCCACCACTGTCTGCGTAAACTGCCCGCAGATTCTGCGAGCCCACTCTTCACCCAGGGAGTTCCGCTGCCCAAATTTGGATGCAGATTTCATTAAAGCCTGGATATAGGCTCCTCTTTCTCCTTCATAGTCGGTTTTCAGCGTCTGTTCAACTTCCTCCCAGGTAATGGCCTTCTCCCGCTCCACCCGCTGCTCCAGGGCTGCGAAGGAATCGGCCGCTACCGCGATGCCAGCTCCGTCCACGCCGATATTATAGTATTCCATACTGTGATCGGAGGCATCTCTCCCCTTTTCGATGGGGCCGACGGACACCAGGTTCAAAAACAGTTCCGGGTTGTTGGTGTAATTCTGGCGCAAGTGCATATCTGTGGTGTCAGCAATGACCTGCATCACAATTTTCAAATGCATCGAAAACAGTTCAAACAGCCGCCGGGTGGATCGCTCCCCGGATGAAAACATCTCCCATAGCGCAACCTCGAGTACCTTGGCAAAGTTCACCTTGATGCTGTCATTGAGGGGATACTCGATGCCTGGAATAGCCATCCAATTGCAGCCCACAGCAATACGTCTACGAGCCAACTCCTTGGGAAACCCCCGCCGCATGAACCCCTCTACCAACGATTGGTCGCCGGAGAAGCGGGGCCAGCCGTTCTTGTGCTCAAATAGGAGTTCTACACAGCGGCGGAAAAACTTCCTGGGGAGCCCGTCATGGAAGCGTACTGTCAGGTTGGTGGCAACATCCAGCCTGTGGGCGGCTTCCAGAATGAGCCAAGAGACCTGGCTGACCATGTCCCGCCCATCCACATCGGGTCCGCCAAGCTGATAATACTTGGTATCGCTCATCAAGAGCCCGCCGATCCAGAAGACCGCATCCTCATCATCGATGAGACCCATGGAGATATCATGCTCGTAATAAGGCCGGAGTACCTCATCCAGCTGACCGCCACAACCCTCCCGATTAAAACTGCGTCCAAAGATATTGTACCAGGAGATGAACTGGCAGGCCTCCCGCAGCGTTTCAGGCACACCCAGCATAACCCGCAAGTTGGTCTGCAGCATTCCCTCCAGATTTTCCCGCAGCAGCGGGTCGTCCTCGTTTTGCAGTTTCTCCCGGATTCCGTCAATGGTCCTCCCAATCCAATTGATGCAGGTATCCAGGAACAATAGTTCCGCCTGGTAAAGCTCTTTCTGCTGGGGTGTTCTATTGTTGATAGCGGCATAATGGAGCACCTTTTCCCGCAGGCCTCCCCAGCCCAATTTCAGAGCGATGCGCACATCGCCGCAAAAATGGTGCATCTGCCCCAATCCGTGATCGATGCCGTAACGATCTATCAGTTCCTGGTAGGGGGATAAATCCCATTCCTCATGCCAGCGCAGCTTGCGAAACTTTTGCAGGATTCGAAAGAAGTTTCCGGCCATGGAGTTTTGGGGCACGACCACCGGAGGGAAGGTAGCCACCATGTCCCGATAGTTTCCCGACCAACCCCGATAACCGTGGAAGTCACCGTTGGGCGTATCCCCCCTGGGCTGCCAATGATAATCCTCCGGCGGAACGAGAAAATGGTAGTCATCCTCATCGGTGTAACCAAAACGAGCCACCTTTTTGCGGGTCTCCTCTATTTTCATCTCTCGCAAATACGCAAGCCAGCGGGTATACAACTCCCGCTTTTGTTCCAGGGACATTTCCTGGATGCCCATGCTTTTCTCACTCCTGTCCATACAGCACATTGATGCCAAAACCCTGGGCAGCCTGTGCCAAGGCATGTATCTGGGCTTTGGGTAACGGTTTTTGTCCTGAAAAGGAGTAGCACAAGCCCAGAGCTTCATATTTTGGCTGGCCCAAAGGGTTGAAATTCAACAGTTCGTAGGCATGCACATTGCTCAAGCTTGACAGAAATCCAGCAATGGCGCATATATTCTCCGTTGTGGCGGTGATCCCGGGAATCAATGGCGTGCGAACAACAGCAGAAATCCCCATCCGAGCCAATTCTCGAGCATTTTCCAACACGTGTTTATTGGATACACCGGTGGTTTCCCGATGCACCTGATCGTCCATCAGTTTAATGTCGTAAAAGATTGTATCCAAAAAGGGCAGCACCTTTTTGACGTTGTCAAAGGGTAAGGATAGGTTTGATTCCATGGCTGTGTTTATGCCCGCGTCCTTACACAACTTCAGTAACTCGGCACAATAATCAGCCTGAATCAGGGGTTCACCTCCGGATATTGTCACACCGCCGCCGGAGGACAGATAGTAAGGCAGGTCGGAGAGCAGCTCAGCAAATACCTCGCCTACGCTTCTCTCCTGACCCAGGATCGTTCTGGCTCCAGTGGGACATTGATCGCAATGTCCACAGTGGATACACTTATCCTTGTAAAACGCCTGCTGAGGATTCTCCCTGATGGTTTCGGGATTGTGGCACCAGAGGCAACGCATGTTGCAGCCCTTCATAAACACAGTCGTACGGATGCCTTCGCCATCATGAAGGCTGAATTTCTGGATATCGGTGATGATTCCGTTCATGTTCCCTCACCCTTTTGGCTTCCAACTGGGAAGCTGCTCCGGCGAAATCGACAGTTTGGGAGAATTCTCCGGGCTTGTATTTTCATTTTCGGTGATCAGCAGGCTGGTATCGTCCCCAGTCTCTATGGCATGCCACACCCCGGCCCGGACATTGTAGACCTTATATGGATCCAGAAAAACCGGAGTGATGGTTCCGACCTGTGTCCCGTCTCCATCACCGATGTACAGCACCGCCCAGCCTTTAAGAAGCGTAAAAGTCTCATCGGTGAGCAAGTGGCGCTCCAATTGACAAAGGTTTTCCCGGCGGAATCGGTCATGGGTATTGAGGAAGGCCACCCGCCATTCCCCAAAGGAAACCACTGGCTGATAATTCTCTCCCGTATGTTCCCTGATTTGCAGATATCGTTCGTCCATGAACACACTTCCTTGCAAAGACTGCCTTTCTCCTGTACCGTTCCCTTAGGGTATGCCATGGCAGGGAGGACAGACCCAATCCTCCCCGCCGGTTGATTCAGCCAATCTGCCAGTGAGGGTTGTTAACCAATTCCATCTTGCCACTGTCCGCGGAACGGAGGCCGGCGTCCAGAATGGCCAAAGCGTTCAGGTTGAACTCCACCTGGGCTGTGTAGTGAAGCGGCTCCCCGGTTTCTCTATGATGAACATAGCCGCATGCCACATCCTTGAGTTCCGGAGGTAATGGATCATTAACGATCTCTTCCACGGTATTATCCTCGTGATACCAGAGCACCTTGCCCGTCTTGTAATCCCCCACCAAGGCTCCCTTGGTCCCATAGACGATGGGGCTCTTAAATGTATGGTCCAAGGTAGTCCAGGTACCCTCCAATACTGCATAGCATTGGGGGAATCTTACAAGCATTGCGCTATTGTCCTCCGCGTCACCCAGCATTGTCATGCTGTTAATTCGCATGCCCATGGCGGCGGCAGCGCACTCCCCGGCATACCAATAGCTTAGAACACTGCCATAGCAGCAGTAATCGGCCATGGCGCCGCCACCCGCATTATGACGATGCCACCATGTGCTCCCTTTTTCAGCCCCAGTCATGGGTTCGGCAACCTGCTCGATCTTATGCTTTGCACCGCGACCCAGAGGTCCGGTATGACCCATGCGGGTTTTGATCTGAATCACATCGCCGATGACTCCCCGGTCAATGAGCTTTTTAATCATATGCATGCCGGGATTCCATGTTACTGGCCAGTTGACCATCAATAACGTTCCATGTGTCTGGGCGGCACGTGCCATCCGTAGACCGTCCCCAAGTGTGACTGCCATTGGCTTCTCGATGCATACGCCAATGCCACGCTGGGCACAGAACTCGGTGATTTCTGCATGAAAGCTGTTTTCGCTGTTGACCACGCACAGGTCCGGATGCAATGCCTCCAGCATTCCTCGCCAATCCTGGTAAATCTGTACGCCGAACTGGTCGCTCACATAGCGGATGTTCCACTCCCGGGTATAAGGTGCGCCTCGTTTCAACTCCGGATAAAGAGGCGAGATATCGGCGCAGCCGCAAAGATCGATCTGGGGATGATGGGCAAAGTGTGTGGCCACGTCATTGATATGGACATGAGCAAAGCCGACGATGCAGACCTTATAAGTATTCATACCTGATATCCCTCCAACTCAGTGGTTCGGACTTCCCGGTTTTCCGCGGCAGAGCGGTAAAAGGCTTCAATGGCGGCAACCACATTCAGGGTTTCTTCGGGCTTGACCCGAGGCTCCTCCCGGCCTTCCAGCACATTGTACACATGATCGTACATATAGTAATGGGCATCAAAAGCCACGCCTGCATAGGGACGGTTGTCAAAATACTTGAGCTTTGTCTCGCCCTGGTATCCTCCAACATTGTGGTAGAGCATCATCTCCTCCACATCCAGTCCACCCTGGTCGCCGCAGATGATGATGTGCTTGGCTGTGGGTTGATTGAGTGCCCAAGTAAACTTGAAATTCACAGTGAAATTCCCCGCGAGGCGAATGGTGCCTACGGCGCTGTCCTCCACGTTAAACTCCTCATGCTTGTAGGGCCGGGGGGTAAAGGTGCCGATATAAGCGCCGCTTTCCTTGATGGATAGGAGCACGTCTTCGCCCTTTTGCGCCAAGGTATCAAAAGCGCTGCCGCTGACAGCCTCTACCCGGGGATTGCCCGTCATCCAAAGCAAGGCATCCAAAAAATGCACTCCCAAGTCGCAGAAGGGGCCTCCGCCGTTTTCCTCCTTCATATGAAACATACCCCAGGTTGGAATGCCATAGCGGCGAATAAAACTCAAATCAGCAAAGTAGGGCTTACCCAGTAAACCCTTGGCAACCACGTCGCTGGCAAAGTTCATGTCTGGGCTCCAACGACGGCTTTGGCAGGGAAAGAGTAGTTTGCCCTCCTCCTTTGCCACACGGAATGCCTCCTTGGCCTGTACACAGGTCAAAGCAAGCGGCTTTTCACACATCACATTTGCTCCCGCACGAAGGGCTTGAATCATCCAGTCGTGATGGCAATTGGGCGTACAGATGCTGACCCAATCTGGCTTTACCTCGTCCAGCATCTTCTGAGGATCCGTGTACCAGGCGGGGATATCATAGCGTTTTGCAGTTTCATGTGCCGCCTGGGGTCTAATATCCGCAACCGCTGCCACCTCCACTTTGCCTGCCTTGCGCAACGGCGCCAGCGCCGGGAGATGAGCGGCGTTGCAAATCATTCCATTTCCGATGATTGCCAGTTTGTACCGATGTCCCATAAGGCTGCCTCCCACTCGATTTGATGATGACAGTATAGGTTTCCTAATCGAATATCGCAATACGAAGGGTTTTCATCTCAGTACAGGCGGCTTGGTATTGCGTTTTTTGTCAAATTCCTGTATAATATTTGCACTTTGTTCGCAGGGGGCAGGTTTATGAAGAAACGGTGTATCCCCATCTTTTGGGATCCGGCCTGCTTCAACTCTGCCTGGCATCGGGAAATCTTCAACGGGATACAGCGGGCGGCGCGAATCTCTCAACGCACCGTGTGTCTGGTTGACGAAGACGAGGAGGAGGCAATCAGGGACGTTGGGGAACCGGTCATCCTGATTGGTTACTCCCACGAATATCTGACAAGCGCTGTAGACAGACTGACCCGCTGGGATAAACGCATCATCCTCGCAGGGATGGATGCTGACAACCTCTCCAACCAAATCAGCTGCGTTACTCACAGCCGCAGCCGCCAGACAGTGGAACTCCTGCAATACCTCTATGCCTGCGGCAGGGAGCGGATTGCCCTGGTGGGCATTGGCAGAAGCTCAATCAACGATTTGATCAAGGTGGATGCGGCACTGCGCTATACCCTAAGTCTGGCTCATCCCGTCCGTCGCAACGACATCTACGACTGGACAGAATGCCTGGAGGAATGCATCTCCCGGTTTCTACCTGTTTGTTCCCGCTACGATGCGGTGATCTGTCCCAACGACTTCGCAGCGCTTACCCTCATCCGCCATTTGGAGAAAAACGGCATACGAGTGCCCAAAGACCTCTATGTGGCAGGCTTTTCCAACCAAGCAGTGGGACGTTTTTCCACCCCCACCATTACCACCATCACCATGGATTTTTCCGCCATTGGGCGCTACGCTTTCTCCATCTGGATGCAACTGCAGACCCTGATGGAAAAGGATCTGGTACTGAAAATCATCGCTCCCAGCCGTTTGCTGGCCCGCGGTAGCACCGCATTTCAGCAACCTGAAATAGCGCTGGCATCCGTGCCCTTCTGGCAAAAGGACGAAAAGGACCAATTCTACAATGACGACACCATCCAGCGGCTGATGCGCATTGAAAGCTGCCTCAACCGGCAGGACGAGCTGGATTTGCGCATTACCAAGGGGATTTTAAGCAATATCAGCTACGAAGAGTTGACCGACCGACTGTACATCAGCTCTAGCGCATTGCACTACCGTATGGCCAAAATTTATCGGGATGTGGGCTGCCGTACCCGGGCAGAATTTATGGCTTTATTTAAACAATACTTTGGAACATTCACCCTGCCCGAGGAATAGCCTCTGTCTGGAACACGAGTACAGGGACGGAAAATCGCCTTTTATGTCCCTGTGTATTATGGGTAATGATGCAGCCGAACACCCTGGGAGCGGAGACCCTCCTGTAAAACCTTCACATCCAGCGATTGCGCGGATACACCACGGCGAGCCATCATGGCAGCTGCCACTCCCGCCGCCTGCCCTGTCACCGCACAGGCCGGAATGACACGGGTAACCTCCCATGCCCAGCCCTGAGCCGAAATCATACGGCCAGCCGCCAGCAGATTGGGAAATCCATTGCAATAAAGGGTGCCCCACGGTATTTCGTACCACTGGCTTGGCCGTTCAAAGTCTCCGATCAGGCCGATGGAGTCGCTCCGTTCCTTGCCCTGATCCACTTCCGACATAATACTTGTCCCGCGGATATGCCGTGTGGTGCGCAACTGTGCCATGGAGGGTAATGCCAGATCCTTTATCTGACATTCCGTTTCTCGCAGCCGGTCCAGCAACATCCGCCTTCCGTCCAGTACAAAGCGGGTGATCTCCTCGTTGTCCAAGCCGGAGATGGTGGGATAGTTATCCGGATGCCCGTTCCCGTGGAGGTCCGACCCACAGGCGATCCAGCGCCGATGCTTCATGGTATGGGTAGGATTGGGAGTGTTCCACAAATGGGCTACATACGAAAGATAGTTCTGCCCCTGATCGCAGGGTGCACCCGCCCGATAGAACAGGTCCGCGTCTCCGGTGGCATCAATCACAACCTTGGCGGGCAACAGCTCGCGCCCGGATTTGCATTCGCAGATTACTCCGGCGCAACGTTCGCCGTCCATATGAGGCCGAGCTGCCAAAATGTCCAAACGAAGCTCGACCCCCTCTTTAAGAAGCAACTCGTCCAAAAGAAGCTGGAACAACGTTGGGACAAAGTAGGTTCCATAGCGCCCGCCGATGTGATCCTGCTTCAGAGGACTAACCTTTGTTTTGTCCGGCGGCACGGTACGGTCCCGCCATATCTCGGGCAGCGTATGATCTCCGTAACGGATAGACAGGCGCAGTAGTTCCTCGGCCAAGCCAAAGATCATCTGCTCTCCTTTGCCGTCGCACAAGGGTTCATACCAGTTGATCAGACCGTTGGTAGCCAGACCGCCCAGCAGGACGCTCTTTTCTAACAGCAAAACCCGCGCCCCTTCTCTGCGGGCAGCCAGCGCGGCTGCTACGCCTGCAATACCGCCCCCGGCAACCAGTACCTCTGTCTCCTGCCGTACCGGAATCTCCTGGGCTTCTGTCCACATCATGGACCGCTCATCCCTTCACTGCGCCCGCTGTCAGGCCGCTGATCATATACTTCTGGAAAAATAGAAACAAAAGAACAATGGGAAGTGAACCTGCCATGGAGAACGCCATCAACGCGCCATAATCATGGGCGTATTCTCCCAGAAAGCTTTGGGCGAGACCCACCGGCAAGGTTTTCATATGATTGGTCTGCATGATGGTCATGGACATCAGGTAATCATCCCAGGCCGACAGGAAGGTGTAGATACCCACAGCAACAAGCCCCGGCAGCGTTAAGGGCAGTAAAATCCGAATCAGGGTGCGCATTCTTCCCGCGCCGTCAATCCGCGCACTCTCGTCAAGGGAACGGGGCAGGGTGTCAAAAAACGATTTCATCAACGTAATTGCCAAGGGAAGTGCAAAGGTGGTGTCCGCAAGGATCACACCCATGTAGCGATTGAGCAGATCCCACTTCATATAAAAAGTATAGAGAGAAATCAAAATCACCACGATGGGAAACATCTGCACAGAAAGAATGGTCGTCAAAATCGCATTGCGGCCCCTAAAACGGTAGCGGGAAAAGGAAAAGCCTGCCGGGATGGAAATAAACAGCACCATCAGCACCGTACCCCCTGCGGTAATGAAGCTGTTGATGAAGTAACGCACATATTCCGGCTTGGCAAAAATCTTCTGGTAGTTGAAAAAGCCGCTGTCACTGCCCAGCGCGAATTGAGGCGGAAGACTCATCAGTCTGTGGCTGGACTGTAAGGAGGAGATGAGCATCCATAGAACAGGAAACAACAGCAACGCTATCAAAGCGATCAACACTCCATAGCGCATAGATAGCGCCGTTGCATGGCGGGAGGCGGCAAATCCCCGCTTCTCCTTGGAAGCATTGGAAAGCCGACGGGCCAGGTAGAGTGCTCCCGCTGAAAACAACAGAAATGCTACTCCCAGAACAATGCATGCAACACTTTCTTCCGGAGGGACCCGGTGGGAGAGAAAGAAGATACGCCGAAGGCCCACAAAAGCAAGTCCCCCGCTGAGGATATACAGCGTCAACACGCCCGCCCACCGCCAGCGGCCATCACCAACGGGTAAAGCGCTTACAGGATGATTCATCGCTATCCCTCCGATCTGACTACTGGTAATCGTTGGCGTAACGGTCATTGAGCTTGTTGCTCAGCAGTGTGATGATAAAAAGCAGCGCCAGCCACATGACCCCGATGGCAGCTCCCTTGCCAAAGTTATAGCTCTTGAAGGCTTCCTGGTACGCGGCAATAGAAAGCGTCATAGTAGCTGCACCGGTACCGTTCATGTTGGCGATGATGGTGTACATCTGGAAGTTATTCATGACTGCAATCCAGGTGGATGTGATCAGCACCGGACGAATGGATGGCAATATGACATTCAGAAAGGTCTTCCATCCATTGGCTCCGTCGATATGAGCGGCTTCCTCCAGTGATGAATCCACACTCTGCAGTCCCGCTAAAAGCATCACCATCATATAGGGCAGCTGCCGCCATACCGAGGCCATCACAATGGAGGCCATGGCCAAGCTGTTGGATACCTGCCATGATACGTTGAGCTGTTCTGAGAAACCCATGACATAAGCCACATAATTGATCACACCAAAATCCTGATGGATCATCCATCGCCACAGAATAGCGACAACCACGGATGGAATGGTCCATGGGATGAGCATTATGCTCCGGAACAGGCCGCAACCCCTGATTCGTGAATTGAGCAACAGCGCGATTGCCATGCCCAGAATCAACTGAATTCCCACAGTCAGAATCACGAACTCCAGGGTGTTGCCGAAATACTTGAGGATTTCACCACGTTTGAAAAGAGATGTATAATTCGCAAAATCGTTCCATTGAAGAGTTAACAGGCTGTTTATATCATCCTTGCCGCTCAGCACGTCGGGCAATCTCGAAAAATCAAAAAGAGAACCACTGATATTCTTCAGTTTATAGGAAAAAAAACTGACAAAAATACCCTTGAGGATCGGTAGTGCGATAACGACCAGCAACGCCAACAGAGCCGGTAGCACCAACACGAAACCAAACAAGCTGTCTGCGCGCTGTGTGGGGCTTCTGGGATTGATGACCTGTCCGGCCCGTGTTTGCATGTGCCTTCATCCTTTCATTGAAAGAGCGCCGTCCTTCCCGTCTTGCAGAAAGGACGGCGCTTGGGGATTAGGTGTATCCCTTATTCCTCGTCGTACATCTCCTGAATGATGCTCTGGCAGTCTGCCATCACAGCAGCGACATCCTCGCCCTGAGCCAAGCGGGTCAAGGCATTGACAATCTCTTTATCAGCGTCCATGAAGTGCAGGCCACTGACGGGCAGGGGACGGGCGGTCTTCATAGCGTCCACATATACCCTGGTGATTTCACCTACTTCAGTAAAAACCTTCTCCATGACACTTTCGCGACTGCTCATCTTGCCCTGGTTGCCATCCTTGAAGATTTGGATCACTCTCGCATCGCTCATGTATTCCAGGAAAGTTGCCACCTGGGGCATGATCTCATCGGGGCAGTTGTTGAAAACCACCAGATAGTGGTTGATGACGTAACCACTGCCATTGGGAGTGTCTGCACCAGGAATCACAAAGCAACCAAAGTCCTCGTAAAATTTCGCTTCATCCGGAGCAGCAGCGGCAGCGGCAGACACCGTGCCTTCCAAATCCCAATAAAAGGCGATCTTGCCCTGCCCAAAGAGATTGCGCAGATCCTTGAAGCTGTTGCCTACAGTGGGGGATACCTTATCCACCACCAACTTCTGTATCTGGGTGAAGGTCTTGATGGCGGCTTCATCGGTCAGGTTAATCTTGCCCTCGGCATCCAGGAAGTCTCCACCATTGGCCCACAGGGCAGGGAATACGTTGTAGCCTTCCCCGGCTTCTACACCATTGGAGTTGGGAATGGCCAAACCATAGATGTCATCGCCCAAGGCAGCAATTTTATAGGCATCTTCAATCAGCTCATCCCAGGATTGGGGCAGAGTTTCGATCCCTGCCTGAGCCAGAAGGGCCTTGTTGTAGTACATTGCATAGGTGTTGCCAAACCAAGGCATGGCAACCATCTTGCCATCCACCGTTGCGCCCTCGATAGCGCTAGGGCTGTAGTCAGCGATTACATCAGCGCTGATGTAGGGAGTGAGATCTTTGAGCACGCCCAGCTCCAGGAACTGAGGCAGCCACTCCGCCTTGATATGGGCCACATAGGGAGCATTGCCTGCGCTGGCTGCGGTTAAAAGTTGATCCAGGTAGGATGCATAGGGATTGCTCTGAGAGTAGTCAACTGTGATGCCCGGATTGTCGGCCATAAACGCGTCAGCTGATCCTGCATAGACCGGGAGGAGCTTCTCCTCGGCCAGTGCCCAGGATGTCCAGCCAATGGTTACGTCTTCCGCCAATGCGAAGGAAGACACGGATACCAGCAAGATCATGGTTAGAACCAGTGCCAAGAATTTCTTCATGGGATATCCACCTTTCCATTATTTTGTTTTGGAAGGCTTTCATCACGTTGCCCTCCCGTTATATAGGCATTATAGTATAGGCTATGAAACCCTTCCAGACGAATTCTTTTCCCTCCATCCTGCAGAAAAATAGCATTGTATTGTTTCAGCGTTTATGTTATGATATTTTTTTATGCTTTCAAATATGACAGCGCTGCTGCCACCCCATGAAGCATGTCCGCCCCAGAGCTTGCGCCTACGGCAAGCAACTCCCGGGCGGCTTTTTCCACACCGCCATAAAAAAGCGTCGCAACCAATCTGCCTAAAGGCTGACCATAATACCCCTCCTGGCCAAGCCGCAAATATCGCGCGCTCACCTCAGTGGTCATGCTCAGATCCTCCAGCACAAAAGGAGTGGGATGCCCCACTGCACGACATAGAGCCATGACCCCCACACAGGCATCATCAAAGGAAGGGGTGAGGCCTGCCCCGAGTCCCAACCAGCGTTGAGCACTTCCATCGGTGAGGGCGGCTTCTATCCGGGGTCTGAGAACGGGTGGGAACGAACCAAATCCATTCTTGCAGCGCTTTTCAATTTCCCGCAGTTCACCTGCGGCAGGTCTTCCTGCCAGGGGCGGCATAAACCCGTCCCACTTCAGATCACGGAGCAGGGTAATGCTCCGTCCCCTGGCCCATAGCTCTCCCGGTGAAAGCAGGACCGGTGCCCCAGGAAACAGTGCCGTCTCCTCAAGCCAACCCTGTGGCAACACGATACTGTCCGGCAGCAGCGGAAGTCCCGGTCCACACAGCACCACCAGCCGAGCTTCACCCTCCAGGAGGAAGGTCACATTGACCACCTGACGGAATACGGAATGTACCCGGCCCTGCCATTGCCCGGTTTCCCCAAAAACCGGGGTCAGCCTCGCTTCCCCCGCGCAAGCATTTCTCAACATCCTTTCAATAGTCGGACGCAAGCTCGGGCCACCATTAACTCCTCATTGGTCTGAAGAGCCCAGATCTCAATATCGCTGTCCGCAGCATTGATGAGTCCCTCATATCCTTGGTAGTTCAACGTATCGTCGATCCTTGCGCCGCAGAAACCCAACTTCCCAACCACCTTCCTACGAAACTTCGCTCCGTTAAAGCCAATCCCCCCTGTGAAAACCAACGCATCCAAGCCTCCCAAATAAGCGGTGAGCATGCCGGTATAACCGACCACCTCATCCACCAGAGCCTTTACTGCGAGCGCAGCTTGGTCATTACCCTCCTCCGCTGCCTGCTCTACCTCCCGCAAGTCATTGCTCACACCGGACAGTCCCAACAAGCCGCTTTGGGTGGAAAGTGCTTTCATGGCCTCCTCCAGGCCCCCCAGCCTTTGAATCAGGGCTGGCAGACAGAATACATCCAAGTCTCCAACCCGGTTGTTATGAAACAAACCGCTTTGAGGGGTCGCGCCCATGGTGTTGTAAACGCTCTGACCGTCTAAAATTGCACAAAGGGAACTGCTACCCCCAAGATGGGCGCTGATTACCCGCCGGGCATGGGGAGCTATCTGTCCCATTTTCCAGGCGATATAGCTATGACTGGAGCCGTGAAAACCATAGCGGCGCAATCCATCCTCCATAGCCCAGGCGTAGGGTACTCCATACACAGCTCTTTCTAAGGGCATGGTAGCATGAAAGGCAGTCTCAAAGCAAGCGATCTGGCGGATCCTGTCATAACGCTCCCTTACGCTGCGCATCATGGACAGATACACCGGGTTGTGTGCGGGAGCAAACACTGCCATTTTATCCATCTGTTCCATCAGTGCATCGTCGACCAAATGAGCTCCGGAAAGAGAACCGCCGTGAACAGCCTTATATCCCACCGCATCCAGAGCCTCCCTGTCCATAGACATGCCCAAGTCACCCAGCGCCTCCAGAAACAATTCCAGAGCATCCAGGTGGGTTTTGCAGGCACATTCCCCCTCCCGGCGCTTTTCCCCTGCTTGCACAACATATCTGCCATGGCCACCAATACTTTCCACACCACCTGACGCCAGCTGCACCTCCACGGGGCTCATTTGATAGAGCTTGCACTTAAAGCTGGTGGAGCCAAGGTTGAGTACCAGAATCCTCATCATCCATACCTCCCACGATAAAAGCCGCCCCGTGGAAAAACGAGGCCCGTTTCTCCCCGGGGCGGCATACGATGGGGCTCAGCCCGCATATTGGACACTAAAAGCCTTCATGGCCTTCTGGAAGCATTCCATGGGGACCCTGGCCATGCCTGCTCCGATGAGGCCTCCCTCCCGGTTGAACATCCCACCGTGAATCGCCGGACTGATCCCGGTTTTCAGGACAAGCCGGATGTCGATGCCCACAGGCAGGAAGCTGAAATCCAGGTTTGGGATGGGAAAATTCGGGTTTTTCCCAATGGATATCTCTTCCATCTCACGAGTCTGGGCGATGGACTCCTTAAGGGTCATGCCCCTTAAGTTGCACACAATGGGGCTTGCTGCCGCAGCAAAGCCACCCATACCCGCGCATTCCACCACACAACTGTCTCCGATCCAGGGCAGTTGATCCGCCTTGGTATAATGGGTGGAGGTGTAACGGCCCTCCATCATGGGAGCAGGGGCTGTGAACCACTGTCCCGGCATACCCGCCACCTTGATACCGAACTCCACTCCGTTGCCGCAAATAGCGATTACCATGGTGGAGTAGGGCGTATCATCCGCTGCCATCAACGCGGAGCGGGATGCCCCCTGGCCATAGCAATGGAAAAAACGGGGGGTTTCCACGATATATCGGACAACTTTCAGAATCTCTTCCTTGGGGCGATCCAGGGCAAAAAGGTCGGGCAGAATCTGCTTGTCAAACAAAAGATCCGCTGCTGTCTGACGGGTATGGTTCTCATCCCCCATTTGCATCCCTTCTGCCAATATGGGTTTGAGAGCCATGCCTCCGCGCTTGTGCAGCACTTCCCGCAGCACGGGAAAAAGTTCCTCCCGCATGATTCGTAAGTTTTCAGCTATCTCTTCGCTATACAGCCCCCAGCCGCACAAGCCGCCCTGATATGGCCCTTCTGCCGGAAAGGTGCAAGCACGTTTGCCAGAATGGCGATCCTGGATTACATTCATCATCACGGACTTGGTAATGATACCCGTTCCCGCGCCTACCGTGTTGTGATCCAATGCCGACTCGATCTTTACCTCTCCGGCACGGATGCGCTCCACGGCCTCCTTTTCATCCCTGGCCCAATGCTCAAAGAGCATGGCGCTGACCATCCCCCGGCGATGCAACGCCACCATATCCTCAAAGTCAATGGGGGGGCCCGAGTGCAGGATCATATGATCCTCCAAGCCTTCCACGCATTCTCCCGCAGGCTGCACATCTACCCAATAGGGATCCGAATCAATAATGCAATGAACCGCAGCGTCATTAGCAGCCTTTATTCTTTCGCGAACATCCATCATTGAGGCATCGTCCCCTCCTACAAAAACATATCCAACAGGCTTTGGATCTCCTCGCTCTGCTGTGCGGGGGGATGCCACTGGATCTGGGCACACTCCACTCCTTGGGCAAGCAGCGCCTCATAAAAGGCCTGAATGCCCACATTGACCACCCTGGGTTTTGGATCCTTCTCTTCCATGCTACCGCCTCCTTTCCAGGGCCGCCATCAGGGCCGAAGCCAACCGTGCACTCAGTTGATTGGAATCCGCCATGATTACACCTGCTTCTTCAAGAGCCTTTCTGGCTTGGGTGATATTCTGGGGATCGCCTTGTGCTCCGCATATGGTCGCGATGAAAATGACGTCCCTATGCTGCCGTACCATGCGAACAAAAGGCAGGATTGGGTCGGGATGCACCCCCGGACCTGTTATGAAATCCAGCAATATCACCGCTGCCTGGGGATCTTCCAACTCCCTCTCCAGCCTGCGCAAACGCAAAGATGGGTCAAAAACCGGGTGGGGTGCCTCGGCGGTGAAATCCTCCGCCCCAAGATCCACAAGGGTATGACCTATGCTTTGGTGATGAGAGGGGAGCTTTTGTGTATAGGGGGTATTGATATTTGAGTATAGTTTCACCTGCGGATTTTCCCGGGCAAAAAGCAGCAGTGCCTCCTCAGCAAAGGTACCACCGCAGTATAGCCCCCGAAAATATTTCCGGGGAGGGGTGATTCCCTTCAGCAAATCTTCCGCCAGTCTGTCCACCTCGTCCGGGCCCCAGCCCAGATGCCTTTTTTCCCCGGTAAGCAACTCGCAGCAGAGTTCCGCAGCTTCCTGAAGGCTGAATGCCCCTCTGACCCGGCTCCCTTGGAAGATCTCTTCACCCCCGCCCAGAAACATCGCTACCACAGGCTTACTCAACCTGTCCGCATCTGTGAGCACCTTTGCCATAACCCCCCGGTCAGCCAGCTTGCTCACCAGGCAGATGACCTGGGTATCGGGATCGTTGTCCAGCCGTTCCATCCCCATGCGCATAGTAATGCCGCCGATCCCGGGCAACAAATCATGACCACCTGCTCCGATGATGGCGCTGACACCGGCACCCAACCGCTCGATGAGGCAGGCCACCTCCTGAGCCCCGCTTCCACTGGCCGCCACAATGCCTACGGCACCCTTGCGCACAATACTGCCTGCCGCCAGCGCAACGCCACCCATCAGGCCTACACCGGCATCCGGCCCCATCACAAGTTTCCCTCTGGTACGTCCAAACTCCTTGAGCTCCCGCTCCTGAGACAGGGGCACATTGTCGCTGAAAATAAACACATCCATGCCCAACTCAATGGCCTTGCGAGCCTCCGCAGCCGCATATTCTCCCGGCAGGGATATCTGGGCTATGTCAAACTGACCCAGCTCAAGATCCCGCAAATCCCGCAAGACTTGCTGCCTGCCGCCAGGATGGTCCAGCATCTCCATCCCCGCCCGGTGTGCAGCTTCCAATGCTTCCTCATCCTCCGCATCCAGGGCAAGCATCATATCGTTCCTGCATGTATCTTCGGGCACGCGGTAGCCCAGGCTGGTCAGCAACTCCACGTTGGCAGGGGTGCCCATGCCGCTTTCTGCGCCGGTTATGCCCTCCCGTCCCAGAATCCGCTCTGCTACGCCCATCAGGGTTACCGAATCCACATACCGGTTCTTCGCCAGATACACCCTTTTCATCCCAATATCGTCTCCTTTGCCACCACAATGCCCTCGCCACCCTTCCGGAGTGTCACACGCAGGAGTTCCTTGTTTGCTTCAGGAAAATCTTCCCGAGCATGGCAGCCCCGGGTTTCTTCCCGGGCTCTGGCTGCCGCGCAGACCATCAGGGCGGTGATCAGATCATTCTCCAGTCTCAGCCGCAAAAAGACCTCCTCGGAGTCAGCACCCCGAAGCTTGCAGGCTTCATTCAACTCCTGCCGAAGGGTTTTCTCTGCCTTTTCCAGCGCAGGACCTTCCCGCAGAGGGCCTGCAGCCTCTGCCAGCACTTTTTGCATCCCTGTCCGAAGCTGTATCAGTGCCTCACGAATGGAGGCCCCACTTGATATGGGCGTTTGAATATCTGCCGTCATAGGGGCCGTCTCCTTGGCCCACGCAGCGGCCTGACGGCCAGATCGGAAACCGAATACCAACGTTTCCAATCCTGCACTGCCTCCGATACGATTGGCTCCATGCAGTCCACCCATGCTCTCGCCGCAGACGAAGAGGCCCGGCACACAGGTGCGCCCATTCTCGTCTGTCGCGACGCCACCCAGAGATGTATGGGGAGCAGGCGCCAACTCCACAGGGCTGATGGACAAATCGATGCCCACATCCCGATAACGCCGCAGATACATGGGATAATCCCGCTCCAGCGTACCTACATCAACAGCCGTGGCATCAAAATACACACCGCCGTGCTCCGTACCCAGGCCCGCTGTAATCTCCGCCGCAATGCATCGAGCCAAAACATCCTTGCCCACCCGCTCCGCTTCCAGGCCATAGCGAGTCATAAAACGCTCTCCTTGATTGTTGCGCAACACGGCGCCCTCAAAAAACAAGGTTGTAATAACGCTGGTACCCATGAGTTGGGGAGGCCAGACCGCTGCACTGGGCTCAAATTGAATGAATTCCATATCCCGCAGGACTGCGCCCGCTCCATAGGCCATGGCAGGTCCGTCTCCGCCGGAGTCCCGCTTATTGGTGGTAAAGGGATAAAGACCGCAGAAGCCGCCGCAAGCCAACACCACTGCCTTTGTGTTTACCCCAATCCATTCCCGCGCCCGGGCATCGTATGCCAGCACTCCCTGAAGGCCGCCAGGGCCTGTCAACAGTCGGAGAGCCCGGGTGTGAGGAAACTCCGCTACTCGCCCGGTCAACTCCCTCTTTATGGCTCCCAGAATCGCTACCCCGGTTTCATTGCCAATGGAAACCACCCGTGGATGGCTGGACCCCAAAGGGCGCAAGAGCTGGTACTCCTCCCCTTTTCGGTTGAAGGAAAGCCCCATCCCTTGCAAAGTCTCCAGTACCTTTGGCGCGTCTTCACACAGCGCCCTGGCCAGGCGGGGATCGCTGAGCCCAAGCCCACTTTGAAGAGTATCACTCAAAAAGCAGTCTACCGAGTCCTGCGGGAGCACCGGAACATTGATGCCATGAACCCAGGGAGATGCGCCCATGCCATCATGCATCAATGCAACGTGAACGCCTGTGTTTACAATTTCCCGGGCTGCGCACCATCCGGCAAGGCCCCCGCCAACCACCAGGCAGTCTGTCGTCCACTTCTTCATCGCCTATCACACATCCCAGATACCGCCCTTTGCCATGGAACCGATGTTCTTGGAGAACAGGCGCAGGAAACGGGGATAGTCCTGACCGGGGAACTCCCATTCGAATGCGGCGATACGACGGCTGATCTCCTCATCCGTCAACTGTACGTCCATCCTGCGACTGGGCACATCAATGACGATCTCGTCTCCATCCTGAACCACTGCCAATGTACTGCCCAAGGCTGCCTCAGGGCTGACGTATCCCACGCTCAGGCCGCTGGTGCCGCCCGAGAAGCGGCCGTCGGTGATAATCGCACAGGAGTTGTAAAGCTTGCTCTGCCCCTTCAGCTCCTCCTGGAAGGTGAAGGCTGTGGTGCCAAAGCGGCCTTTGAGGCCCATAAAGCGCAGTATGATGGCGTCACCTTCCTGGATCTTACCAGAACGCAAAGCATCCAGGCCCGCCTGGAGGCTGTCAAAGCACCTGGCCTTGCCCTTGAAATGCATCAGATGGGACGGAACGGCAGCAATCTTTAAAATTGAGCCTTCCGGGGCCAGGTTGCCATAAAGCACGCCGATACCCGGCTCCTTCATCACAGGATTATCCAAGGTCCGAATACAGTCATCGTTGTAGACCACCGCATCCGCCACGTTCTGCACGATGGTGCAGCCGGTAACGGTCAGACAATCACCATTCAGGCAGGGCAGCAGGTTCTTCATCAACGCGGGCATACCCCCGGCCAAGTCAAAATCCTTCACGGAGTATTCGCCGCCGGGCATCAGGTGGCTCATGAGCGGCACATTGTTGGATGCCTCATCAAAATACTTCCACCAGGGCAGATCATATCCGGCCTCATGAGCGATAGCCGGCAAATGCAGAATGAGGTTCGAGGAACCGGCGACGGCCATGTTGACGGCAATGGCGTTCTTGATGGCATCAACGGTCATGATCTGCCGGGCGGTAATTCCTTTCTCGACCAGGGCCATGATCCGCTTGCCTGCCTCGTAGGAGAGCTTGCGGATGGCGCTGGAAACGGCGCTCATGGTGGAATTCCCCGGCAGGGTCAATCCCATGGCTTCCGCCATCATGCACATGGAGTTGGCGGTGGTCATGGAAGTACAAGCCCCGCAGGTACCCCAGCTGTTGGCAATCAGGCCGTTATACTCATCCATGTCCATCTTGCCTTCCGCAGCAGTGCCCACCTTGTCCTGAGCGCGGATGTGCACGACTTCTTTGCCGCGGAACTGACCATGGGGCATGTAACCGCCTGTAACGATGATGGTGGGAATGTCCAGGCGGGCAGCTCCCATCAGATGGCCGGGGACGATGGAATCACAGGTGGAGAGCATTACCATGCCGTCAAAAAAGTTACCCTCCACGGTCAATTCCACCTGATCCGCAATAGAGTTCCGGCTGGGAATCTCGATGTATTTCGGATCCTTGAGCACCATGCCGTCACAGATGGCTGTGGTCATGACCTCCAGGGGCAGACCACCGGCCTCGCGCACACCCTGCTTGACCCGCTCGGCCAGTTCTTTCAAATGAACATGCCCGGGGTTGTACTCGTTCCAGCTGTTCACAACGGCAATCAGTGGCCGGTGAAGCTCTTCCTCGGTATATCCCATCCCCAGCATCAGACCCCGGCGGCACTCCGATGCCTCACCAAACTCCCAGTTGCTGCGCATATCCTTATAGGTCCGTTTCATGATAGCTGCCTCCTTGAAATTTATGATGGTAATTAAAATTCCTCGTCCAGCATGTTGTCAATGGCTCCGTCAATGGACTGCCCGCCGTCAATGAAGATCGTCTGACCAACAATGAAGCGGCTTTTACTCTTGTCCGCCAGAAACAGCATCATGGGGGTGATATCCTCTGGCGATCCGCCGTATCCGGCCGGGATCTTGCGATGGAAGCCCTCCACGTTCTTGTCACTGTAGCGGCTCATTACCTGCGTATAAATAAGGCCGGGTGCGATGCAGTTGACATTGATGCCGTATTTGATCAGCTCTACGCCGATGGACTTGGTGAACATGTTCAGACCGGCTTTGCCGGCGGAGTAGGGCAGCGCTTTCCGTCTTACCCAGGTGATCTCGCTGTGGATGGAGGAAACATTGATGATTGCTCCCCGGGTCTTTTTGTCGATCATGTCCTTGGCGGCCACGTGAGCGCAATACACAGCAGCGTTCAGATTCAAATTGATCTGCTGGTCCCAGTATTCCATGGGCATATCCGCAAAACCGCCTTTGGGCATTCGCTGCGCGCCGCCTGCGTTGTTGACCAGCACGTCGATCTTGCCGAAATCTTCGATAAATGCGTGAAGCATCCTCTCGCACTCATCCCGCTTGGAAACATCCGCCTGATAGATCCGGGCATTCACACCAGCCCCCCGGCATTGCTCCGCCACTTTTAAAGCGTCTTGAGGGGAAGCGAAATAATTGACCCCAACATCGTACCCTTCCTTGGCGAAAGCCAGCGCTGCCGCCGCACCAATGCCATGGGAGGAGCCCGTAATAAGAACCGACTTTTTCATAAGCACCGACTCCTTTTGTGGATATATTCCGTAACCGTATGCAGCGGAAGAAACAGATGCTCCGGCTCCCGACCCCCTATCTCATGAATCAGCGCCCGAGCGATGAAGGCGGCATTCGTCTTCCCTGCAGCCAGCATTCCTTCTACAAAACCCCGGTCATGGGCGTCACAGGCGGTACACGCAGACAAATATGCCCTCACCGCAGCGGGCCCCATAGCCCGGTCACCCAGAGGAAGAAACGGGTGTCCGCAAAGAATATTGTGGATGTCCATGTCCTGAAGGCGTCGCAATGTATACTGATAGCGAGCCGCATCCATCAGCAGCGCGCAACCCTGGGATACGGTGCCGTTTAGCTGGAGGGAATCTCCGGTGATCAGCGTGCGGGTTCGTTCATCCAGGTAGCTGCAACTATCCGTATCGTGGCCAGGTGTATGCACAAGACGCAAAGTCGATAACATTTCTCCATCCTGTAGCAGTACATCGGGCTCAACACCCTCCAGCAAGGCGGGCACAGGTGCGCCATGGCCGGAAAAACGTTCCCGGATCTGCCGGGAATAGGCTTTTGGATTCCGTATCCGATCCAAGGACTCAGCAAAAACCGCTACCTTGATTGCCGGTGCAAGAGCTTTCAAGCGCGAACAACCACCCACATGATCGCCATGAATATGTGTGAGCGCCAGAAAATCAATGTCACTGGGCCCTAACCCCACATCTTCCAGGGCGGGCACGATGCAACCATCCACCGTTTCAGCGGAGCCTCCGCTGTCCACCAGCACATTCTGAGTACCGCGCACCAGCGTGACCCCTGTCCAGCAGCCCGGAAAGGGGACTTGCAGCTGGTAGAGCTCCGGCGTAATGAGCTCAAAGCTTATCATTCACATCCGCTTCCTTTCCTGTGTAATAATTGTAAGGTATCCGTCACTCTCCCTCAACGTGAAGAAGCCACATTGGCCGCCGGAAGATTTCGTCTTGCTTTATTTGTGAATATACTTTATACTATTATATCCATTTGGGGATTGGAGGCGAAAACCAAGTGAAAGATTTGCTCATCCCTGTTTTTTTTGATCAAAAGTCAGCCGCTTCCACCCAATATGCCAACGCCATCCAAGGCATTCGTACCGCTGCTGCCAAACAGGGGATGCACTTGTCTCTTTACTCGGAGGAAAGTCTCACCTCCATTGATTTTTCCTCTCTGGCATCAGTGGCCATACTTACCAGTGCGTCCATGCCCTTTCTTCAGGATGTCATTTCCCGGTTGCGGGCAGCAGAAAGGCATATCGTGCTGGCTGGAACAGATAGCGAACCTTTTGGCCCCGACGTTTCCTGTGCCACCCCTTCCCGCAGGGCTGAAACCCAGCAACTAGTTAACTACCTGTACCAATGCGGCAAGGAGCGGCTGGCATTGGTGGGCTTCGGTTCCAATTCCATCAACGACAATTTCCGTTACCATGCCGCCATGAGTGCTGTTGCCGCATGGGGAAAACTGCTTACTGAGGATGATGCTTTCCTCTGGCAGTATGAACCACAATCCAGCTTCGACGCCTTTTTAAGAGTAGCGGACCGTTACGATGCTGTGATCTGCCCCAACGACGTGATATCGATCTGCTTTATCAACCAATGCAAGGCCAACGGCCTTGCGGTACCGGGGGATCTATTTGTAGCCTCCTTTGGCAACATGTCCATCGGCCAATTCTATCGCCCCAGTATTACCTCGATGACCATGGATATGCTTGGGGTGGGTGAGCAGGCGTTTAATGCCTGGCGCTTTTTGACCCTCAATGACGTATCCCGCCTGAAAGCGCTAAAAATAACCGTACCCAGCCGTATTCTGGCCCGGGAAAGCACAGCGGGCATACGCATTGAGGCAGGCAAGGGTATCAAGTCCCCCAGTTTACCGGCAGACCGCTTTTATCACAATCCCACCATCGCAGCGTTGGTGGGCATCGAAAACTGCATTTCTCAACGGGACGAAATTGACATGGGCATCATAAAAGGCCTCATGGGTCATCATGGTTACGAACAGATTGCTGAGGAACTATTCATCAGCGGCAGTACGCTGCGCTATCGCCTCGGTAAAATTTTCACCGATGCGGGAGTGAAATCTCGCCAGGAGTTTAAAAACTTAATCGCTGAGCACCTGGGCGGGGGGAATCCTTTCGCCGACAAAGTAGACTTTCCGGGCAGCCTGAACTAGAAAAAATAATATGTTATCATAGATCTTCCCCCTGCACAAGTCGGATTTTACAGAAATGCAGGCTTTCTTTTCTCTTTGACATACGGTGATGGACACAGCTATACTTAAAAAACATATGTGATGAAAGGAATGGAAATCAAAGATGACAGCCATGGAATGGGTGCTTGCCCGCAAGGTGATTGCTATCGTTCGCGGATTTTCTCCAGAGCCAATGTTGGGGTTGGCCGACGCGTTATATGCGGGCGGGATTGATCTGATGGAGATTACCTTTGACCAGGCCAAACCTGAAACTTGGAAGGACACAGCGCTTGCCATCAAAGCCATCCGCTGCCATATGGAGGGTAAAATGCTGGTGGGCGCGGGTACGGTGTTGACCCAGGAGCAATTGAAGATGGCTGCCGATGCAGGCGCAAAGTATATTATCACACCCAACACAAATCCAGCACTGATCCGCAAGGTTAAGGACATGGGACTGGTTGCCTTGCCAGGTGCCATGACCCCCAGTGAAATTCAGGCAGCCTACGAGGCCGGCGCTGATGCCGTGAAGCTGTTCCCAGCAGGCAACCTGGGTCCAACCTATGTAAAGGCAGTCCGAGCTCCCTTGAGCCATATTCCCCTACTGGGGGTAGGCGGCATTACCGAGAAAAACGCGGCCGATTTTCTTTCCGCGGGGTGCTGTGGATTGGGGGTAGGGGGCAATCTTGTCAACAAAGAGTGGATTCTGGCCGGTCAGTGGAGCCAGATTACCGAACTGGCTGCGGAATATCGAAAAGTTGCGGGTTAAACAACCGGGATGAAAACATCAAGCACCGCGGAGTGTCTTGCCAGGTAGAGTGAAACGACTTGCAAAACGTGCAAGGGGGATCAACCGCGGACTGCGCCCGCTCCTGTGGATGCAGTCCCATTATTTTTCAAGGAGCCCACTGGAAACGGTGCTGCAGCTCAAAGCAGCTTACAGGGGCCGTGTATGGCAGGCGCCATGGGTCCGCCCCAAACTCAGGTTGTGATCCGTGAAGCCTGCCAGAGGGGCGGGGACGAAGGTTCTATATTCTCTGATCCTGGCGAGAGCCACATCACCGATAGGGAGGTTCTTTCATGCGCTTTGCCATTGTGGGCTCCAATTTCATTGCGGATCGGTTTGTAAGGGCAGCCAGGGAATGCGAAAATCTGGTGCTGCAGACTGCATACTCCCGCACCCGTGAGCAGGCTCTGCAAAATGCAGAAAGGTGGGGGACCAAGTCCGCCTGCTGGGATTTTGCAGAACTGAGCCGGGATCAAAACATCGACGCGGTGTACATTGCCAGCCCCAACGCTTTCCATTATCAGCAGATAGGAAGCATGCTGCTGGCAGGCAAGCATGTGTTGTGCGAGAAGCCCATCGTTCCCAGTGAAAAGGAACTTATACCGCTGCTGGAGCAGGCAGGAAAACGGGGCCTCCTGCTGCTGGAGGCCATGCGGCCCGCGCATCTGCCTGCACTGGAGACAATCCGGGAGCTGCTGCCCAAGCTTGGGACTTTGCGATATGCCGAGTTCCCCTATGCCCAGTACTCTTCCCGCTATGACCGCTTCAAGGAAGGAATTGTGGACAACGCATTTAACCCCACCTTGGCCAACGGTGCGCTGATGGACCTGGGAGTATACTGCGTTCACTGGATGGTGATGCTGCTGGGCGAGCCCGGCAAGGTGGTTTCCCTGGCATCCTTCATCGACGATTCCATTGACGTCTGCGGCTCAGCTTTGTGTGACTTTGGCGGGATGCAGGTGCATCTGTGTTACTCCAAGGTGCATCAGAGCCTGCGTCCTGCCGTTATCGAAGGGGAGGCCGGCTCCCTGACCCTCTCCCCTTTTCCCATCCCGACCCAGGCGGAGCTTCGCTTTCGCAGCGGTGAAACCACCTTGATTCCCCTGGAGACACGGGAACATGATATGGCTTATGAGATTTTCCGTTTCATGAAGATGACAAAAAACCCCGGCCTGGCAGAGCCCTATCACCGGTGGACACAGAGTACGCTTCGGGTGATGGACGCCATCCGGGCGGAGAATGGGATTGATTTTGCAAAGCGCAAGCACTGAAAGAGACCCTACTTGCCGCTTTCCTTCTCCTCATGATACGACTTTTCAGTGTTCACATTCCAAATGTTTTCCTTGCAATTAATATTCTGGGTTATATTCCTGACAGCCTCAAAGGCGGTCACCATGGAATGGTCCATGTTGTTGTATCGGTGCTGTCCATTACGTCCTACGCAATATAAATTTTCATAGGTATTCAGATAATCCACCAGGGTGTTGATCTCCTCGTAGGTGTCAAAGTAAGCGGGATAAGCCTTTTGCACTCGCTCCCGATGGCTGTCCAGCACCTGCTCCCGCCCGGAGATAATCCCCATGGTGATCAGTTCGTCAATGGCCATGGCCACGCAGTCTTCCTGGGAAAGATTCCAGAATGCGTCTCCCTCGTCGCAGAAATACTCCAGGCCGATCCATACCGTATGCTCCGGATCCTTCACCATATAGGGGGACCAGTTGTTAAAAATCTGGATGCGCCCCATCCTGACATTGGTGTCCTGGACATAGATCCAGCAGTCCGGTACGATATTGCCGAGGGTTTTCAGATGAGTCTTGTTTTCCAGGTTCAACCGGTCTACCAGCAGACCCACCGTGACAAAATCCCGGTAGGGCAGGCCCTTGGCAATTTCCCGTATCCTCTGGGGCGCGTTCTGCATCCCCTGGAGAAGATCCTTGATGGGCATGGAGGAAAAGAAGATATCCCCCTCCAGGGTTTTTTCCACGTCCCCTTCCCGGTAGCACAGGGCAGTGATTCTGCCGTCCTGGGTCTGTACGCCGGTGACCTGGCAGTTCATCCGCACTTCACCGCCCAGGTTTGTCACCTCCCGGGCCACGATCTCCCAGAGCTGACCGGGCCCGAATTTGGGGTAATAAAACTCCTCGATCAAAGAAGTCTGGACCTTTTGTGCCCGCTTTTCCTTGCTCATGAAGATCTTGGATAGCATATCCAATAAAATGCCCCGTACGCTCAGGCCTTTGGTCCGCTGCGCGCCCCAGTCCGCCGAAATCTCCCTGGGGTGCCGTCCCCAAAGCTTTTCCGTATATCCCTCAAAAAACATGCTGTATAATTTCTTGCCAAAGCTGTTGATATAGAAGTTTTCCAGGGATGTTTCCGGTTTCTTGAATAGCGCGGCCTTGATGTAGCTGAAACCCACCTGAAGGGTGGTACCAAAGCCCATGGTTTTGAGGGTCTGCCATTTAAGGCTGATGGGATAATCGAAAAATTGGTGCTGGTAATAGATCCGGCTCACCCGGTTGCGAACCAACATCACACGGTCCTCCTGCTGAGGGTCCGGCCCGCCGGGGGTGAGCTTCACTTCCCGGCCCAACTTGGCGTCGTCCAGGGAGGGAACCCCCTGCAGCGGCATGATCTCATGCCACCAGGCCATGACCCGGGCATCCTTGCTGAAAAAACGGTGACCGCCGATGTCCATCCGGTTGCCTTCATGGGGGACCGTCTTGGAGATCCCCCCGATGGCATCGCTCTTTTCCAGGACTGTGACACGGTATCCTTCGTGCTTTGCCAGCAATTCGTAAGCGGCAGTGAGACCTGCAGGCCCCGCGCCGATAATGACAACATGCTTCATAGGTGCTTTCTCCCCTCCGCCAACAGCTGCTTCGGCCTTTTCGAGCTGCATGCGCCTCAACAAAGCGGCGTAAAAAGGCATCTGGCGTATTGTAACATCATTTCCATCCCGCTGGCAAGGCCTCCCTGTTTTGAAATCGGCCCATTGCAGGCTGCTTCGCTGGGCGGCTCCGCTGATTTGTTACACCCTGTACCCCCTTGTGACCGCATTGCCAGAATGCAATTTTGTGCTATAATAAGTTGTTCCAGGCTGTGTTGAGCTATGCCATCGCTCAGCAATGCCCATCATGGAGGTGTGCTTTTGTATTCATGCATTCCCTCACCACTGCCTCTGATTTTGGCTTCCGCTTCGCCCCGCAGACGCGATTTGATGTCCCATTTTGGTCTCCCCTTTGAGATCGTCCCTTCTCATGGTCCGGAGAACGCCTTGGGTGGCGGTCGGGAACAGGTGGCCAAAATCGCCCATGATAAATGCAGTGAAGTGGCCGCCCTTTACCCTGACCGGTTGGTGCTGGCCGCCGACACATTGGTATGTGTGGATGATCAAATCCTTGGGAAACCTAAGGATGCACGTGATGCCGCGGTGATGCTCCGCAAACTGTCTGGTCGCTGGCATGACGTGTATACCGGTGTATGCCTGCGGGGGCCCAACGGTCTTGTTGATACCCGCGTAGAGGTGACCCGGGTGGAATTCATCCCCCTCTCTCAGGTAATGATCGACCGATATGTAGCCACCGGCGAGCCAATGGACAAAGCTGGAGCCTATGCCATCCAGGGGATCAGCGGAATTTTTATCTCCCGCATCGAAGGAAGCCCTTCCAACGTGATCGGGCTGCCCTTGGCCCTTGTGGGCGAGATGCTTCAAAACGCGGGGATTACCCTCCCGCTGGCTTCCCGGCCTTGCCAGACTAACGATACGGAAACGGATGTGTAGCTATGGGCTTTGTGGCACTTGACCTGGGTGTTGATTTGGGTACCAGCAATACCCTGGTCTATGTCAAACACAAGGGCATTATGATCAGTGAGCCAACCATTGTGGTAGTGGAAAGCAGCAATGAGCGCAAGGTCCGCGCCGTGGGCGATGATGCAAAGATCATGCTGGGTCGCACCACAGACGGCGTTATGGCGGTACGCCCCATGCGGGAGGGCGTCATTACTGATTTTGACATGACGGAGATACTCATCCAATATTTTACCCGCAAGGCCATCGGCTCCAGCTATCTGGTGAAGCCCCGGTTGTTTTTAACTTATCCCTGCTCTATTTCCCCCATTGAGCGCAGGGCTGTCAGCGAGGCAGCCAAGTACGCAGGCTCCCGAAAGGTGTTCCTGGTGGAGAAGCCCTTTGCTTCGGCCCTGGGCAGCGGCCTGCCTGTTTTTGATCCCAACGGCTGCATGGTGGTGGACATCGGCGGCGGCACTACGGATGTAGCGGTGATCTCCCTGGGAGGCATCGTAATCAGCCATTCTATCCGGGTGGGCGGCGTGAAGATGGACGAATCCATCATCAACTTCATCAAGCGGGAGTTCAATATCCTCATCGGAGACCGTACAGCCGAAGAGGTCAAACTGGACCTGGGCTCGGGCTTGCCCACCAGGGAAGAACGCCGTGCTCGGATCAGGGGCCGGGATATCGTTACCAATCTGCCCCAGACCACGGAGATCACCTCCACCCAGATCTATCAGGCCATCCGGGAACCCTGCCTGGCCATCTTAAGCGCCATCAAATGGGTGCTGGAACGCACCCCTCCGGAACTGGCGGCGGATGTAATGCACAACGGCATCTACCTGACGGGCGGCGGGGCGTTGCTGTATGGCATGGATCAGCTGATTGCCAGCGAGCTGGGCATCCCTGTGCTCCTGGCCAAGGAGCCCATGGACTGTGCAGCCCTGGGGCTTGGAAACATCATTGAGAACTTTGATCTGCTCTATCACCTGGGCAGAACCAGCTTCCTGAAGCAAAGTTAACGGACAGACCCCCAGCCAATGACGGCCAATATGAATCGGAGGTTCCGGCATGAGGTTAAAGGTTCCCAAAACGGAACGGCGTAAAAGCACGGACAGCACAGGAAGGCGGATCTTCCGGCGCATCCTTTTAGTCGGCATAGCCGTGATCCTGTTGGGGCTTTCCGGAACCCATCTGTTGGCCGTCATCACCAAGAACGACGCACTCAACGGACCGGGCAACGCCGTATCCGGCATCATGACCCCCATCCAAAACGGCTTTTCCGCCATTGTAGACGGTGTGGTAAACTACCTGTACCGTTTGAAGCTCCGTTCCACTCTGGAACTGGAGTATAACAATCTGAAACAGGAAAACGAGCAGCTTGTCTATCAGGCCATGCTGGCTGCAGAACTGCAGCAGAAACTGTCGGTCTATGAAGACCTTTACGAAGAGGTCTCTATCAATGAAAGCATGAACCCGCTGGTGTGTACGGTTATTGCCCGTAACGAGGGCAACTATTTTTCAAGCTTTACCATCAACAAAGGTTCAAATGACGGCATTGATAATTTTATGGCTGTCACCATGGGGGGCGCTTTGGTGGGATATACCTATGACGTATCCCCAACCAAAAGCGCGGTTCGAACCATCATCGACAGCGAAGCCAGCATCGCAGCCCTGATATCCGGCTCCCGCCGGGACCAGGGAACGGTGCGTGGAACCCTGGGCATTGATGGCCAGGCCATGTGCCGCATGTATTACTTGCCTGAAGATCACCTGCCCCGCCCAGGGGATTTGGTGGTGACCTCCGGTGTAGGTATGTCCTTTCCCAAAGGCATCCCCATCGGCACTGTCCGGGAGAGTACCCGGGGTATGGAAAGCAATAAGCAATACATTGTGGTGGAGCCCCAGGCGGATTTTGAACACATCGAATACGTGATCGTCCTGCGTTACAAGCCCGATGCCGAGGCGGTCCAGTCTCAGACAGGGGATGGAACCCAGGGGATGGAGTTTACACCGCTCGATTCACCGATGCCTATCCCCACCATCAAAATTGGTAATGATTTCTACCAGCTTGCCCCCACGCCCACCCCCTCTCCGGAACCCACCCCCACAGTGACGGTTCCCGGCAGTACCCCTGCTCCCACCCCCACGCCGGGAGGTGGGAACAGTGTAGAGTACCAGGTGCCCCTTGACCAGCAGACAGACTCCTCCTACGGCTACACCCTGGCTCCCACAGCCTCGCCCACCCCCACTCCCCTTCCTCTGGATGTTTCCGTAGAGGAGGACTAGGATAGCATGATCTCCAAGCTTGCCAAGGTGGTGGCGCTGACGCTGCTGGCTTACCTGCTGCAAACCACCGCCGCCATTCACATGTCCCTGTGGGATGTAGCCCCAAACCTGGCCTTGGTCCTGGTGGCCGTCGTTACCGTAGGCCTTGGGCGCAAATATACGTTTTTCATGTCCCTGACCATCGGTTATCTGCTTGAGATTATGCTCCCCGTGCTGGACTACATCAGCCTGATTCTCTATCCGGTTTGCGCCATGCTGGGAGCCTTGGCCTTTTCGGATAAAAGCGAGCGCAGGCTTGAGGAGGAACGCAGCACAGGAAAGCGCAGCATCACCCTGCACGCCCACATCCGCACTCCCCTCTGCGCCGCTCTGAGTGTTACGGTGTTTGAAGCGGTGAACCTGTTCTATATTTCTCTCAACGGCGTAGCCATTAACGGCGGGCATATCGGGCGAGCACTGATCGACGTGATATACTCCACCGTACTGTCCGGCCTGCTCCAGTTTCCCCTCCGCTGGTGGCTGGGGGTATACAAGTTGAAGAAGGCCCGCTAAACACAACAAAGGATGAGAAAGGAGATCGCTGATGAATCGCAGAAATGTCCGCAAGGCGGATCGGGAAGGATATAATATCCGCATCCGTTTTTTCGTGTTTTTCGGCGCTATCATCGCAATTTTCACCTATCTGATCGCAGGCATTGCCAACCTCCAGCTCAGATCGGCGGAGGATTATCAGCAAAAAGCGCAGAGCAGCCGTACCACCACCATCACGCTGCGGGGCAGCCGGGGCATGATCACCGATGCGGATGCCGTGATTCTGGCAAAGGATGAACTGGTCTATAACGTTACCTTTTATCGGGACGCTTCCCAGAACTCGGCGGAAAAGTACAGGGCCTATACCCAATCCATCCGGGAGACCATCGGCATCATCGAGGGGGATGGCGGGCAGCTCTCCGTCAAATTTGTGATTCAGCGCAATCCCCAGACCCAGGAATGGGAGTTCAACTTTGGCAGCGGTGTTAGCGAGGCTGTGCTACAGACCCGCGAGACCCAGTGGCGCAACAATAACTATTACTCCGTTTCCAGCGTCCCCACTGCCGCCATGGCCATCGAAAAGCTAAAGGCCCGATACCAGATCCCTCCGGACATGGACGAGGAAACCATGCTGAAGGTCATGGCCGTTTTTTCAGAAATGCAGATGAACCTGTTCAACTCGCAGCCTATTGTAATTGCCAAAGACGTACCCTACGAGACGGTTATCAAGATCGAAACCCGCTCCATGACCCTGCCCGGCATGGAGATAGCGGTGGGTACCAAGCGGGTGTATCCCAGAGGTTCGCTGGCCGCCCAGGTGATCGGCTACATGGGTGCGATCCCCTCCGCCGCCAAGTGGGCGGAACTGCAGCCAAAGGGCTATAAATATAGCGACACCATCGGCGTGGACGGCATCGAGGCCTCCATGGAGGATTGGCTTACCCAAAACAGCAACCTGCGCCAGGGCTACCGTGAGGTGGAACGGGACAGCGTGGGCAAGATCACCCGGGAGCTCAGCTACTCCGCTCCCGAAGACGGCAGCAATGTGAAACTGACCATCCGGGCCAGTTACCAGCAGCAGGCGGAGCGGGCGCTGGCCAATAACGTAGCCAGTACACGGGCGGTGCAGGAGAGCAAGCTGATGCTCAACTCCTGGCTGGAAAGCAACAAGGTAGACATCGAAACCCGAAAATGGATGCAATACCCCCTCTCCCTTGCCCAGCGTGCGGCCATGATGGTAATCGACATGGAGGGCCGGGTGCTGGCCATGGCGAATTATCCTACTTATGACTTAAACGCCCTGGCGGCAGCAGGGCCCGAGAGCAAGCAGATCCTTACGGACCCCCGCAATGTGCTGATGAATTACAACATCCACGCCAGAGGCACACCGGGCTCGATTTTCAAGATGGTGCCCGCCCTGGCAGCCCTGCTGGAGGGGAAGCTGCTGACCAACGAAACCATCAGTGACGGCGGATACTTCCTGGAGTACACCAGAGACCTTTCCACCGCACCCAAATGCTGGATCTCCGCTTCCCAACGGTACAAACATCAGCACCAGACCATCATCCAGGGGCTGTCCAACAGCTGCAACTACTTTTTTTACACCCTGGGCTCCCGTTTGGAGGAAAAGCTGCTGTACCAGTATGCCTCGGAGTTTGGCCTGACCAGTAAAACCGGCGTGGATCTTCCCGGAGAGCTGCGCAGCGTGGTGGGCAACCAGACCAGCCTCTATGATCCTGACAAGGCCATGGACGAAGCCTCCCAGGATACCGCCCTGCCCATCATCGTATTCAACTCCATCAAGAAGCACCTGCGCAATCAAGGGGCCAGCCGGAACATAACCTATGACGACGACCGGCTCAACCGCTGCGTGAAGCGTCTGATGGACATGGCAGTGAATACCAACCAGAATGAGTGGCTGGAGTACATGCGCCCCATCCTCATGGAAGAGCTGAACATGTCCCGGGAGATGGTATACCTCCAGGCCGTCATCGGCGATACCTACAACTACCTCAACGATATCAAGTGGGGCGGCGGCCAGACCATTCAGGTGGCCATCGGGCAGTCCATCACCGTGCTCACCCCCGCCGCGGTAAGCCGCTATGTATCCACTCTGGGCAACGAGGGCAAGGTCAACAACCTGATGATTGTGGACAGCATCACTTCTCCCGAAGGGGACATTCTAAGCCAGCGCACTCCCTCCCAGATGAACCAGTTTGAAGGCGCGGAGCAGTACTTGCCCTATATCCTGAAGGGAATGGAGGGCGTTGTGGACGAGAGCGGTACCGCTGCCAAATACTTCAAGAACTGGGAATACCGCAACCTGGTCTGCGCGAAAACCGGAACCGCCGAGGTTACCTCCATCGATTTGGAGAACAATGCCTGGTTCGTCATGCTTGCACCCTTTCAAATGGATGATGAAACCATGACCATCACGCAAAAGCCGGAAATTGCAGTGGTAGTATTCATTCCCAGCGGTCTGAGCGGCGGAGAAGCCTCCTTGGCTGCCAAGGAATTTGTAGGCTGGTATATGGACCAGAAGACCCTGCGTACCAACGATTCGACGTTCCCCGGCGGCAATATGCTGGCACCATAACCCGTTTTTCAGAAAGGGGGAATGCCCATGAGTCAGGTATGGATGATCGCCTCCGGCAAGGGAGGCGTCGGAAAATCCTTCATTACCTCCGCCATGGCGGCGGCCCTTGCCAAGCGGCAGATGCAGACAGTTGCTGTGGATGCTGACATTGGCCTTCGGAATCTGGACCTGATGCTGGGCATGGAAAGCAAGGTGATCTACGATGTGGTGGACGTGGTGCAAAAGGATTGCAAACTGCGCTACGCCCTTGTCCAGGACCCCCAGCTGCCCTTTCTGTCCTTGCTTCCCGCGGCCCAGATGCACTGTGCATCGGATCTGACCGCGGAGGATTGGGCGCAGGTGATCCGCAGGCTTCGCAAGCATTTTTCCTACATCTTGATTGACGCGCCGGCCGGAGTGGACCAGGGAATGCAAAACATATTATCCTGCGCGGACCAGACCTTGCTGGTCACCACGGCGGACGACATTGCCATGCGGGACGCAGAACGGCTCATCTCGCTGATCCGTAAAGGGGACAAGCCCTCTCCTATGCTGGTCGTCAACCGGATCCGCGCCGATATGGTGCGCAGTGGATACATGTACAGCCCCCAAACCGTGGCCTTGAACCTGGATGTGCCGCTGCTGGGCTATGTACCTGAGGACCCGGAAGTCCTTCGGGCTTTCAGCCGCCACCAAAGCCTGATGGACGCCAGATGTCCGGCCAGGGATGCGGTTGAACGCATCGCAAAGCGCTTTATGGGCGAATATGTAACCATGCCCCAGCCCAAGGTCAGGCGACAGCTTTTTGGCTTTAGCGGATAGAGGACATATCTCAGGGAGGAACGCTTAATCGATGATGATCAATGAATCCAGACGCTCCCGGGCCCATTTTGACATTCCTCTCACCATATTGGTGTTTGGGCTGGCCGCCTTTGGGGTTCTGTGCGTCTCCGTTGCCACCTTCAACACGGCATCCCCGGCCGAAGATACCCTGCTCAACTACATCGTGGCCTCCCGCTATGGTATGCGGCAGGCGATCTTCTTCCTGATCTCCCCCATCGTCATAGGTGTCATCACCTTTTTCCCCTATGAGTTTATCAGGCGGTACTCTGCGCTGTTTTACTACATCGCCCTGGGGCTGCTGCTGGTGGCCCTGGTAGGCAGCTCTGCAGAAGGTGTGAAGGCATGGATCAGCATCCTGTGGGATTACACGCTCCAGCCCTCGGAGTTTGTAAAGCTGGCCTGCATCATTATTACTGCCAAGCATCTGGAAAACAACGAGGACCCACTGGGCACCATGAACGGTGCGCTGCGCCTGGCCCTGCTCATGGGCGTTCCCTGGGTGTTCACCCTGGCCCAGGGCGAAATGGGCTCGGTGCTGGTGATGATTTTCGTCTTTGGCGTGATGCTTTTCTTCGGCGGCGTTCGCCTCAGGATCCTGGGAGGGATTATCGCGGTGGGCGTAATCGCTATCGCAATCCTCTACGGCGTTTCCATGGCCTCCGGAACGGGCAACTACCGCCTGGACCGAATCCTCTCCTTCGTTAATCCTGCCCTGGTGGACAAAAATGCCACCTATCAGGTGGACAACGCAAAAATGGCCATCGGTTCCGGCGGAATGAACGGCCTGGGTTTATTCGTTCAGGGCAGTTTCAGCCAGCTGGACTATGTGCCGGAGGACTGGACGGATTTTATCTATTCCACCATCGGCGAGGCTTTCGGGTTCGTGGGCAGCCTGATTCTGCTCCTGACCTACCTGCTGCTGATCCTGCGCATGCTCTACCTGTCCTTCTACACCACGGACCGCTTTGGACAGATGATCATTATTGGCGTCATGGCCATGATGCTCTTCCACATTTTTGAGAACGTAGGGATGAATGCCGGGCTTATGCCGGTGACCGGCATTCCCTTGCCCTTTATCAGCTATGGTGGCAGCAACCTGGTCACCAACATGGCCGGAATCGGTCTGGTGCTGAATGTCACCAAGAACCGCAGCATCACCGGCAGCGCAAGGCTTACGCCCCAGACCTCCGTGAAGCCGAAATATCTGAGATAACATGGTGGCTCATCCCCACTTTGGATGATCATGGCTCGCAGATCCCATCCATTGGGAGCAGGAATTGATTTCCTGCTCCTTTTTTGCTTGATGGAATGCTTTTCACGCACAATAACACAGGGAGACTGACGGGGGGATGCATTCGCATGCGATGGGTTCAGCTGTTTATATGGGGCGGACTCACCTGGTGGGCCGCCAGGGAGGATAAGCGCGCTGCCCTCTGGCCGTGGGTGCTGAGCCTGGGCATCCTGCTGTCCATGGGAACGCAACTGCTGCTGCTGGCGGACGTGGGCCAGCTTCACATAGGTACAGCCGTGCCGCTGCACCTGTGCGCCATGATGGGGCTTCTTACCGTGCCCATGCTGTTGCGACCAAGCCGATCCCTGTATGATTTCTCAATGTTCCTGGGGGCTCCCTGCGCCTTCTTGGCTCTTTGCTTTCCGGCTATTGCAGGGAGCAGGCACCCCTTGCTGATGGCCTCCGCCTTCTTTCGCCTGCATGTTCTGATCCTCTGCGGACCTCTGTTTTTACACCTGCGGGGTTTCCCCTGGCCCAGTGATTATCGCCCGGTATTCCTGTGCGCCAACGGATACCTGTTGTTGGTGGCCACCTTTAACAGCCTGTTTGATACAAACTACATGTTTCTTGCCAAGCCTCCCACGGGGACACCCCTGGAATGGCTGGCAAGAGGGGGCGGAGTGGGTTACCTTTATTCCCTGGAGCTGCTGGCCATGCTGATTCTGGCACTTCTGGGTTCTTTCTATAAACATTTTCAAGAAAACACCGCACCCTTTACCTTTGGGCGCAGGGTGCGGATAAAGGGGTAAGGGATGCTCTGCCTGTCAACTCAGGCGGATCAGCCGCGTGAAGAAGGCGATATACTCCTTCACCAATGCCACGGGTATCCGTTCATCCGCATTATGGATCAGCCCCCGCTGTTCCTTGGTGAGGGGCATGCCGCCAAAACGGTATACATTCTCGCTGATTCGGCAGAAATGGCGGCTGTCCGTGGCCGCCACCATCAGATAGGGCGATACCAGCACCTGGGGATAGGTTTGACGGATGGCGCTCTCCAGCCGATTCCAGGCCGCATCGCAGGTCTTGGAAACCGGGGACGGGTCCTGGCCCTGGCGGATCGTCAGCTTCACGTTGGAATCGGCAATGACCTTTTCCATGCGGGCCTTCACCCGCTCCATCGTATCACCGCAGATCAGCCGCAGGTTGACCCCTGCGGTGGATTCCCTGGGAAGGACATTGTAAGCATCGGCCGCTTTGGCCATGGTAAAGGCACAGGTGGTGCGCACCATGGCGTTCAGTTCGCCGCCGCCCTTTTTGCAGATCAGGTTCAGCAGCGGGGCGAAGCACCACAGATTTGCGAAAATCAACCGGAGAGCGAAACCGGAATGCCGCCCCATGATGTCAAAAAGTTCCAGCGCGGGCTTGGTGAGGGTGAAGGGCATGGGCTTTTCCAACCGTCCAATGGCTCTGGCAAGCACCGCCAGACTCTGGCGCACCGGAGGGGTGCTGGCATGGCCGCCCTTGCCCGTGGCAGTAACATCCATGGAAACCGCGCCCTTTTCCGCGATGCCGATGAGTGCCGCGCTCTGCTTTACACCGGGAAACACGCCCTCCACAATGGCTCCGCCCTCGTCCAGCACAAAGGCGGGCTTCACACCCCGGGACTCAAGCTCCCCGACGATAGAAGGCGCATCCGCCCCCATCACCTCTTCATCTCCTCCAAAGGCAAAGTAGAGATCGTTTTCCGGCCGGAAGCCCTCTTGAATCAGCTGCTCGGCAGCCTCAAGAATTCCGTGCAGGGTACATTTGGTGTCCAGCGTCCCCCGGCCCCAAATCTCGCCGTCCCTGATCACAGCGGAGAAGGGCGGTTCCTGCCATTCTTCCTCCTTCGCGGGAACCACATCGTAATGGGCCATCAGCACGGAAGGCGCCTCACTGCTCTTGCCCTTCCAGGTATACAGCAGCCCCCCCGGGCCGATCAACTCCCGGGTGCATGTGGCGTGAACCGCCGGATACAATGTGGCGAGCATCTCCCGGAAGGCCTCAAACTCGCTTTCATCCATCCTGCCCCGATCCACATAGCTGACAGTTCTCTTCTGAATCAGAGCCTGAAAGCGTCTGATTGCCGCTTCCGCCCCCACCGTCACGGGGATGGGCTCCGGCGGAGGACTTTCCTTGGGTTTAAACCCCAGCGCACGAATCACCAACACGGCCAGAAAGCAGAGAAAAAGCCCAAAGACAATCCAAAACACAATCACGGGGTTCCCCTCCTTCCGTTGCTAAGCGTCGGCGTGGGCAGCCTTTTCGTCCTTGCCGCCAAGCAGACCCTTCTTGTACAGAATCCGCGCCACACCGATGGCAATCAGCGCACCCACAGGCACCAGAATGCCCACGCTTTTGGACAAGCCCGGCACCAACAGAAACAGGACCACCATAAACACCAGCGGTGCCACTGCCAGTTTCAAATTCTTGCTGACGAACACCGCACCCAGGGCCCCGAACAGGGCGGGCAGGATGTTGTCAAAAGCGGGCTTCAAAGTGGGAGACTCCAGCACAGGCTGCAGGAAATTGAGGCCAAGCACCCCCAGAGCGATGACCAACGTGGTTACAATGGAACTGGAAGCCACAGCAATGGTGGAGATGGCTTCCCCTTCCTCGGTGCCGGGCTTGATCTTGGCCGCTTCCATGGCGTTGAGGGCGCAGGGAACCTTCAAATTGGTCAGGTTGCCGGTAACAAAGGCCAGGTAGGTTCCGCTGGTGCCCAGCATGGGCGCATAGGTGAGCACCTCGATGATGCCCACTGTCCAAAACATGGGAGCGACCCCCAGCAGACCTTTAAGGAGATAGACGCCGTCGGGCCAGGCGTCAAAATAAACACACATGGCAACGGGCGCGGCGATCATCAGCAGCAGCGCCAAGGCCATCCAAATCCGCCCATACACATGGACGCTGCTCTCATACTCGGAAAACGGAACCGCTTTCTTCAGGCTCATCTCTCTTCCCTCCTTATGACATCCATCCGGTGATGGGAATGCTCAGCGCCATGGCCCCCAGCATGCAAAGAGGCAGGGCGTACTGCTCCAGCCAGGCCCATTTGCATTTCTTGATCAGGATGCCGCAGATGGCCATGAGCGCAGCGGAGCAAAGGGCCACCACAATGGGAATGAAGCCCGGTAAACCCGTGCGGATTTGGGAAAAGAGCATGCCCACGAAAGCGGATATCATGCCCAGAAACAGGGCGTCCATGAGGATATCGCCCCATCGTTTGTCCTTGCCTGTTATGGAATGCATACCATTTTGAATTTTCTTGAGACCAAACAGGATGAGAACCAGTCCGGAAAGGATGCCCAGGGTCATAACCCAGGCGATGTTGGTGAATATCTTGGGATCGGTAATAAGCCGGACATTCCGGGTCACATCCACCCCCATGGTGGCGGCAGCGGTTGCCGCAGCCGGCAATTCATAGGTTACTGCGCCAATGACGGACAGCCGTAACCAGGGAAGGGGCAGCCCGATAAACTGGCTCAGGGAGATAACACCCAGCAGAATGGAGACGGCCGGAACCAGGGAGAATAAGCCGCTGGAGAGAATGGTGCTGCGGATGGTTTGCCGGGAGATGCCCAGATGCTTGGCCCGCTTGACGGCCTTTCCCATGAAAAACAGGGATTGGGCGATGACAAACACAATAATCATGCCGGTCACCAGGTACAGGAAGCCTGAATTCACATCAAATGGCATCCGGATCCCTCCTATGTTATCTTTTGGATTTGCTAGAAGCGCTCTATTTTCTCCGCAGAGACCACCGCATGAAGAAGCTTGCTGGGGGGTGCCTTTTCCGGTGTGATTACCACATCCCGTTGAATCTGACGGATGGCGGATTCCGAGCTTTCGTAGTCCCTGGCGTAGACCGTGGCAATGGCTTCCCCGGCTTTTACCTCATCTCCGATGCGCTTATGGAGAACAAACCCCACCTCATGGTCGATGGAATCGGTCTTCTTCCTGCGGCCAGCACCCATGCCCTGGGCAGTACTGCCCAGGCCGGTGGTATCCATGTGGTGAACATAGCCGCTGAAAGGGGCAGGAACATCCTGCACCACCTTGGCCTGAGGCAGACGGCCCACATCCTCACAAACGAGAGGATCGCCTCCCTGAGCCTGGATCATCTGGGCCAGGCGCCTGAGCCCTTCGCCGCTTTCCAGCTTGTCGCGGAGCATGGCCTTGCCCTCCTTAACAACCCGGCATGCACCGCCCAAGAGCAGCATGCGGCTGCCCAACTCCAGGGAAATATCCAGCAAGGGACCCTGTACCCGGCCCGCCAGCACATCGATGGCTTCCTTGACCTCCAGAGCGTTGCCCACATGACTGCCCAGAGGCTCGCCCATGTCCGTCACCAGAGCGATCATCCTGCGTCCTGCATCCTCACCGATGCGCACCATGGTTTGAGCCAGATGTATGCTCTCCTCCACGGAGTGCATCAAAGCACCTGCGCCGGTTTTCACATCCAGCACAATCGCCCTGGCCCCACTGGCCAGCTTCTTGCTCATGATGCTTCCGGCGATGAGCGGGACGCTGTCGACGGTGGCAGTCACATCCCTGAGGGCATACAGCACCTTGTCGGCCGGCGCCAAATCCTCGCTTTGCCCCACCACCGCGCAACCGATGCTCTGCACCTGGGCGATGAAGCGCTGGGTGCTTATATCTGTCTGAAAGCCCCGGATGCTCTCCAGTTTATCCAGAGTTCCGCCGGTATGCCCCAAGCCCCGTCCACTCATCTTGGCAACGGGTACTCCACAGGCCGCCACCAGGGGAACCAGCACAAGGGTGGTGGTATCCCCCACACCTCCTGTGGAATGCTTGTCCGTGGGAATGCCGTGGATGGCGGACAGGTCGGCCATCTCACCGGAATGTGCCATGGCCAGGGTTAGCTGGACGGTTTCTTCCCGGTCCATGCCCATGAGCCGAATCGCCATCAGCAATGCTGACAGCTGGTAGTCAGGGATCTCCCTTTTTGCCGCGCCATAAGCGAAAAACGCGATCTCTTCCTTGGTAAGGGATTGGCCCCGTTTCTTCTTTTCGATCAGGTCGATAATGTTCACGGTTCTCCTCCATCCGTCCTGTGGCCCTCAAATGCATAAGCGGGCATCGCTTCCGCGATGCCCGCTTGCGCAACACCTACATCTGAATAATCATGCGCCCGCAGGTTTCGCATTCAATGATCTGGGCCCCTGCCTTCAAATTTCGGAGAGTGACCGATGGCAAGCTCATGTTGCACCCTCCGCATTGATCCCCGATCAGCCTCGCAACCGGAGGCGTACAGTGCTGCTTGATGATCTGATATCGCTCGATCAGCGATGGATCGATGCCCCTGGTCTTATCCTGAGCAATCCTTCGTTTCTCTTCCAGAGCTTTCATCTGCTCCTTGTATTCGGCCTCGTAGTCCACCTTCTGCTTGTCGTACTCCATCTTCACCTTGGCGTACTTCATGCGAATGTCCTTTTCCATACGGTCCCGCTCGGCGGCATCTTTTTGAATACGCCGCATTTCCTGCTCAAAGCTGCTCAGGCCGCTTAGCATCCTTTGGGCATCATGGCTCAATTCCCTGGCCTGCTCCAAACTGGCGGGGGGAGCCTCGGCGACACGCTTTTGCAATGAACTGAGCTGTTCCTCCAGACGGTTGATGGCATCCTTGATGACGTCCATCCTGTCTACCATTTCGGAAACCTCTTCCTCCATACGTTTCACAGCGCTCTGCTGCTCCATGAGGAATTCCCGGTTCTTAATGAGTGCCAAACGGTTGGGGGCGCGCTTGATCTCGCTCTCCAACGCATCCGCCTCCATATCCGCCTGTTGAAACTGCCACAGCAACTGGATCTGTTCCATGGGTACCTCCTTGAATACTCGGATTGGCCCAGTTCAGCGGCTTAGCGCGCCGGCAAACGGAGCCTGAGAGAACCATAGCGGCGTTACAGACCAATCCTGTTGCGCCACCATTGTTTGAAAACCTTCGTAAAGGGCCTTCATGCCAGCCGCTTCGGTGGCGTAATGCCCTGCTTCCACCACGAGGAGCCCCTGGGCGGTTGCCCATAACAGCTCATGATGTTTGATCTCACCCACAATATAGGCCTGGGCTCCACCCTGATAAGCCTCCCGCACACCGTCCCCCGCTGCGCCGGGGCCTACTGACAGAAGAGATATGGGGCGATCCTCATCACCGTATCGTCGCACAGGGGCTTGCAAACATACATGCACATATTCCCCCAACTCCCGGGCCGATAGTACCTTTGGCAAGCGGCCCAAGCGCACGTAATCCCCCAGCGACTGTATCTGTGTAAGGCCCAGAGCCTGAGCCAGACTGTCCCCAATGCCGCCCGGCGCCTTATCCAGGTTGGTGTGAGCAGCGATCAGATGAAGTCGGTGAGCTGCCAATGCCTGGAGTATTCTTCCCTCCGGTGTCCCATAGTCAATACGACGGATGCCGCCGAACATGAGGGGATGATGGGACACAATAAGCTCCGCGCCCTGATGGAGAGCCTCCCGGATTACCTCGTCGGTAACATCCACGCAGAAAAGGACTCTGCTCACCAAAGCGGAACCCTCACCCACCAGCAGGCCTGCGTTATCGTAGCCCTCGGCCGTATCAAAGGGTGCAAGCCCATCCAGCCAGTCATAGACCCCCTGCACAGTGACCTGCATCCCTTGGCCCTCCTTATTACTTCTTGATGGGGAACCTAAATTCCTTCCCGCTGTGGGAGAACCTCTGTCAGACAGCCCAATTCCTCTTGGATTCTGCAAAGCCTGACCGGGTCATTGGGCTTGTCTCCCATGGCCGCCATTGTCTTTTCCAGCAATTGCTGCCTCCTTTGCAGGTAAGCCTGGCCCTCCGGCCCGCACTCCATGAGCATTTTTGTTCCTGCCAGAATCTCCCGCCGGGTATGGGGCGTCTCTCCCGGCAGCGCAGGAGTAGCGGCCATGAGAACGTAAAAGCGCCGATTCGCCTCCACTGCAAGCTCGCGTCGAATCCGGTAACCGATTTCATTCAGCGTTTCCCGCACCAAGGACAGCTCTGTTTGGGGTCCCAGCACCAGAGATGCCCCTCCCAATTGATTCTTTCCCCTCTGCAGGATGCCCGCCATGGTCTCTCCGCCCATGCCCAATATGCAGATGGCATCCACTTTGCCCTCCGGCAGGATCTGGATGGCCTCAAGGCCGTCCGCAACCGCAAAACTGGTGCGATCGCAAAGCCTCCACGCGGCCATCAGCTTTCGTGATTTCTCCAGGGCCTTAGCGCTGATATCAGCAACCAGCATGTGCTGCACCTTACCGGCAAGCAGACAGACAGCGCTCAACCGCCCATGATCCGCCCCGATGTCCGCGCACAGGGCGCAGGCGGGGATCATGTCATAAGCGGCCTTCAGGCGCTTATCCAATTGAGGCTGACGGGGGCTCCCGCCCACCTTGCATCGGCTTAGGCAGTCATTCTCCAACACAATGCATCCGTTTCAAAAAAAGATCCATTCATTATTATATCCCAGTTTGTATCCAGAATCAACATCCGCTTTCCCTAGGCGTCCCGCAGAGTAATGTTGCAGACCCAGCGCCCCCTGCGGAGAACCCTGAGGGCCAGAATCACCTTGGCATTCATTAGGAATTGTACGATCAGCATGGCGGCTGTGATGGAGATCCTGCCTGGAAGAAGCAGGGCCATGAAAATACTGATGGGCACAGGGATCACCCACATATAGCCGCTGTCCAACAGCATGGCGCTGCGGGTATCACCGCCTGCCCGCAGGCAATAGAAACAGAAGGCATACACGAAGTTCAGCGGGGCAAACAGGGCGGTTATCCAGGTCAGCCAGGTAGCCAGCAGGCGCAACTCCCGGGTGACGGTAAAGGCATACGGCATAAGCAGACCCAACAGCACACACAGCACCGTGCAAACAGAGGCCACTGCCAGCACCAGAGAAAAGAGCTTTTTACAGTTTTCCTTGGCCTTTTGCAGCCGGTTGGCTCCCAGTTCCGTACCGATGAGCACCGATACCGCCGAGGAGGTTCCCGTAGCCAGCACGGCAGCTACCTGGAAGCATTGGTCCGCGATGGTAATGGCAGGCAGAGCGCTTTCATCCAGGCGAGCATAACTCCAGAAGTACACATTCAGTCCCACCGTCCACAAGATCTCATTGAAAATGAGCGGTATGGCCTTGCGGGTATAGGTCTTGGCCACAGGTTTGCCAAGCCTGCGGAAGGCAAGCAAATCCAAGGAGAATACCGTACGTTTGCGCAGTAGTACAACGAGGTAAAAGGCCATTTCAAACATTCGGGCAATCAGGGTGCCCCATGCTGCCCCCTCCACTCCCAGGGCCGGGAATCCCAGTTTGCCAAAGATCAGCAGATAATTAAAGATCGCATTGACAGCCATGGTGGCCAAACTGACCATCATGCTGACTTTGTTATGCCCCAAGGCACGCATGGAAAAGATACAGGTGCTGCTGACCGCCACCGGCAAGTAACTGAAGCAGACCACCCGCAGGTATTGTACCCCCAGTGCCACGGTGCGCTCATCCCTGACAAAGATATTCATCACCTGACTGGGAAAGCAGAACAGAACCACGCAGAAAAGAAGGGAACTGCACAACCCCAGCAGCATCTGCAAAGAAAACAGACCCTGGCAGGTCTTTCGGTCCCCGGAGCCAAAATACTGGCTGATCATCAACCCCCCTGCGCCACAAAGACCAAAAAACACGCCAAAAAAAATAAGATAGGGCTTGTTGGCTACACTGCAGGCGCTCATGGCCAGGCCTTCGATGTCGAGGCTTCCCACCATGACATTGTCCATCATATTAAACAGGTTGTTGATGAGCTGCTGGATGGCAACGGGAATCATCACGCTCAACGCGCTTTGATAGAATGCCTTGGTTCCCATGTAGGAGCGGAGGGTGTGCCGGGTCCGCTGCATGGCTATCCTCCTCGTTTGCGTTGATGGGGCAAAGGGTTCATAAGCGCCGGGATACTCAGGTATCATAGCGCAAGTGGCGCAAAAGCACAAGCCGGAAATGCTCCGGGTGAAGGTCCCGCCCCCTCCCCTGCCGCGGAATTCTATGATATAATGAACACAACCCAATGTATGGAAGGGGCCAAGCCCCGGGAGGCATAGCATGGCATACCAAGCGCTCTACCGCCAATGGCGTCCCACAACCTTTGAGCAGGTGATCGGCCAGGAGGCCGTTGTCAAAACCCTGCGCCGCCAAATCCAAACCGGGCACATTGCCCACGCCTATCTGTTCTGCGGCTGCAGAGGCACTGGCAAAACCACCCTGGCCAAAATCATGAGCCGGGCCATCAACTGTGAGGATCCCCATGAGGGGGATCCCTGCGGACAATGCCCGTCCTGCAAGGCAATTGGGAGTGAAACCACTCTGGACGTGTTGGAACTGGATGCCGCCAGCAACAACAGCGTAGACCATGTACGGGAATTACTGGAGCAGGTCCGCTATCCGGCTCAGACGGGCAAGTACAAGGTATATATCATCGACGAGGTGCACATGCTCTCCACCGCGGCCTTTAACGCGCTGCTGAAAACCCTGGAGGAACCCCCGGCCCACGTGGTATTTATTCTGGCTACCACGGAGCCCCAGAAGCTGCCCGCTACGATTCTGTCCCGCGTCCAACGGTATGATTTTAGGCGGATTCCCTCCGGACAAATGGTGGAGCGTATGATGCTTGCCTTGGACAAGCTGGGTATATCCGCCCAGGAGGAGGCACTGCAAATGGTGGCCCGCGCTGCCGAAGGAGCCATGCGGGATGCCTTCAGCATCTTGGACATGGTCGTTGCGGGAGCCGTCGACGGAGAGATTACCGCCTCCCAGGTAAGGGACATCCTGGGGGCCTCGGACAAGGATTTTCTATTCTCCTTTGTGGACAGTATCGCACAGGGGAATGAAGGGCGCGTAATGGAGCAAATTGACCATATGATGCGCTCCGGACGGGAACCTCAGGTATTCCTGCGGGAGTTGACGTCCCACATCCGGGCATTGCTCCTGGTAAAGTCTGTGTCCAAAGATGCCGCTTCGCTGCTGGATGTAACCGATGAGGACGAAAAACGCTATCGCGCGCAAGGGAAAGCTTTCACCCAGGAACGGCTGCTGCGGATCATGGGCTTGCTCATGCGCTCAGAGGGCGAGCTCCGCTATGCCTCCACCCCCCGCATCGGCCTGGAGGTAGCCGCCCTGGACGCCTGCCAGGAGCAGCGGGGCGAGGATAACGCCGCACTGCTGGAGCGCGTGGCAGAACTGGAGCGCAGGCTGGATGGGCTTAAAGAAATGCCCCCTTCCAGCAGTGTTCGCGCTGCTGCCCCCGCAGCCAAGCGACAGGAAGGACAAGCTCCTTCAACCGGAAACACCGCTGTGGATACCGCCAGTAAAGTATCCTCCCCCAAACAGGGATCAAATCAAACGGAAACCAGGGGAGCAGGGCCGTCCTCTCAGGAATCTTCTGCCATTTGGCAAAAGGCTCTGACGATGATCAGCAAAACGGAACCACCCCTGTTCGGCCTGCTGCGCAGCGGAAGGTTTTTAGGAGCCAAGGGCAATGTATACCAGCTCCTCATTCCTTTCACCAACGGTTTCGCCTATGAAAAGCTATGCCAGCCTGCCCGGGTGGAGTTGGTCTCCAAGGCACTCAGCGAGGCGGCGGGCTTATCCATCGTTTTTCAGCCGGTGCGAGAGGATGATCTGACTGCTGCCAAAAAGGAAGCCATCCAGGACCAGGTGCAAAGCATGCTGGTGGAGACTTTCGGCCGCGACCTGGTTCAAATTGAAGAGGAGGAGAGCCCGCATTGAAAGTATCCTACCAGAAGGCCCGGCGCAGGCGGGAGGATGGGCTTCCTTTCAAGCATGACCTGGGCCAGCATTTTCTCTATGACACGGCCCTGCTTGAGTCCCTGGTTGCCTCCACAGGCGTGACCAAGCAGGATAAGGTACTGGAAATCGGACCTGGCAGCGGCATGTTGACTGCCTGCCTGTGCGAAGCAGCCGGGCAGGTGCTGGCCGTGGAGGTGGATGAAAGCATCCTTCCCCTCCTTCGCACCAACCTGGCGCTCTACGACAATGTATCCATCATTCAGGGAGACATCCGCCGCCTGCCTTTGCCTCAACTCTGTGCCCCCCTCGGCCAGGGTTTTTTCGTGATCGCCAACATCCCATACAATGTAACCACCCCAATCCTGGATTTACTGCTGGAAAGCGGCCTGCCCATCGCTCAGATCTCCGTGATGGTACAAAAGGAGGTTGCGGACAAACTGCTGGCCGGATCCTCCCAGGAGGCCTACAGCCTGCTCAGCGTGAAGGCGCAATACTACGGGCAGCCCTCTCTGGCGCAGGTGGTCCCCGCACACGCCTTTACACCTCCTCCCAAGGTAGACAGCGCATTCATCAACCTCCCCTTGCGCAAGGCTCCGCCTTATCCTGTGGTCGACGAACGATTGCTGTTTGACCTCATGAGGGCTGGCTTTGCCCAACGGCGCAAAACCCTGATCAACGCAGTGAAAACCGTAGCTGGTCTGGAAAGCGAAACCCTGCGGGAGGTTCTGATCTCATTGGGCTTATCACCCACGGTACGGGGTGAAGCGCTGAGTGTGGAGGATTGGATCCGCTTTGCCAACGGGTGCTGGGAACGGCGCTGAGTACCCGTACGTACCATCTGGAAAAATGCTTTTCTGAACAAGAAGGATTTTCCCGATATACGTAGAAACTTTAGAAATAGGGTGAAATTGTACAATTTCGCTCACACTGCATGCGAAGCGTGGAACAGCTGCGTGCTGTGAACACTTTTATTTAGGAGGCATGGAAATGAGTCTTGATCTTTCCTATTTGGGCATCAGCAATCCCAAGAACGTGTATCGCAACCTGCCTGTTGGTCCTCTCACGGAATTCGCGCTCGCCCGCGGGGAAGGAATCCTCAGCAATACCGGCGCTCTGGTGGTGAACACCGGAAAATACACCGGCCGGTCTCCCCAGGATCGCTATATTGTCGACGAGCCCTCCGTCCATGATGAAATCGACTGGGGCAAGGTCAATGTCGCCATCAGCCCCGAAAAGTTCGAAAACATCCTCAAGCAGATGCTTGCATATCTCCAGGGCCGGGACGTGTACGTTTTTGACGGCTTTGCGGGAGCAGACCCCAAATACCGCATCGGTGTGCGGGTGGTGAACGAACTGGCCAGCCAAAACATGTTCATGCACCAACTGCTGCTCCGCCCCACCACGGACGAACTGGAAGCCTTCCATGCCGATTTCACCATCCTGTCTGTACCAGGTTTTAAGTGCGACCCTGTGAAGGACGGCGTTCGCAGCGAAGCGGCCATCATCGTGTCCTTTGAGAAAAAAATGGTGCTGGTGGCGGGCAGCCAGTATTCGGGCGAAATGAAGAAGAGCGTCTTCTCCATCATGAACTACCTGCTGCCCAAGCAGAATATCTTCTCCATGCACTGCTCTGCCAACGTAGGCGATGACGGCGACAGCGCAATTTTCTTCGGTTTGTCCGGCACAGGCAAGACCACGCTGTCCGCTGACCCCAACCGCAAGCTGATTGGCGACGATGAGCACGGCTGGAGCGACGATGGCATCTTCAATATCGAGGGCGGCTGCTATGCCAAGTGCATCAACCTGAGCAAGGAGCACGAGCCGGAGATCTACGGCGCGATCCGCTTTGGCGCTCTGGTGGAGAACGTCGTGATTGATCCTCAGACCCGTGAACTGGACTTTGACGACGATAGCCTGACAGAAAATACCCGGGTGGGATATCCTGTGGACTTCATCAGCAACGCCCTTATTCCGGGTGTGGCCGGAACCCCCAAAACCGTCATTTTCCTGACGGCAGATGCCTTTGGTGTGCTGCCCCCTGTCAGCAAACTGAGCCGGGAGGCCGCCATGTACCATTACGTGAGCGGTTACACCGCCCGCCTGGCCGGCACGGAGCGGGGCGTTACTGAGCCCGAAGCCACCTTCTCCACCTGTTTTGGCGCGCCCTTCCTGCCCCTGCACGCCTCCCGTTATGCCGAGCTCCTGGGAGAGAGGATCGACAAGAGCGGTGCCAACGTCTATCTGGTAAACACCGGCTGGAGCGGCGGTTCCTACGGCGACGGCGGCAAGCGCATGAGCCTGCCCTACACAAGGGCCATGGTCACCGCCTGCCTCAACGGCGAGCTGGAAAAGAGCGAGTTTGAGCTGGACCCCATCTTCAACGTGATGGTGCCCACCTCCTGCCCCGGCGTTCCCAGCGAAGTTCTCACTCCCAAAAAGACCTGGAAGGATCCCGCCGCTTACGACGAAACTGCCAAAAAGGTGGCCGGGTTGTTCCAAAAGAATTTTGCGAAGTATCAAAACATGGACCAGAAGATCATCGACGCAGGCCCCAAAGCGTAATCAAAGCCATGTGATGACGACCGATACGGCGCATAGATAGCAGGCCAACCGGAACTTGTCTTGGGCGGCCCCTGTAAAGGGGCCGCTTTTGTCATGTCCTTCTTTACAAAATCAGCAGAAAAGCGCCATCCCGTCAAGAGGATTCCCCCTTCGGGACGGCGTTGATTTACCCGTTTATTAGCCCTTTCTTACCAAAAAGCCGCTTTTCTCCCACATGGCGATCCAGTCCTTCAAACGGCTAAACAAGTCGGCGTTGCACTTGGTCTTGCGCATCATATCCACCAATTGCACTACAGCTTCCCGGTTGGTGGTTGAACCCAGCACCGTTCGAATAGCCCTGAGCCCCTCCTTCTCCTCATCGCTGAGCAACGAATCCTCCTTCTTGGTTCCACTGAGCTGCAAATCAATCAGGGGGAAGATGGGATCATTGGGAGCGGGAGTACACAGGCGCAGTTCCATGTTTGCTGTGCCTTTGAACTCTTCAAAAATGATATCGTCCACCCGGGAGCCGGTTTCCACGGCAATGGTGGCGATGATGGTCAGACTGCCACCTTCCCTGGTATTGCGGGCCATGCCGAAGAAGCGCTTGGGGCGGATGAGAGCAGCCGGAGTCACCGTATTGGTGAGGGCGCGGCCTCCTTGGGTTGCCGCCGCTTGATAGGCCCGGGTAAGCTTGGTAAGGCTGTCCAGGAGGATCACCACATTGCGGCCGTCCTCTACCAGGCGCTGTGCGCTTTCCAGCATGGTTTCGCTGACCCGGGTCTGGCTTTCCGGGCTCTCGGCAAAGGTAGACGCAAAGACCTCCACCTCGACGGCCTCTCGGATCTCGGTGACTTCCTCTGGGGGAGCGTCGACCATCAACATCATAACATGGGCTTGCGGATCGTTCAGTTTGATGGCCTTGCCAATCTCCTTGAGCATGATAAGACGACCGCTTTCCGGCGGAGCAATGATCATCGCCCTTTGGCCAAAGCCTATGGGTGCAATCAGGTCTACCAGCCGAATGGGCATGTTATCACCATTGTGCTCGCTTTCCAGCACAATGCGTCGGTTGGGATAGATGGGAACCAGACTGTCAAAGGTCTGGCGAAGACTGCTTTCCTCCGGCTCCATACCGTTGAGGCGCTCCACATACAGCAATGCGGCAAACTTATCGCTGTCACGCTGGGGCCGTGCCTTGCCCTCAATAAAGTCGCCGGTGCGCAGGCCATAGCGACGAATCTGCGCCACGGAAACATAGATATCCTTCTTGCCAGGCAGCAATGTATCTGCGCGGAGGAAACCGTATCCGTCGGGAAGGATCTCCAAAACGCCGCTGGCCTCCAAGGGTTCGCCTGTTCTGAGCAGGTCCGGCACAGGCATTCCGGGGCTATATGGCTCGGCAAAGGCAGGGTCACGAATCGGCCTGTACAAGGAGTCGTTGTAATACTCCATTTCATTGCCCCGAGGCGACTGATAAGGGCTTGGGGAATAGCTTCCTCTTCCGGCGCCTTGCTCGGAGCGGTAGGAGGGATAGAAATCAGACCGCGGGCCTTCCGGCCGCCGATAGGTCTGTCGCTGGGGAGCAGCCCGATATCCCAAGCGGTATCCATCGAGCCGGGGAACCGGCTCCTGCCTGGGTGTTTCAGAGGCGAGACGGGTTTCATCCTGGGAATCCAGGCTTCTTGTTACAGGAGGTGTTTGCGGATAACTGGCCGGCGGTCCGAAGCGGGAAGGGGCGCCTGCCGGACGCTGAGGCTGCTGCCAACTGGGCTGCATTCCAGGTTGACGAAACATGGCGGTACGCGCCTGCCATGCCTGCCGATAAACGGGCTGCTGACCGGTGCTGCCTGTACCTTGGGCAGGCTGTTCCACCCGAGTGGACCAGGGCTGTGCAGAAGTACCGGGCCCGACCGCTGTTACATCTGCCGCCAAAGAAGAGCCCTGCAGTTTCTCGTCAGAGGCTTCGTTTTCAGACGGCTTATCCGGTTCTGAGGCATCTGTAAAAGGAACCAAAATATTCTGATCCTTCAGCGCATTCGCCAGCCGTTCCACTATGCCATCCTTATCGATTCCCGCGCTCAACTTCACGCCATGTTCACGGGCGAGCTTGCGCAACTGTATCACTGTCAGGGCCTGCAGGTCCTTGCTTTGCAATGTAAAAAACCTCCTTGAAATCATGCCTGCCCCCGGCAGGGAACTACTCACCGTCAAGCCTGCCAATCCAATAGCAGGTAGTATGTCTT
>JAAYDR010000060.1 GCA_012729115.1 Clostridiales bacterium | reverse complement strand
TGGGGTGCCAATGTTTAGGATAAAATCATGATTTCTGGATGATAATGACCCTTTAACTACGAAACGAACGCCAAATCTCAGTGAAAAAAGAGGCTGTAGCAAGTTTTGTGTTTTGCTACAGCCCCCTTCACAACTCCTCCAATTCCGTTGATCCCTACCCCTCATGGCTCATGCATGATCTTGCTGGTGGCGAGATACAGATCCCGGTACTTTCGAGCCAGAGGCCGATACACTTCATGATTGCTCATCTCCGGCACAGACTTGCCCTTCATGCGCACCAAACGGCTGAGCGTTTCCAAATCAGGATAATGGCCCACTGCCAGTGCCGCCAGCATGGCGTCCCCATAAGCCGCACCGCTTTCAACCTGCGGGTACTGCTGGGTTTTGCCACAGATATCGGATACGGCCTGGAGCCACACAGCGTTCTTCACTCCGCCACCTACCGCCATGATCTTGCGGGTATCCACCCCCAGCTCTTCAAAGATCTCCATGTGCTGACGTATGCCATAGCCGATACCTTCCAGGATGGCTTTGTAAACATGGCCTCTGGTGTGCAGCAGGTTTAAACCGTAGACCATACCTTTGGCCATTGGGTCATTGATGGGGGTGCGCTCGCCGCTGAAATAGGGCAATACCACCAACCCGTCGCTGCCGGGAGGGATTCCCTCTGCCAGGGCGGTCATGGCAGCGTAGGGATTCAGACCTTCCGCCTGAGCCTTTTGCACAATATCCTGGGCGAAGTTGTCCCGGAACCAACGGATTAATGTGCCCGAGCAGCTCATGCCCGCAGCCAGGGAGTAAGTGCCTTTAAACATATAGGGACCGGCCCAGAGACGCTTATCCTTGACCAGTTTCTCCACCACATGGATGATGAAGATGGAGGAGCCATACATGATCATCATGTCACCCGGGCTCATCACCCCAGCTGACAGGGCTTCGGCGGAGGCGTCTGCAGTGCCTGTGGTCACCTTGGTGCCAACGGCCAGACCGGTTTCACGGGCGGCTTGGGCATGAACCTCCCCTGCGATCTCGTTGGTCCAGCGACATTCGGCCAGTTGGTCCCGCCGGCAGATGCCCCATAGGTTTTCCTCCCAATCCTCCTCATCCACGTTGTACAGCGGTACCCAGGTAGCTGCCGTATAACGGTCAATGGGGTAGTTGCCGGTGAGTTTTGCAACCAGATAGGTGCTGCTGGTAACAAATTTGGCGGTCTTTGCGTAAACCTCAGGCTCATTGTTCTTGATCCATAGCACCTTGGCTCCGGCCGACTGTGTGGTCAGCGGCGTGCCGTAACGTTCCAGAATGGCTTCCTGGCCAATGATACCGTTCAGGAACTCAATCTCCTTGGCGGCCCGGACATCGATTCCATAAAGGATGGCCTTGCGCAGCGGACGTAGACCGTCATCCACCGGCAGGCAGCAGGGACCGATGCCGCTCACACCAAGAGAGACAATATCCCTTGGGTGAACGCCGCTATCCGCTATCAAACCGTTGGAAAGCTGGCACAGGTCATGCCACCAGGTCGCTTCGGCATCATGTTCGGCATAACCTGGCTGGGGAGATTCCATCAGGTGGGGACAGGCACGGTAGGCGACCACGCTGCCTTGAGTGTCAGTCAACACCCCCTTGCTCTCAAAGGTGCCGATATCAATCCCCATGAAATAAGGCTTGTTCATCACGATCCTCCCTTGCCAATCATGTTGCCAACCCACATCATCTTGCCCCCGCTTCCCTGATCAAGGCAAGCACCTGAAGCATCACATCAGGATCATCTGCCTTTTCCAGGTCGCTCTCCCCGGCTCTGGCTCGATCCAAAAGGAGCGTACCGTATCGGGCAAGATCCGGCTTCTTTGCTTCGTCCCCTTGCACCTTCCAGCGGTAGCAGAGGATTTTTATCAAAGTCACCAAATCCCTGTCAGTCCGGCTTCCCTCAAAGGCGGCTTTGGCGGCGGCCGGATCCGCCCTTGAAAAATCACCGATGGATAAGGATGTCCGGCTGTGTTGTAAGGTTGAGGCCATCAGGGAGCCCAATACCAGCAATAGGACCATGAGTCCGAAGACTGCGCCTGTGCGTGTCGGTGTATTTCTCACGGGACCTCCGGAGCGCGCCAGATATCCGCCTCTGCCATCAGTTCCGCTTTGCGCAAGGCCAGATACTCCTCCCGCTGACTCTCACCAAGCTGTCGGGCGATGAGTTCCCGCACATCCTCGAAGGGCACCTGTTCACAGGCCTCCAGGTCACCGGCATAACGAAGGATGGCATATCCGTTGGGGATCACGAAGGCGGTGCTGATTTCCCCCACAGTAGCAAAGGCATCGGCCCGGATGTAATAGGACTCGCCAAAGCGGGTGGAATCGGGATGAAAGAAGTTGACCTTGCCCAGGGAATCCGGGTTCATTTCCTCCAGCACGTCCTCAAAGCTGCGGCTGCCAGTAAGCAACGCCTCATAGATCGGTTCAACCTTATTTGCCAATTGCAGGTATTGATCCCTCTCCATGGCCTGCCCATCCTCCGGGCTCAAGGCTTTGGTTTGCCGGATCAAAGCCACAACCTGAGGATCAAAAGTAAACTCCGCCTTCTGGATCAGTTTGATGTGCCGGGGGCGGTAAACCACCGGGCCGCCGCTCAGCAGCGCGGCCTCAAACTCATTTTCGTTCTCGTCAAAGAGCTTCTTTTGCTGTGCATAAAGATGATTATATGCTTGCTGGAGTTCCGTGAGGGAGGGGGAGGGTGCTTCCGTGCACAGGGACTCCTCCAGGGCGCTGAGAATGGCTGCCCGCCGCGCATCCGAGCGGTACTGTTCCCGGCTTGTACCCGATACTTTGAGAAGGGCGTCCACCTGGCGATCCAGTTCGTCCCGGTCCACATTGGGGTAACTGGCCAGCACATAGCTCTCCACAGAGGCAATCATCCTCGCGTATCGCTGCTGGGAGTCTGCCAGGACCTCATGGATTTCGTGGATGTTGCGCCTTTGGGCTTCATTGAGCAGCACTTGCTCAGAAATGAGTACCTCCAGGGCGGATCGGCGGGCCTCTTGACGTTTCTCCGCTTGTGATTGCTCGCTCAGTTCTCCCTGCGCACCGAAGAAGTCAAAGGAAGCCAATCTGGGATTCAGATCCCTTTCCCGAATAGCGACACCGTCAACTGTAGCAATCACACAGTCCGGCTGGGCAGTCTTCGCTGACTCCTCCCCCTGGGCTAAAACCACGCCTGTCAGCAGAGATGCAAGAGCAAGTAATAGCAAAAACGCCGCAATCCTTCTCATCGTTCCATGCTTCGTCCTTTGAAAATTCCCGGAGGAGTTGCCTCCTCCGGGTCAGTGAGTTTACCTGTCTGTAGCGTTACTCAGCCACGTAGCGGCTGGCCACAGAGGCAATGTCAATGCTGTCCATGAAGGCTTCCACGTCAGAGTAGTCCAGATCGGCCTTAATGAACTGGTTGGTGAAGATCTTGTCCATGGGCAGGGGCTCCTTGATCAGCCCGGACTCAAGGGCGGCATCCATGTTCAGTTGCCAGGTGTCTTCCCAGTTAAAGCCGATGGCGCTTAGGATGCGGGCTTCGGTCTCAGAGCCGGGTTTGCCGAACATCTGATAGCAGCGGCCCTCCTGGATGAACTTGGCGGCCTTCCAGGTTACGTCGATGTTGGGGAACACATCGGCCATAATGGCGGCGGCGGCCTCCGGCTTGTAATGCACGGCATAGATGGCCTTTTGCATCGCGGTCACGAAGGCCTGCACCAGTTCGGGCTCCGTCTCAATCAGCGTGGTGGAGGTAATCAAGGGGTTGGAGTTGGTCTTAAGAACCTCGTTGCCATCGATGTAAACGAAGTCATAGTTCTGGCCCTGAAGTTGCCAGCACTCGCCCGGCCAGGTGAAGAGCATGTCCAGTTTGCCCTCCGCCACCTGCACATAGCGGTTTTCGCCGGCCACGACGAACTCCAGGTCGTTGACCACATCCACGCCTGCGGCAATCAGGGTCGGGGTAACGAGCATCTCCCAGGAGGGATCGCCCAGAGCCACGGTGAGTTTGCGGCCATACTTCTCCTGTGCGCCGATCATGTCATCAAAGGACTGCACAGGGGAGTTGCTCAGCACGGCCATGCCCCAGATGTTGATGGCATCATAGCCAACCACGGCGATGATGGGCAAACCCTCCGCTACGGCGGAAAGGATGTACATAGGACCCGGTCCACAGAACTGAGCCTGGTTGGTGGCCACCATCTTGCTGTCGGTGGTGCCAAAAGCTTCCTGAATATGCATGGTATACCCTTCTTTTTCCAGGAGACGCTTGGCAATGTGGAAAGGGGAATCCTCCAGGCTCTCGACGGTACGGGGCACGACGTAAGTGAACTCCTTCATCTCCGCCAAGCCGGGAACCGCCAGAAGAGCCAATGTGAGGACCATGACCAGAGCAAGGACTTTCTTCATTTTGGTTGTACCCTCCTTATTTATTTTCCAGACGGCTCTCAGCCGTCGGGGATTCCTAGGTGCGCCAGTAAACAACCTTCTTTTGCAGGAAGGAGACCAGACCGTACATGAACAGCCCGATGATCGTGACAAAGAAGATGCATGCGAAGGATTCTGTGGTTTTGAGGTATTGTGCGTACTTGATGATTAACGACCCCAGGCCTTCGTTGCCGCCCACATACTCCGCCGCTACGCAGGCAGTGGTGGCAAAGATGGCGCTGAGCCGTACGCCGGTAAAGATGTCCAGCGCTGCTGTGGGATAGATCACATGGCGCAGGCTCTGCAGTTTGGTGGCTCCCACGCTTTGCATCAACTCCTGACGGATGACCGGTACGTTGAGGATTCCGGTACAGGTGTTCATGTTAACGATGGCGAAGGCCTGGATTACCACACCGATGATGCGTACTTTCTGGCCGTAGCCCAGAAAGAGCATCAGGAGCGGCAAAAGCGTCACCAACGGGGTGGTAACAAGCACAATGATGTAGGGGGACAGGGCTGCACTGAGCGTCTTGCTGCTGGTGATGAGGGTAGCCAGCACAATACCGATGGGAACTGCCAGCAGGAAGCCTGCCAGCACCGTTCCAAAGGAGATCATGATGTGTGGAAAGAAGTCCGTAAAATTGGCCGCCATACTCGAAAAGATAGCTGAGGGCGAGGGCAGCAGCCATTTGGGAATGTTATTGCTTACGCAGATGAACTCCCACAAGCCAAACAGCAATGTGAACATCAGCACAGGGGCCAGGATGCTCATCAGGACCCGGCTGGCTTTTCTCATACTCCATATCCTCCTTTACTTGATGTTCTTCAGTTCCAGCTTGCCGATCAGACCGGTCAGCTTTCGCTCATAAGCGGCAAAGCGCTCGGTGGTGATGACCCCAAGTTCCCTGGGCCGGGGCAGGCCGATCTCCACGCGCTCCAACAGCCTCCCCGGCTGGGTACCCATCACGTAGATGCTGGAGGATAACAGCACGGCCTCCTCTACGTTGTGGGTGATAAAGACAATGGTGATGCCCAGGTTCTTCCAGATGTCCAATAATTCGATGTCCAGCTGCTCACGCATCATCTCGTCCAGGGCGCCAAAGGGCTCGTCCATCAATAGGATTTCCGGCTTGTGCACCATGGCCCGCACCACCCCGGCCCGCTGGAGTGCACCGCCTGAAACCTCAACAGGGTAAGCATCCCTGTAATGGGTCAGACCCACCATGTCAATCAGGGAGTCCATATAGGCCTCGTCCTCTTTGGTGAGCTTGCCCATGATTTTGTTTGGCAGCGCTATGTTTTGACGGATCGTATACCAGGGCAGCAGATTTGGTTTTTGAAAGATGAAACCCATCCGGCGAAGGATGTCCCGAGGCAGTCGGCGGGAGGTGTCCAGTTTCTGGCCGTCGATCAATATTTCGCCTGAAGTAGGCTGGATGATGCCGTCCAGCATGCGGATCAATGTGGACTTGCCGCAGCCGGAGGGGCCGATGATGGACACAAAATCCCCTGTTTCCACCTGCATGCTGTAGTCCTGCACAGCCACAATGGTCTGGCTGCGGGTGTGGAAGATCTTGGTTACGTTGCGGAACTCAATTTTTGGCGCAGGCAAAATCCTCATCTCCCGTCAGTTCTTCCACAAAACAACCTTGTGCTCGATGGACTCCACGATGTAATACGTCACAAGGCCGATCAGCGCTACCAGAATGATGCTGCCGTAGGCCAGGTCAATGTTGTTGTATTTGATGTACTGCTTGATTTTAAATCCCATGCCGATGTTGCCGCTGACGATGTCCGCAGACAGGGCGGCAATGGTAGCGTTGATACATCCCAACTTGATGCCGGTGAACACCTGAGGCATGGCATTCATGAAGGTGATTTTACAGAAGCGCTGAAGTTTGGTGCAGCCCACAGCCTTGGCAAGTTCCTTCTTCTCAGTGTCCAGATTGGTGAATCCGTTGAGGGTGTTCAGCGTGATGATGGGGGTGGCCTGAATGACCACCACGTATACCCGCTGCATGGGATCATACCCCAGCCAAAGGGTCAGCAAAGGAATCAAGGTAATCAGCGGTGTGATCACCAGCCAAATAATCACCGGAGATACGGCCTTGGTCACCAGGCCCGACTGGCTGATGAGGGCTGCCAGGACCATACCCAGGGCTGTGGCCAGCAAGAAGCCCAGGAGCGTCACTCTGAGGGTCAGCAGAAAATGGGGGGAGATGTCTGCCGGAAACTTGTTCCACACCCCGGTGACGATTTTGGAGGGAGCAGGCAGGATATACTCGGAGATGCCCGAGGTGCGGGCGATGATCTCGCACACAAGGAAGATAGCTGCCAGTACCGCAAGGGGGGCGATCAGGTTGACCCATTGGAGGGGCTTTCTTTTGCGTCGGAGCGCTGTCAACTTCTCTCACCTCCGGCCATGGTGCTGCGCACCAATTCGTTCAGGTGCTTTTTCAATTCCAGGAAGCGGGGTGTGGATACCACGTCCCCATCCCGCTTCTCATAGGGAATGTCTATCGCCACCTCATGCAGCACCCGAGCCGGCAGCGGTGAGAAAATGAACACACGGCTGGCCAACAGCAAAGCTTCCTCTACGTTGTTGGTGATCATGATGATGGTCTTTTGTGTTTCCTTCCATATGTTCAGGGTTTCAAAGGTGAGCATGCGGCGTGTGATGGCATCCAGAGCGCCAAAGGGCTGGTCCATCAGCAGGATCTCCGGGTTGTGTACCAAGGCTCTGGCGATGCCCACCCGCTGCTTCATACCGCCTGAGAGTTCATGGGGATAGACCTTGCGGTATTGCAGCAGGCCAACGATCTCCAGCATCTCATCCACACGCTTGCGCCACTGAGGTCCCTTTAAATGCATGGTCTCCAGGATGAATCGCAGGTTTCCCTCGGCGGTCCGCCATTGCAGCAGATTGTCTCCCTGAAACACAAATCCGAATTTACGCAATATGGAGCGGGGCAGTTCCCGGCCATAGTCCACACCGTCAAGTTCCACGCTGCCGGAAGTCGCGCTTTGAATACCGCAGAGGATTTTCATCAACGTGCTCTTGCCGCAGCCTGAGGGCCCCAGCACCGCTACCATTTCCTTTTCGGCAATGTCCATGCTGATGCCGTCGATCACCAGCGTGCGTTCTCCCCGGTCGCTTTCAAACGACTTGGTGATGCTTTTTGCCCTTAGCTTTGCGTTTTCCAAACCTCTCTCCCCTTTGCGGTTTCCTTAGTGGGAAAAGCGTTTTCTCTCCAGGATGCAGTCCATGGCGGCGGAGCAGTTGTAGATCATCTGGTCCGTGTATTGCTTATAGGTGGGACACATCTCCCCATTGCACCAACCGTCGTAACCGATGTCGTCCAGGGCTTTCTTCACTGCCTTCCAATCCACATCTCCTGCCAGCAGGTCTACAAAGCCGTCCAGTGTTTTAACTGCGCAACGGAAGTCCTTGAAGTGAACTTTGATAATCCGATGACTCAGGATTCTAATCCAATGCTGTGGGTAGCCATACATCATCATGTTGGCAACATCCAGCCACACCCCCACCCAGGGGGAGCCGATGCCATCGATAAAATCCCGCATCTCCAGGGGAGAAAGCAAAAACTTGTTCCAGATGTTTTCCACGCCGATGCGAATGCCGATGCGCTCCGCATCCAGGGCCAGCTCCCGCAGAGCATCCTGGCTGCGCTGATAAGCCACCTCGTAATCGATGATTTCGCTTCCGGCAAAAAACTCAATTTCCTTGGCATCCGGCACCACGTCTGCCGGCTGGAAATCCACGCCTACCGCTCCCGGGCAGACCATCACCACGTCTGCTCCCAGCAATTTTCCCAGTTCCATCTCCCGACGGGCCACTGCCTTGGCTTTTTCGCGGATGTCCGGGCGATCGCTGGTGAGGGAATATTGCCAGTATAGACCCGTAGCCAGGGCATTAATATAGATACCGACCTTCTCAGCCATGGCCCGGATGGCCTTGGCATCGTCATCGGTACTTTCCAGGCTCAAGGGTCCCTTGGCGGCCAGGGCCAGCTCAATGCCCTCAAAGCCGGCGTCCTTTGCCAAAATCATACATTGCTCCATGGATAGAGATGGGTCAAATGACCAGACATTAATGCCTTTTTGCATTGAATGTTTCATGGGCGCGTTGCTCCTTGCCCTGTGCCGTGCCGAACGGGGCCGACGGCATTTTGTTTGCTGTTTTGACTATACAGCACTTACACATTTGTTGTCAATAACCTTGACAAACTTTTCTTAGTTTTTATATCGTTCTATTTCTATTTTGAGACTTTTTTGTAATTTTAATCGCATAAAGGAAATAAAAAAGAAATGGTAAGGACAACGGATACTCATGGGTTTTTTACATAATTGAATGATTATCTATAGAAATTGGAAGTGCCAATGAAGTCTTTCGTTTTGTTGTGAATGCTTTTTATTTATTGACATACACATAGATTTATGCTAATATTTGTAAACAAAGGGTCTTGAAAGGGGACGACCATCCATGGAATGGATAAAGCATCTATTTGGAAACAAAAAACCGATTATTGCGATGTGCCATCTCCAACCCATGCCTGGAGATCCATATTATGATGCCAAAGCCGGGATGCGCAAAGTGGTGGATGAAGCATACCGGGAGTTCATGGCCCTGCAGGAGGGCGGCGTTGACGCCGTCATGTTTTCCAATGAATTCAGCATGCCTTACCTTAAAAAGGTCAATGCGGAAACCACGGCATCCATGGCTCGGGTCATCGGTGAGTTGATGCCCGTCATCCGTATTCCCTTTGGGGTGAATGTGCTGTGGGATCCTTTCGCTTCTTTGGATTTGGCTGCCGCCACAGGAGCCCGGTTCATCCGCGAGATCATGAGCGGTGTATATGCCAGCGACTTTGGCCTGTGGGATACCAATACAGGCGCGGTGGCCCGCCACCGGGCCCGTCTGGGGATTGACGAGTGCAAGCTGCTGTTCAATATCGTTCCGGAGGCGGCAAAGTACCTGGTGGATCGGGACGTTGCGGACATTGCTAAAAGTACCGTGTTTAACAACCATCCCGATGTCATCTGCGTGAGCGGCATGACTGCCGGAGTGGGGGCGGACATGGGAGTTCTAGGCCGGGTGAAGAAGGCTGTGGAGAATTGCGCGGTGTTTGCCAATACCGGCTGCAGGGTGGATACCATCGAGGAGATCCTCAAGGTGGCTGACGGTGCGGTGGTGGGCACCACCTTCAAGAAGGACGGCAAGTTTGAAAACAGCGTGGACAAGGCACGTGTTGTGGAGTTCATGGACAAGGTACATACCATTCGCGGCTAGAGGGCTTCCCAATAGCCGCGGGAAAGACGCGCCACGCTTCCCCAGAGGAACGCGGCGCTTTTGCGTAAGCGAAGGCAGGACCGATGAAAGGAGTTGGGGACTTGTTCAGAGTAGAGCGTCAGGAAAGGATGCTTACCTACATTAACGATAAACATACCGTGAAAACCCAGGAGCTTGCCAAGGTATTTAAAACCTCTCTGGTGACCATTCGCAACGATATCAATCAGCTGGCTGCCCGGGGCTTGGTCATCAAGACCCACGGTGGCGCCATGTGCCGCCAGCACAGCCCAAACATTGAGATTCCCTCCGTGATCCGTTTTCAGGAGAACATCGAAAGCAAGCAGGCCATCGCCTCTCTTGCCGCGGATTTGATCGAAGACGGCGATATTATCATGTTGGACGCAGGATCCACCACCTATGAGATCGTAAGCCGCATCAAGGCCAGGAGCGTGACCATCATCACCAACGACCTGAAGATCGGTGCAGCAATCGCGGAGCGGGGAGATATCTCCTTGATCATGACCGGAGGCACGCTGCTTCCCAGTGTATACACCCTTGTGGGTACCAAAGCGATTGAGTTCATCAACTGCGTTAAGGTCAGGAAGCTGTTCTTGGGATGCGATGCCATCGACTTCACTTGGGGCATCTCCAACCGCACCATGGAGGAGATTCACATCAAGGCCGCGATGATTCAGGCTGCCCACGAGGTGATCGCAGTCGCGGATTGCTCCAAGTTCAACCGTCAGGTCTTTGCCCGTCTCTGTGGTCTGGAAAAAATCAATACCCTGATTACCGACCGCATCGACTCCGAAGCCCAGGAGCGTTTGGAAAGTCAGGGAGTACGGGTGCTTAAGGCAGTTCCCACGCGCTATAAAAGTGGAGGCCATTAAAATGAAGAAGCATCAGATTGGTCTGATTGGTTGCGGCATGATCAGCAGGAGCCATATCCCCGCCATTTCCATGCTGGAGAACGCTGAACTGGCGGCCGTATGTGACGTGATTGCGGCCAAGGCCGAAGCTGCCGCACAGGCGGCCCGATGCCGCAGCTTCACCGATGCCCGTTCAATGCTTCAAGCTATGCCTGAGATAGATGTGTGCCTGATCGCGACGCCCACCTATACCCATGCGGAATTGGTGGAGCTTTGCGCGGAGTTTGGCAAGGCCGTACTTTGCGAAAAGCCCATCGCCATGACCGCATCTCAGGCGGCTCGGGTGAGGGACGTGGTTGCAAAATCGGGTATACGCTATATGACAGCCATGGTTGTACGTTTCTGGAGCGGATACGTTATCCTTAAAGAAATGATGGATGCCGGAGTGTTCGGCGAGATCCGGATGAGCTACTTTTCCCGGTGCAGCCAGGCACAACGCTGGGACAATGACTGGCTATACGATCCTATCCTGGGCGGTGGGGCCATGTACGACATGCTGGTCCATGATGTAGACTTCATGAACAGCCTCTTCGGCCCGGCTAAAAACGTGTATGCCCTGGCTTCCAGGGATGAGACAAACTGTTACCAGAACGTGTTTGCCTCCATAGAGTACAAGGGCGGAGCCCGCGGGGTGGCGGAGACCAGCTTTACCATGCGGGAGGGCTACCCCTTTAGCATGTACGCTAAGGTAATGGGCAGCAAGGCAACGGCAGAATTCAGTTACCAGGCGGGATATTCCATCAATGACCGGCAGGGGGCATGCTGCTCCCTGAAGATCTGGAAGGACGGGCAGGATCCCATCTGTATGGAACCGGAACAATACAATGCGTATGCGAAAGAGATTGCTTATTTTCTGGACTGTGTGGACAGGGGGAAGAGGCCTGAAGCGGTGACGCTGGAGAATAGCATTGAAGTGATGCATGTGATAAACGCCATTGAGGCCTCAGCCAAGCTGGGGCAGGTCATTGAACTGGACCGGTTTGATGGCAGGTTGTGACCGGGGGTGTCACCCGTGAATTCTCACCAATGGTATTGCTCCTGGGCACAGCTATGCCCAGGTTCATAGGAAAACAAAGAATTTGGTACAGGGAGGGATAAGCAATGAAAAACATCCTCATTTTTGGCGATTCCAACACATGGGGGTTTGATGCGGCCACCTATGACCCCCAGTTGGGTACCGTAAAGCGCATGGGCTGGGAGGAGCGCTGGCCAGGGCGGGTACAGATGCTTTTGGGAGATGGGTACCATATCATTGAAAACGCCCTCAATGCCCGTACCTGCATGGCGGAGGACCCCTATTTCCCTCGTCGTCAGGGGCTTGAAAGCCTTCAGGTGGCGCTGGATGCAAATGCACCGCTGGACTTGGTGGTGCTAAAGCTCGGCTGCAACGAACTCAAGCACATGTTCAACCTGACAGCCGGGATGATTGCCTATGGGTTGGAGAAACTGGTAGGGGAATGCAAGACATCCTATTATGGTTACCCGCCGCCTCAGGTGCTGGTGATCGCTCCCGCTCCCACTCATCCGGCCATAGGAGAGATGATGTTTGGGTTCAGTTTCGGACCTGATGCTCATGCCAAGAGCTGTGAACTGGGCAAGCACTACAAGGAGTTGGCCAAGCGAAACGGTTGCGGCTTTCTGGACTGCGCACCGCTGTGTTTTGAGCTCAATACCGTCGACGGGCTTCATTACTCCAAGGCCGATCATGCCAAACTGGCGCCTTTGGTGGCAGAGAAGATTCGTGAGATGTTGGGGTAAGAATTGATGGAGGAGGTCGATGGGATGGAGGAGCGGGTGCTGGATTTGGACAAAACACTCCATGCGCTGTGTACGGAGTATCCGCAAATCATTGAGATTTTGCGGGATGCCGGGTTTTCGGAGATCACAAAACCGGGTATGCTAACCACCGTAGGCCGGTTTATGACGATCCCCAAGGGTGCGGCCATGAGGCATGTGGACCTGGACTTGCTAAGAAGGATTTTTGAAGAACGGGGTTTCCGGGTGACGGGAGGAGGAGCGGTATGAGCAAAGCGATTAACAACAGGGAATTCCGTCAGGCAGTGCTAAAGGAATTGATTGGCCAGTTGCACGAAGGCCGGAGCGTGGATGAGGTGAAGGGGCGCTTTGAGGAGGTTTTTGGCGGCGTTTCGGCGGAGGAGATCGCGCAGGCGGAGCAGGCCCTGATCGCAAACGGTCTGCCCGTGGAGGAGGTACAACGGCTGTGCGACGTGCATGCCGCTGTGTTCAAGGGATCCATTGAAGAGATTCACGCGGCGGATGATCCCTCGGATATCCCGGGGCACCCGGTCAATACCTTGCAGAAGGAAAACAGGGCCATTGAGCTCTTGATCGCCGAGATCCGGGGAGCGCTCAACCGCTTGCCGGATGCGGATGCCCGGCACAGAGCGGTCAAGGGGCTGGAACGCCTGGGAGCAATCCATGAGCACTATGCCAAGAAGGAAAACCTGCTCTTTCCCTACATGGAGCGGTATGGAATCACTGCGCCGCCCAAGGTGATGTGGGGTGTGGACGACGAGATCCGCGCCCAGCTCAAGGCGGTCCAGGCCCAGGCAGGGACGGCCGATGATGACCAGCTCAGGCAGGCGGCGGAAGATGTGCTGGTGAGGATCACGGAAATGATCTTCAAGGAAGAGAACATCATGCTGCCCATGCTGACGGAAAATCTCACCCAGGACGAATGGAAGCGCATTGCCGACGAAACTGCGGAAATTGGGTACTGCCTGATCGATCCGCCGCCTGTCTGGAACCCTGTTGTGGGACAGGCCGGCGACACGGCTCAGCCCGCAGCGGCCGCCCAGGAAGAGATTGTATTGCCCACAGGCGCATTTACGGTGGAAGAACTGACCCGGATGCTGGATACCTTGCCCATTGATATCACCTTTGTGGATAAGGACGATTCGGTGAAATACTTCTCCCAGGGGGCAGAGCGTTTCTTCCCTCGCACCAAGGCCGTGATTGGCCGCAAGGTGACCAATTGCCATCCCCCCGCCAGCATGCATATCGTGGAGAAAATCGTGGAGGATTTGAAGGCGGGAAGGAAGGACCATGAAGACTTTTGGATTAAAATGGGGGACAAGTACATCTACATCCGGTACTTCGCCGTGCGCAGCGCTGCGGGGGAATACCTGGGTGTCGTGGAGGTAACGCAGAATATCGGCCCCATCCAGGAAATCAGCGGGGAGAAACGACTGGTTTCTGATCCGTAACGATGGCGGATTCCCGGCGCATACAGGAAGGCCATGATTTCGTAATGGAATCATGGCCTTTATCCGTTCGCGACAGGATCGGGTTCACATTGTGTCATTCTCCGCCCAGTTCCCTCAGCAGCGCCGCTTCCATTTCATCCTTTTCACATACGGAGTGGTGGCGCACGGGCAAGGTCTTCAGCTCCGATATGGACTTGGGAATGGGCACGCCGCTGAGCCGTTCCAGTTCCCGGGCACAGGCAAATGTGTCGAGCCCGGCCGCACGTTCGCAGCCCCACAGGGCGCGCAGAACGTCATCGGAGAACTTGTAGGGACTGGCAGTAGCCAGCAGCACGCAGGTGGTGGGATCGTTGGTCCGGTCCCGGTATTGGGCCAGAACGCGGCTGCCCACAGCGGTATGGGGGTCCATCACATACCCTTTGCGCTCATACACGGTATGGATTTCCTCCATGGTCATGTTGTCGTCTGCATACCCTGCCCAGAAGGTGGTTTGCAGGGCTTTGAGCCGCTGAACGCCCACAGAAAAACTGCCGGACTCCGCCAGCTGGGTCATCCAGGTCTTCACCAGGTTGGGATCCCGGTTGGCGCTTTCATATAGCAGCCTTTCCAGGTTGGAGGAGATCAGGATGTCCATGCTGGGGGACAGCGTCTGAAAGAAGGTGCGATGGGTATAGTAGGTGCTGTCCGTAAAGAAATCCGTGAGCACGTTGTTGCGGTTGCTGGCGCAGATCAGACGTCCGATCGGCAGTCCCATTTGCTTGGCATAGTACCCGGCAAGGATATCGCCAAAGTTGCCGGTGGGCACTACAAAATGGATGGATTGCCCCATGCGGATCGCTCCGGAATTTACCAGATCGGCATATGCGGAGAAGTAATACACCACCTGGGGGACCAGACGGCCAAAGTTGATGGAATTGGCCGAGGAGGGAAGCTTCCCCATGGCGTTCATCTTCTCATGGAAGGCCTTGTCGGTAAACAGCCGCTTGACCCCATTTTGCGTATCGTCAAAGTTGCCCCTGACGCCCAGCACGTGGGTGTTGGAGCCGCCTGTGGTAGTCATCTGCAGCTCCTGGATGGAGCTGACCCCGCCATATGGATAGAACACGGTGCAGCTGGTGCCGGGCACGTCCTTAAAGCCCTCCAGAGCAGCCTTTCCGGTGTCGCCGCTGGTGGCTACCAAAATGCTGATTTCCCGCTTCTCGTCATTTTTTTCGGCGGCCAGAGCGATCAGATGGGGCAGGAGTTTAAGCGCGATGTCCTTGAAGGCCAAGGTGGGGCCATGGAATAGCTCAAGCACGTAGGTCTGACGGTCCAGGTATTTCACGGGTGTGATGGCGGGATCATCAAAGGCGGGGGAGGCATAAGCAAGATTCACAGCCTCCTCAATTTCCCCGATGGAGTAATCCTCCAAAAAGGCGTGTAAAATCCGAACCGCTCTGTGCTGATAGCTGCTGCTCCCAAACTCGGCGATGCGGTCAAGGGGTATCTGGGGAAACATGGAGGGCACGTACAGCCCGCCGTCATGGGCCAGGCCCCATAGGATCGCCTGGGACGCGGTTACACAGGCACCGCCCCGGGTGGAGTAAAAGGACATGCGATCATCCTCCTGCGGGCGCTGCGGCCCGTTTGGATTGTCTGTATAAAGAAAGCTGCCGGTCTCTGGCAGCTTTATGATACACGTTTGGGAGACTGATGTAAAGGGCAGCCTCAAATGACGTATTTTTTGATGAAATCAGGGAGCTCGTCGGCATCTTCGCTGATGGAGATTACAAAATCCACGCTGTGCTTTTCGCTCAGGTCCTCCAGCCTCTGGAAGAACCACTGGGAGTCGGACAGGTCCGCTTTGAAGAGCTTTTTAAAGGCGTCAATAAAAATCAAACCCACGTCAAAGTTCTGAGCCACGGTACCGTACAAAAAACCCATGAACATGCGGTCATTTTCCAGTTGGTACTCCCCGGCGTTGACAAAGCGGACCTCGTGGCGCAGATCAAACATATACCGGTTGTCGTCGTCAATAAAAACGATGTCATGATGGCTTTCCTGGGAAGCCTGGTTGGTCATGTCAATCAGCCTCTTGGTCTTTCCTGTGCCTTTCTTGCCGGCAATCACCTGAATCAATGGGAACGCCCCCTTCTTTTTTTGATTTCTGATAAGATGTCTGTGGCGGTGTACATGCCGCCGCAGGAAAATCCTGGGGATACAGGTCGTGCTGAAACCACTCTACGGTCTTATTATACATGAATCAGCGATAAATTACAACCGCTTGCCAGGGAATCATTGTAACTTCTGCGCTTCGGGCTGCGCAGGTTCCCCCGACAATTGTTCCCGCAGCGCTGCCATGTTCATGGTGGGCAAAGTCCGATAGGCCGCTTCCCCAGAGGAGGGGTCAAAGCCGCAGATGGGGCGGTAGTCGCAATAATCGCAGGTGGTGGTATCTCCAATTTGGGTGGGAGATATGTCGGTCTGTCCGGAGAAGATGCCATAAGCCAGGGCAGCGGCTGTCTCCCGGGCATGGGCAAGCAGAGCCTGCAACTGCTGCAGGTCTACGGCCTTGGCGCTTGGCCTGAACTGTCCGCTGCTGTCCAGCATCTTGGGTAAAACCATGGAATTTTCCTGCTCATCCATGGCTTTTATGATCTCCACATCCGCCAGTGCGATCCCTTTGAGTTGCAGCAGTTCCCGCAGCGCATCCTCCACCGCTGCCTGAGCATCGGTAGCGCTTTCCACCAGAGGATCCGCCACATGGAAGTAGAACGCTCCGGCGGGAAGGGCGTTTGGCGTGGATGACACGCATATGTCCAGGTAAAGCAGAAGCTGCAATTGTAATCCCCACCAGGTTTTGGCTGCATCCACATCCCGGTGGCTGCTCTTGTAGTCGATTACCCGCAGGTAGGTGGCCTCCGGGGCATCGTATCGGTCGATCCTGTCGATCTTGCCTCGAAGCATCACCTGACTGCCGTCAGGGAGCACCAGCACGATGGGGGGCATACCCCCCGGATAGCCGAAGGCGGCCTCCGTACGATCCAGGGCAAAGCGCCCGGCTGCCAGATGCCGGGTGATGGTGACCGCCGCCCGGCGAAGGGTCTGTCGGGCCCGTTCAAAAATTGCCTGGCTCATGGCTCCGTCTCCCATGGGTCCCTGCATCAGTTCCTCCAGCAGGGGGTCCACAGAGGCATCGGCCATGGCGATGGCCTCCTCGTCGGGAATGTGGGGGAAGGAGGTATGCTGTTTGGCCAATTTGGCAAAGTTGTCCAGGCCTGCGTGATAGAAGTTGCCGGTATCCATTCGCTCCACCTTCCACTCCCTCACGACCTGGGGTCTCAACCCATATTCCACAAAGTGCTTGAAGGGACACTGGGCGAACTCCTCCAAACGGCTCACAGAGAGCACCTGGTCCCCAAACAGCGCCCTCGCTTCTCTGGGAGGGAGGGGCTGGGTCTGTGGCCGCGGAGTCAGTGCGGAAAGGAGACGCATGGCAGCCTGAGCCGTGGCGGGATTGTCCAGCAGGGCTTGCAGACGGGCCTGCCACAGGGGCGACAGTTGCGTGACCTCGCCATGCCCCTGGGACAAGGCGCCAAGGCGCAGGCTCAGCTCCGCCAGTGCCTGGGTGGCGGTAAGGGGAAGTTCTGATACAGGCACAGGGCTTTCCGGCATATCCCCCAGGAGGCGCTTTTGCAGGGTGGAGAGCAATGACAAGGGCCGCAGGGCTTCTCCCTGGGGGGAGACCTTTGCGTGGCTTAAAAACAGCAGCCGGGAGGGAAGCGTCATGGCCCGCTTCAAATCCAGCCGGGCAAAGGTGGCCCGGCTATCGTCGGTCATGCCCAGAAAGGTCCCGGTGGCAGTCTGGGCATGGGCGCGCTCCTCTTCAGTAAGAAGGCTTTCCGTTGAACGCTCCAGGGCTCGGTCACCCAGTCCCATCAGGAAGACCGCCTCCATTTCCCCGCAGAGGTAATGGCCCAGGGTCCCTACATGAAGCATATGGGCCGCGGGAGGCAGTGATGCCAGGGACACGGAGGCAAAGCCGCTTTCCAAGCGCCCGGCAATATGCTTAAGGGGAATCCTGGCTCCGTTTTGCAGCCCGTGGAGTTGATCCAGAATGGCCAGTACGGTTTCCCAGACCTGGCTGTTCTGGCCTGCACGCACCTGGAGGCCATTTTTCAAAAGGGCCTCTTCTTCCCTTTTCAGTGTATCGTATGCTCCGGCATCCTGCAGGAGGCCAAAGACCGCTGCCAGGGAGGATTGGGTATCCCGGGCAGCCACCAGCGCATCCCGGGCTTTTTGCAGGGGTTTCATCAGACGGGAGCGCAGCTCTTCTGCGGCAGCGGCATATTCCCGTTCTCCCCTGGTAAAGGGCTTTGTCCAGCGGGTTTGGCGGATGCCGTATGCGCGGGCGTAATTCTCCAGTTTGCAGGCTTCCTCAAAGGAGAGGGGCGCATAGCCGCTTTTGAGAATTCCCAGCATGTCCTCCTGTTGATATCCTCCGGCAATGGCCCGCAGGCTGTGCAGCAAAAACCGGATGAGCCCATGAGAAGTGGCGGGCAGCTTTTGGTCCGTGTAGAAGGGGATTTCCGCGTCCCTCAGCGCAGCGCTTACCGCAAAGGCATAATCCGCCTGCTGTGGGTACAGCAGGGCGATTTTCTCCAAATCAACGCCCTGCCCAGCCAGGCGCAGAATCTGGCGGGCCGCGAAGGTGGCTTCCTCAAAAGGATTTTGATGACGGGAGAGGAACACATTCTCCTGGGGTTGCCCAAAGGCATGGGCTGGATGGGCGAATAGGGTCTCGTCCAGATGCCGGATGGCCGGGGCGGCGGCAAGGCGTGTGGCGGGCAGGGGACACAGCCTGGAGGAGAGGCCCCGCTCCTGCAGCATCGCCATGAAACGACCTATGCTCTGACGGACGGGCAGGTACAGCTCCCCGTCCGGAGCGCTTTCCCCGTCGCAGATCAACCCGATGACAAGGCTTTCGCACAGGGGTGCCATGGCTGCCAGCAGTTGGGTCAAGGATTCAGGCAGCGTGTCAAAGCCATAAACAAAAACGTGACGGCCCTGCAGCAAGCCGCTTTCTGCCAGCCGTGAAGCCACGTAGCGCATACGGTCATCCCCGTCGCTGAACCGGTTCTTGATGATTTGTTCGTAGGAGGCGAATATGGTGGCAAGATCCTTCCACTTTTCAGCGCTTTCCGGGGCAGCTTCCGCATACTCCCGCATTGTTTCCGGAGTGAGCCCCCCCTGCTTCATGTCAGCCAGCAGGGATGCCAGTTTTTGCACAAAGCCCTGCCGGTGTACGGAGGAGGCATAATAGCCAAGGTCTTCTTCGCAACGTTCCAGGGCCAGCCGGATGGCCATCTGCCGCCCGGGAGCGCTGAGGGGCAGGCGCTCGTCACTGCCCGCCGCCGCCAGTACCCGCTCGCTGAAGCGGGAGGGAGACAGCACCTCAATGGTAAAGAAACCATCCAAATGCAAGCGATCCAGCAGTTCGCGCTCTCCTTGAAGGGTGAACTGCTCGGGCACCAGCCACAGACAGGGTTCCCCCCGTTGATACTTTTCACCGATGGCGGCAACAAGCGGGCCCAGCAGGCGGTGGGCCCGGCCGGTCCATAGCTGGATATTGGACATGGTTCGGCCTCCTTTGTGGTTCCGGTCAAATTGAAAAACCGCTGCTCCCATGATATCATAAGAACATAAAAGCGCAAGAAAGGAAGTGGGCCGATGGATAACGGAGATACCATTGTGGGCATCGCCACAGCGGCAGGTCAGGGGGCCGTGGCCATCGTCCGCATCAGCGGCAGCCGGGCCGTGGAGTTTTTTGAGCGGGTGTTCCGTTCTGCAGCGTATTCCCCCCCCTATGAAAGCCACCGCCTGATGGTGGGGAAGCTGATTGAGGGCGATCAGGTAATTGACGAGGTCATGGGGGTGGTCATGCTGGCCCCCAGGAGCTATACCCGGGAGGACGTGTGCGAAATCCACACCCATGGAGGCTCCGTAGCCGCTGCCCTGTGCGTGAAGCTGCTGGTCAGCCTGGGGGCGCGTCCTGCCCAGGCGGGGGAGTTTACCCGCCGGGCCTTCCTCAATGGGCGCATGGATCTGGCCCAGGCTGAGGCGGTGATGGGAATCATTCAGGCCCAGTCCGCCGTCGCCCTTCGGGCGGAGGAAGCCCAGCTGATGGGCGGCCAAAGCCGCTTTGTGCTGGACGCCCAGCGGGAGCTGCTGGATCTGCTTTCCGCGCTGGAGGCCCATATCGACTACCCTGAGGAAATCAGCCAGGAGGAGGCCCTGGAGGGCCTGGCCGGTGGGCTGGACGGACTGATCAAAAGGCTGTCCGGAGCCATTGACGAGCGGAGCGCCCGCATTGTGCGGGAGGGTCTCAGGGTGGCTTTGTGCGGCAGGCCCAACGCCGGCAAGAGCACGCTGTTCAACGCACTGCTTGGAGAGGAGCGGGCCATTGTCACCGAGGTTCCCGGCACCACCCGGGACGTGCTCCACGGCAGCTTTTTTCTGGATGGGCTTTGCGTTCATGTTACGGACACCGCCGGGCTCAGAGAAAGCGAAGATCGGGTGGAGCGCATAGGGGTGGAGCGGGCCTGGCGGGAAGTTTCCCAGGCGGACGTGGCTCTGCTGCTGGTGGACGGTTCCAGGCCTCTGGACCAGGAGGAGCAGGCCATGATCCTGACACCCCTGCCCTGCCCCAGTGCCGTATTGCTCAACAAGGAGGACCTGAGCCTGGCCCTGGAAATGGAAGAGGTGGTGACCCTGGCGGCAGGACGGCCGCTGCTGAGGGTTTCCGCGAAGACGGGGGAAGGGCTTGCCGCAGTGCGGGATTATCTACGCGGCTTCCTCCAGGTACCACAGCAGCTCTTGCTCACTCATGAGCGGCATATGGCCGTGGCAAGGGAAGCGCTGGACAGGCTCATCCAGGCCCGGGAGGCGCTGGCAGGCGGTCAACCCACGGATTTTGTGGCTGTGGATCTCCATGATGCTCTGTATCTGCTGGGGCGCATCACAGGGGAGAGTGTGGATGAAAGGCTGCTGGACGATATCTTTTCACGGTTCTGTGTGGGGAAATAGGCGGGTGCTTTCCCGGTCCAAAAAGGCCGGGGTAAAGGCGGCATCTGCGGCCTCCTTCCCCTGGCAGTAGCCGGGCAGACTCAATTCCTTCATGTGATCCCGGGCTCTGGCGTACTCCCGGAGGGTAAGCCGCCGGTCAAGGCCAGGAATCTTCGACTCGTTCATGGGGGTGTACTGGCGCATCAGGCTAACCGGTGTGCCGGGGGGCAAGCGCGCGGCGATGGTGTCCAAAATGGTCAGGCTTTCCTTGACCCTCAGGGGCAGCACCAGATGCCGGACCAAGGTGCCCCTCAGCAAAAGCCCCTCCCTGTCCCATACTGCTTCTCCGGTCTGCTCACACATGGCCGTGATGGCTTTGGTTGCCACTTCAAAATAGTCCGGGGCATGGGCCAGGTCCGCCGACGTTTCCGCCGTGGCATACTTGAAGTCTGGCAAAAACACATCCACCAGCCCCCGGGCGGAGCGGACCATCTCCACAGTTTCATAGCCACTGCTGTTCCACACCACGGGGATGTTTGGCCTGGCCAGGGTGAGGGCTTCCAGCACCACCGGCGCGAAATGGGTCGGATTCACCAGGTTCAGGTTATGAACCCCCAAGTCTTCCACACGCTGGAACAGCTCCGCCAGTTCGGGGACCGTCATCCTGACGCCTGCTCCCCGGTGGGAGATGGGCGCGTTCTGGCAAAAGACACAGCCCAGAGGACAACCGCTGAAGAAGACCGTTCCACTGCCTCTGGTCCCGCTGATACAGGGCTCTTCCCAATCATGGGCGGCCGCCCGGGCCACCACTGGCAACCAGCCCATGGCGCAATAACCAAGCCCAGAATCGTCCTCCCTGGGGGCATGGCAGCTTCTGGGGCACAGCGTACACACGGGCATGGGCATCCTCCTTGCGGCAAACATTGGATTCATCCCGGTAAGCATATCACTTCCCCCGGCCGGACACAAGCGTGCAAGAAAGCGCTTCCCAACCGTTCCCGGTGTATACTTTCACTCAGGGTAAGGATATTTTGGCCTCCTGACGACATTTCGGTTAATTCCCAGAGTAACATCCACAGTGGCAAAGGAGTAGAAGATACATAGAGAAATGCCGGATGTTAGTATGGGAAAGAGGAAGGAAAAGAAGAGAAAATAGAATGGCGGCAGGGGTCTTTAAAG
>JAAYDR010000059.1 GCA_012729115.1 Clostridiales bacterium | reverse complement strand
TCCAAGCAAGGTATCCGGCCCTTCATGGTGAAGGGTGATTTCCTCTACTCCGATGATGGCGGTGGGAGAACTCAGGATGAAGGAGGTGTGGGCCACTTCCTCGCCGTTTCGGGTAACGGTCAGCTGAAACATTTCGGTGGGTTTGCAGTCCTGGCGATACAGCGCCCTGACCTGGCATGAGGTACGGGTGTGCTGTGCCAGGCTCACCTGAATGTTGCTGCCGCTGGAAAGGTTTTCCGCCCTGAAGGCAATCTCGTCCTCCGGCGCAAAGACTGCGCCCTCCAATACAGCATAGCCGATGCAACCCCAAAGACCCGGGTCACTGCAAAGCGTCGCGTTCAGGTCACTTATATTCCCGCCGGAGGGGTCTTTGAGAAGCAGCCTGGGAGAACCGGAAGGCTTACCTACGACAATCTGATAATCCACCGCGGTGATGGCAAGCCCCAATAAAGCGCAGAACCGCGCTGAGTAACAGCCGGGCTGCAGGGCGTACAGGTTCAGGTTGAGCTTGCCCTCGTCTTCGTCAAAACAGGTATAGTTGTACACACCGGGGTCCACACTCCAGAAGCGGTTCACCTGCTCCTCATCCACACCCTCCGGCAAGGTTATGTCCGGCTGCGGGATGGTGAAGCTCTCTCCCGCCTTGATCTCATAAAAAGTCTGCTCGGCGTGAAGTGTTGGAAGAGCCATGTCGTCCACAACATTGACGGCAAACTCGGTCTCGGCCGTGAAGGTCTTTCCGTCGGAGGTGTCAACCTTCAGGGAAAGGCGGAAGCTTGATTGTCCCACATCGCTGCAATCCACCACCGATAGCCGGACCCTGGGCTTATCGTTGTCCGGCCCCACGGTGGCGGTGAGTTGACGGGTGCAGTACGAGTGATCGGCGTAGATCACCATATCTGCCGATGTACCCGAGGTGCGCTGGATGGTCCAGGTGAGTTCATCGCCCAATACAACACCCTGGGGATAGAAATCGCCGGGAATGGTCAAGCCATCGCATTGTTTGCTGACAGTCAAGGGATACCGGTTTTCTGCACGGATGCTCACACCGGCATGTTCCTCACCTCCCACGATGATGCGGATACGCCCAACCCCGTAAAGGTCGTATCCCACCGTCCCAGACCAGACGCGTTGGCAAAGCACGTAGGTGCCGGGCTTGTCGGGGTTCAGATCGATGTCGCAGCCGGAATCCTCCATTCCATCTCCAAACGGATTCATCCTGGCAGTGTCCAAGTCAGGGCCGGATACAAAATAAAAACTGCTGCTGAAAGGTTCAAAACCTTCCACCTCATCCATTCCATCAAAGGAAGGCTGCAACGCGTTCACACGGACACGGCCGTTTTCATCCGCAGCATACTCTGTCATGCCCTGGAAGCGAAGCTTAGGCTTCACATAGCTGTCCCGCAGCTCGAAAGTCCAATAGTTGGTTTTCGCATCGTCAGATGAATAAATAAGGTTGTTGTCCTCATCAAAGGCCTCATAATGTACTTTCAGCGTTACAAAGCCGGGTTCCACCGGGTATATGCCCTGGAGCACCATCCGGGAAGCCTCATGGCCATTGCCGCGGAACAGATCCGTTGTCTCCAGGCTGACAAACCTGCCCGTGGAACCAGGCTCGATGGTCCAGGTCCATTCCTCCCGGTCGGTTTCCAACAGCTGCACGCCGTGGGCATAGGCAGCGCCCAGTTCATAGATGGTGTCGCCGTTGTCACTGCCGGTTAATGTGGGCACCCAGGTACGCCGTTGATCGGTGCGCAGGAGCACCTGGGTGGAGGGCATACTGCCCTCCTCATTGGTCACCCTCAGGGTCATCATTTTTCGGATGCAATAGTTTCCGCCGGCTCTGAACTCATACACCAGTGGATAACGGCCAGATTCTTCGACCCAGAACTCCGTATCCCCGCATAGATCGTGCGCGCCCCGGATGCCGTTGTCGCGGAGCCTTTGGCCGTCGTTTTGGATATACAGCCTGTGATACCAGGCACAGCCCAGGCTTTCAAGATCCTCCTCCATCCGGGGGAGGCTGAAGCGCTCGCCAGCCTTTACGGTGAGTACATCTCCGCCCACCGGGGTCAAATCCGTGGGCAGCTCCCGGGGCGGTTCTTTGACCTCATAGGCAATGTCGCGGGAATAGACGGTTCCATCCACCTGGACCCAAAGCCGAATCACCGCTCTTCCAAGACCCAGGATTCTGCCGTTCATCCCAATCTCCGTGTAGACCTGCCCGCCATGGTCATAGTCATCGTCCGTATATACACTCACCCCGGAGAGAACATCGTCACCTTCAAGCAGCTCAAAGCCATAGTCCTGCACATTTAGCTCCAGGTCGCTGCGAAAGCTGCCAAGCCACACATCGCACTCGGCCCCCTGGCCAAAGTACATCTCGCCGGGTGTATTAACACGAAACAGAAGCGAAGCATCGTTGGGATTTACACCATGGTATAGCATAAACTCACCATACCAGTAAAGGTTGCCTTTATTCACCACATAGCGCAGATCGAACGCACGGGGGCCGCCGCTGGCGTAATGAGTGCCGGGGAACCGTTGTCCGCTGATGATGGCCTCCCAAGCTGCTTCCTCTCTCAGGTCCGACAAAGGGTACCAGTTGCCATCGGATTCCACAACGTAGAAATCAAAATGGCTTCCTTCCGGGAAAGCCTTGCCTTCCGGCAGCACAATGCCTGGCCAGGAGACATCATACTTCGTACGGCCCGGCTCATAGGACAGGCGGATCTCATGATCGGTCAGCGTCAGGGGACTCCCCGGCAACTGGCTTGTGTTGATCTCCTGCATATCCACCATCAATTCTTTGCCGAACCTCACAGGACCCTGGCCCTCTTCCTGGATGGTGGCAATGAGCCGATAGCGGGAGATACCCGGCGCGCCCTCAGGGTTTGGGCGTACCAGCAGCGCGCGATAACTGTCGGACTGGTAGTCAGCTCCTTCCTCCAGGCGCATCTGGGCGGAAGGTTCCCCCTCATCCAGGAACTCCAGGCGGTAGTCCACCTGGGATGCTTCATAGGAGCTGCCGTATGCCAGCTCAACCTCTCCAATGCGAATCTCCTTTGCAAAGGCCGGCGCGAAGTACAGGGGGGTGACGTTTTGGGTAAAGTAGAATTCATCCTCCAGGGGACGGGGGGGCATGCTGCCGTCCGCATCCTTCACCACAATAAAGAAAAAATTGAAGACCCGTAAATTGCGATAACCGGCACATAGCTGCACAGGGTAGGTGCCCGGCGCGGTAATGCTTTTCCGGGTAGGGCTAAGGTCTTGAAAGTAACGCTCATGATGCTCCATGTTGGGCGAAAGCGCTATATAATCCATAAACTTTTCCGCATTGGGGCCTTCAAGGGTATAGTCCACACAGAAGGCCTCGTTGAGGCCGACTATCAGCTCATTGTCATCCGTCAGACCGTTTACCTTCAGGATGGGCTGTTCCCATACGTACGGCAGCTCCTCCAGATCAATGAAGAAATCCTGCTCATAGATGACGTCGCGATTGTCCTGCAAGCTGATGAAAAGCTGGGCGCGGCCAATGTCCCTGGGGAAGAGCCTGAACCGTATACGTTCTCCCTCCGCCTTCCATTCCACCTCCAGGATGTCAGGAGTCCGGGATTCAAACTCAAGGACAGTAAAGCCATCCAATTGTGTACCCTCAGCAAGGCAAAGGCTGGCATCAAAGGAGTTGATATACTCTCCGCCAAAAAGCGCGGCGGGCATGCCGCAGCCAATGTCGCTTTCCACTCGGAAGCAGAGGCCAAAGTCGCCGTACTCCTCCCCAGATGGTTCTTCAGGCTCCTCAGGCGGACTATCATCAACCCGTTCAGCAGCATAGGCAGCGGCAAAATCTGCGGCAACGCTGCCTCCCGGTGCGCTGATCACAACCAGGGGGCAGTCTTGCACAGCGCCGGGGGCGATATAAGTCAAGCTGGCAGGCAGGGCAAGATGCTCCAGGGCGGGGCAATTGCCAAAAGCGCGGTTTTCCAGCCGCAATATGCCTTGGGCAACCTCCACGCTTGCCAGCGTGTCATTGTCGGCAAATGCGCCTGTGGCAATGGCTGTCACCGGCCACTCGCCCACACTGTCAGGCACAGTGACGAAGGAATCTGCGCCGGTGTAGCCGGTAACCACGATCCCCTCTTCTTCTAGGCTCAGCTCAAATCCCTCCAGCCAAGGAATGGCTGGGGTTTCAAGCTCCATGGCCGACAGCAGCGAAAGGCTCTCCTCCGGCTGCAAAGAAGCCTCCGGGATGGCGGTCGCTTCCGGGAGGGCAGCCATATCCGGGGTGGCGGTCACTTCCGCTGTGGCAGTCACCTCCAGGGCAGCCGTCGCTTCCGGAGTGGCTGTATCAACCGGAGGTACGGTTGTTTGCGTCCCGGCTGTCGCTTCCGCAGTGGGTTCTGGCATAGGCGTGAGCCCTGGCGTATTTGTGGGCTCTGGCGTAGCCGTAGGGCCTGGCGTAGCTGTGGGTTCTGCCGTCGCTTTTGGCGCAGGGTCAGGCGTAGGCTCGGGGGTTATCTCCGCTGTCGCTGTTGGCAGCGCTTCCTCCAATTCCTCCGCTAGCGCCATGGCAGGGAAGGAACCCCAAAGCAACGAGAACACCACATACAACGAGAGAGCCTTCTGCAATAGCCGTTTCATGAGAATAGTCCTCCATGAATCTGTCCCGGCATACCGGGCGATTTGCATAGATTAAGGGATGTTTTCAATTGTTCTCTATTGTATCTACACACCTCGCTTTCGACATACAGCTGTGTTCTCCTTCCATTTTTTGTCAAATTACGGTAAATTGATAAAGTAATTGTAGAATTTTAATCAATCTGTAAAAAATCGTCGGATTGGGATGAAGCGATTACCAATCTTGCCACCGCCCACCGTTCGCGTTACAATGACCTCAGTCCCCTTCTGGAGTAACGCGCGAAGGAGCAGATCGCATGGTCTTGTCGATTTTACGGATGGCGCTGCCGGTACTCATCACCTTTGGGCTGGGATGCCTGTGTAATCATCGGAAGGTTTTTAGAAGCGACGGTCTTGCAGGACTGAAGGCAGTGGTTGGAAATGTGACGCTTCCTGCCGTATTGTTCTTTGCGTTTCTCACTGCCCAGTATTCAGGCAGAATCGCTCTCACCTTTGCCGTCGTGTTTCTGTCCTGTGTGCTTGGGTTGGCGCTGGGTTTTCTGCTGCGGCGCTTGGTGAAGCCCTATGGGAAATTTCTGCCCTTTCTGCTGACGAACTTTGAGGGCGGCATGCTGGGTTATGCTCTCTTTGGGCTTTTGTATGCCGGACAAACCCAACTCTTCGCTATGGTGGATATCGGGCAGACCTTTTGTGCATTCACGGTCTTTCTGGCCGCGCTGAAAGCAACCGGCGGAGAGAAGACGGACCTGAGAATACTGGGAAAGAACATGCTGCACAATGTTGTGTTTGTATGTATCGTGCTGGGCGCGCTGCTGGGCATGCTGGGCATTGGACAATGGGTGCTCACCTCCCCGGTGGGCGCCATCCTCCAGGATGTAATCCAGTTTATCGCCGCGCCCACCAGCGCGCTCATTCTCATCATCGTGGGATATGAACTGAGCTTTGAAAAATCGCTGCTGTTGCCGGTGCTCAAAACCGTCGGTTTGCGTCTTGCCGTGATGGTCTCCCTTCTGGTGGCAAGTGCGTTCATTGTTTTTCATTTCATTCCCTTTGACAAGCCGCTCTTTGTTGCGATGCTGCTGGCATACAGCATGCCCGCGCCCTTCATTATCCCTCTGTATGCGGACGTGACAGGCCATGGAGAGTACATCTCCACCACACTTTCTGTTCAAACGCTGCTGTCCCTGGCTCTCTTCATCGGGATCGCCGCCTACTCTCTGTCATAGAAGAATATACAGATGAGCCCATCCCTGTATTTGTGCAAATATTCTTCCGCAAGCACAAACAGCCCGCCTCCTTCCTAGGGGCGGGCTGCTTTGGGGCTTCCTGGACCCAGAGAGGTCGCCCTCACCGGCCCAGGCTGATATGGTGTTTTACTTGAGGTACTCGTCCACGTTCTCAGAAGTTACCAGCACGAAGGGCACGGTGACGTTCTTCTCAACGGTCTTGCCTTCCTTGATGTCCTTGATCAGGCCGATCGCGGTGGTCACCTGGCCAGCGCCATCCTGGAACACGGTCGCCTTCAGTTCGCCGGCTTTTACCATGGCCAGGGGGCCCGCATTGCCGTCCACACCGATGCAGACGATGTCGCTGCGGCCGGCGGCGTTCATGGCAGCCTGCACAGCGGAGCTCATGTCGTCGTTATCGCAGATGATGGCGTTGAGCTGGTCGCCGTACTTGGCAAGCCAGTCCTCGGCAAACTTCACGGCTTTTTCGGCCTGCCATTCGGCAGTCTGCTCACAGCCATCCAGCAGCTTCCAGCTGGGGTTGACATCCAGTACCTTGTGGAGGCCTTCGCCGCGCTGAATCTGCGCGCTGTTGCCGATAATGCCCTGCAGATGGCCGTAGCCGCCGCCATTGGGCAGTTGCTCCACAACGAAGTCCGCCATCATTTCACCGGCCTGCACGTCGTTGCTGCCCACATAGCTGGTGGCCAGCTCGGCGGTGTTGTCGGTCATGGAGTTGACAACGATGATCGGCACATTCTCTTCCTTGCAGCGCTCCAGGATCGGTGCGCAGCCGGCCGCCTCGGCAGGCAGGAGGATGATCAGGTCAGCGCCCATGTTCAGGGCATCTTCCAACAGGTTGTTCTGCGTTACGGGATCGGTCAGGCCGTCGTACAGGTTCCACTTGTCGATGGTGCCGTCCGCCACCAGCGCATCCAGCGCAACCTTGGCAGCATTGTTGATGGTCGCATGGAAAGCGTCGACCGTGTTCTTTGCGATGTAGCCAACGATGAACTCGTCATCTTCGGCAGCCGCAAAGCTTGCCATTCCCAGCAGCATACACAGGACCATCAGCAGGGTAAACAGTTTCTTCATACTTGGATACCTCCTGTTTTTTATTCTAACTGCCAGTCGGCAGTCGAATTCAACCTTACTTGCGCTTGTTGATAAACATATCCAGCATCACCGCGCCAATGATCAGCAAGCCCTTGGTGATGGTCTGCATATAGGAGTTGATGCCCACCAGGTTCATGCCGTTGTAGATCAGGCCGATGATCACAATGCCAATCACGGTTCCCGGGATGGTGGCGATCCCGCCTGCAAAGGAGGTGCCGCCAATCACGCAGGCAGCGATGGCATCCGTCTCATACCCCACGCCGATGTTGGGCTGGGCGGCGGAGATGCGGCTGGTCATAATCACGCCCGCAACACCCGCGCAAAAGCCCATAATCACAAAGGAGAACACCCGCGTCCAGAATACATTTACACCGGATGCGATGGCGGAGTTGATGTTGCCGCCCACCGCGTAGGTATATCGGCCAAACAGTGTCCAGTGCATGAGCACATAGGCCAGCAGCGCAATCACGAACAGGATGACAACGGGAATGGGGATCGTGGAGAATACCTTGCCGTTGCCGATGTTCTTGAAGTCCGCATTGGCAAGCGACTGGGAATACCCGCCCGATATGATGTACGCTACGCCGCGTATCACCAGCTGCGTCGCCAGCGTAACCACAAAGGGGAACATCTGAAACTTGGCAATCAGCAGACCGTTGATCAGTCCAAAGAGGGTGGTGGCACTGATCGCCAGGATGCAGGCCAGCGCGATATTGCCCGTGCTGTTGAGCACCACGCCTACGATCACGCTGGTGAGCGCCAGCATCGAGCCGATGGACAGATCAATGCCGCCCGCGGTGATGACAAATACCATGCCCAGCGCCAGAATGCCGTTAATGGATATCTGCAACAGGATGCTGATCACATTGCTGGGTTTGCGAAAGGTGGGTGAAATCACCGACAGCAGCACAATCATGCCCAGCATGACGATACCGATGCCGTACCTGCGCATGAAGAGGGCCAGCCCCGTCTGGTCCACCCGTAAAAGTTTCCTGCTGGGTCGATCCGCATTGATCATTTGCATTCTCCTCACAGTCAAAACTCGCGCGCAAGGACCGTTTCCTGGTTCTCCTTGCCGCTCAGGATATCCTGGCGCATCACTTCACCGTTCAGCCTGCCTTCGCGGTAGATCAGGATGCGGTCGCTGATGCCCATGATCTCAGGCAATTCGGATGATATCATCACAATGGCCATGCCCTCGCTGGCAAAGCGCCCCATCAGGCTGTGGATTTCGCTTTTGGCTCCCACATCAACACCGCGGGTGGGCTCATCCAGGATCAGGACCTTTGGCTTGGACATCAGCCACTTGGCCAATACAACCTTCTGCTGGTTGCCGCCAGACAGGGAGTACGCATCCAGTTCCAGGCTAGCGGCTTTCACCGTCAGCGTCTGTGCCGCTTCGGCGGTCTCCCGCACCTCACGCCGCTTGTTGATCAACCCCTTGCGATGCCTTTCCCGCAGATTGGGCAGTGAGATGTTTTCACGGATGGAGCGGTGCAGCACCAGCCCGAAATTCTTGCGGTCCTCATTGACCATGCAGATGCCCAGGCGAAGCGCATGCCGTACGGAACGGATGCGCACCTCCTTGCCGCTCAGGTATACCTTGCCTGACGTAAGCGGATCCAGCCCGATGAGCGCGCGCATGGTTTCGCTGCGGCCGCTGCCCACCAGTCCCGATATGCCCACAATCTCGCCCGCGCGCACCTCAAAGGAAATGTCGCTGAAACCCTTTCCCGTCAGGTTCTCCACCTTAAGCACGGTCTCGCCGATCGCACACTCGGTCTTGGGAAAGATGTTCTTGACGGTGCGGCCCACCATCATGGAAATCAGCTTTTCCCGGTCTACGTTTCCGATCTCCTCCGAGCCCACGTACCGTCCATCACGCAGCACCGTCACACGGTCGCAGATCTGGAAGATCTCATCCATCCGATGGGAGATATACACAATGGAAACACCCTGGCTTTTCAGGCGGCGGATCATGTTGAACAACGCCTCCGTCTCCTCACTGTCCAGGGAGGAGGTGGGCTCATCCATGATGATCAGTTTCGCGTCAAAGGACACAGCCTTGATGATTTCAATCATCTGGCATTGCGCCAGCGTCAGTCCTTCGATCATCCGTTTGGCGTTGAGCTTCACGCCCAGTTCATCCAGAATTTGCTGCGCCTTGAGGTTGGTTGATTTTTTGTCCAAAAACACCTTGCCGCGCACATCCTCGCGTTTGAGGAAGATGTTTTCGGCGATGGTCAGGTGATACTCAGGGTTTAGCTCCTGATGGATCATGGAGATCCCCTTGCGGATAGCGTCGGCCGGATCCTTGGCCAGATAGGGTTCGCCGTCAAAAGTAATAGAACCCTTGTCCGCCTTGAACAGACCGATGATGATTTTCATCAGGGTGGATTTCCCCGCGCCGTTTTCGCCAAGCAGCGCATGCACCTCGCCGCGAGCGATGTCAAACTGCACATCATCCAAAGCCTGCGTACCGCCAAACGCCTTGGATATATGCCGGCAGGACAGGATGATGTCCCTATTGTTGCCCTGTTCCAATCCGTCACCCCCTGGAGTGTTTGGTCGTATCTCTACTCCTGCCCAGCGCCGTGAGCTCTTCCAGCACCTGCCGGCCATCCTGGTAAGCTCGGCGGTACAGCCGGTAATAGCGTTCATACAGCGCATGGTTTTCTTCATTGGGCAGGTAGCGTTGATCCTGATAGCGAACCACGCGGCGGCAGCCTTCCGCGATATCACGGTACAGCCCGATGCCCGAGCCGGCAGCGATTGCCGCGCCAACGCCCGCATGCTGCCTGATATTGGCCACCATGAGCGGCACGCCATATACGTCCGCCTGGATTTGTAGCCACAAGGAACTTTGTGCGCCGCCGCCCGAGGCCACATACACATCCGTGTCACAGCCCAACGATCGGCAAAGCTCCATACACTCGCGCAGCGAGTAGGCCACACCCTCCATCACGGCCCGCGCCAGCCGGGACCGGTCGGTGTTCACGCTCAGGCCCCAGAACATCCCACTGATGTCCGGGTTCAGATGCGGGGTGCGCTCGCCGGATAGATAGGGCATATACAGCAGCCCGCCCGCACCGGGAGGTACCGTGCACGCCTGCGCTTCCATCTGGGGAAAGCTCATGCCCAGCACCTTGCCCAGCCAACTCATGGACAGGCCGGCGCTCATGGTCGCGCCCATGGTGTACCAGCGCCCCCTGCCGTAGCCGCAAAACGTATTGGTATTGAGCGCCGGGTTCTCGATGGCGCGGCTGGACTGAAAGCTGACTTGTGCGCTGGTGCCGATGTTCACCGTGGCCTGCCCCGGCAATATCACACCGTTGCCGATGGACTGCATTACCTGATCGCCGCCGCCTGCCACCATGGGCGTCCCTTCCAGAAGGCCGGTTTCCCTGGCCGCCTGCTCCGTAACCCGTCCGGCAATCGCATCCGTAGCCAGGCAATCGGGGAAGAACACGCGGGGGATCTCCAGCGCAGCCAACACATCGTCGGCCCAGACCATGCGGCGGATGTCAAAGGCCAGCGTGGCCGAAGCATCGGAATAATCGGAGTACAGTTCGCCGCTGAGACGGTAGCGCAGATAATCCTTGGGCATCATCACATGGCGGATGCGGCGGTATTGCTCCGGCTCGTTCTCCTTGACCCACAGCAGCGAGGGGACGAGAAAGCCGGAATATGGCGGGTTCATCAGCACGCTGAGGATGGTTTCAGGCGCCAAGCGCGTGCTCATCTCCTGCAACTGCGCCCCGCTGCGCGCGTCCAGATGCAGGATCGCCGGTCTCACCTGCCGGCAGTGCTCATCCAGGAATACCGCGCCATGCATCTGGCCGGAAAACCCGATGCCGGCAATCGTGCTTGCGTCCACCTGGCGCACCACGCTTTGGAAGCATGTGACGCAGGCCTGCCACCATACGTCCACATTCTGCTCACCATAGCCGTTAACGGGCGAATCATAGTCATACTGCGCGGACGCTTCGGCCAGCACTGTCCCGCCCTCGTCCATCACAATCACCTTGAGGCTGGATGTGCCCAGATCCACACCGGCAATACAGGCCATGCACCCTCCTCCTCACTACGGCGCCGCGCGAATGGAAACGGCTGTTCCTAGATAAACGCAATCTGCATGCCGGCCGCAAAGGTATCGCCAAGGCCGATGGTGGTCATTGGCTTTTCCAGATAGCGGCTGGGCACGATGTTCACGGTGCGCCCGCTGTGGCGGGCAGGCATCTGCTCCGCCAGTGCCAGCCCTGCGGGGCTTAACGGCAGCGCCAGCGTGCCTTGGCAATCCTCAAGGGAAGCATAATGACCGATTCGTGCCCGGGTGCCTGCCAGAAGGTTGCCATAACAAAGCGCCTGGGCCATATCGACCCCTTCCCTTGGCCATCCGTAATAGATCGAATAATCCTTGGCGTGTACCACCAGCCCCCTGGCCGGGTAGGCCTGATGCACCTTTTCCAGCGTATCCAGCAAGGAATCAAGGTTTTGCAGGATCAGCGTCTGGCCATGGGCCTGCGCCAGGTCTGCAAGCTCCTCCTCGTTCATGCCCAAGATATCCAGCGTCGGGGCAAAACCGCTATACACCATGTGGCGGCTTTCCGGGTTCAGGTAATGCGCGCTTTCCAGATACAATATGCATTCGGGATTGCGTTCCTTGATGCGGCGGTAGTGCTCCGCCATCCGTGCGACCGTCTGCTCCAGTACAGGGAGAGACACAATCGCGTTGAAGCCGGAAATATTGTAGGAGGAAATCTCTGCCGCGTGCGCCTCCAGGTATTCCAGAAAGTACGGGTCCACCGGCAAGGTTTTGTGCAGATCGTCAAAATCCATGATCAGCCGGTTGGAGGTGGGGATGATGTGCTCGGTCTGCCCGATGCGCACCACATCCCCGTGGTCATACTGCAAGATGAAGTGCTCCACTGGCGGGCGATCGCTCACCATCTTCATCACGGGTACAGGCTTGCCTTCCGGCGAGATCATCGAAATCGTGGGATAGTCCAGTAGGCGGCAAACCTGCGGGCTGCGGTCGGATATCTGCATCACCACCGGCATCCCCACGCTGGCCAGCGCTGCGCTACCCTGGGCGCTGGTGCCGCCCAGCGCATAACGGCACTCAAAGGTGTGTTTGAGCAGCTCGCACAACTCGCGGCTGACGATTTCGATCTCGCCGCCCAGCCCGTTGAGAACAATGTAACAAACCACGCGAACAAAATCGCTTGCGCTGGCTAATACATCTCCGGTGCGAAAAGAGGGTTTTTCGCTCAAGTGGCTGTCTGTCATGGCATTAAACAGCGCAGCATCCCATGTAACCAGCACATCCAGGTTGCTGGTATAGCCCAAAACCGGATACTTTCCGCTTTGAACACATTTGCGTATCTGGCCGGGAATCCTGTCAAGGCATTGTTGGTACAGGTCTTGGTAAGGCATCGCAGCCTCCACGTTACAGCTTATATTCCGAGAGGATGTACTCGACATGGTCGATTTCCTTCTCCTTGGACTTGTCATCCACAACCCGCACAATCCGGTCCCAGCTTTCCAGCATGTGGATCAGCAGGTCATTGACCACCATCTCACAAAGGTGCGAAGCCGGGCTGTAGTTCTCGCCAAAGAGTCCGTTCTCACTCATCGTGAGGATACGCCGGTCACCATATTTGGAAAGGGGTGAGTTTTCCCGCGCGGTAATCACCACGATTTTCAGCCCGTTTTCCTGCGCGAGCTCTGCGGCCTGCAATACCTGCCTTGAGCTGCCGGAGCGGGAAATGGCGATGAGAAGTTCACCCTCCCGCGCATTGTTCAGCCCGGCCAGGAAATGCTCAGGGATTTGGGAATACATGGTGGATTTACCCATGCGTGAAATGCGAAATCCCAGATCCATGGCCACCGGCGTGGTATGACCAACGGCCACCACATGTACCACGGTGCTCTGCTGGATCATCTCCGCGATGTCCAGCAGGGTTTTCAGGTCCAGGGACTTGGCCAATTCCAGCAGGCCTGCCGCCTGTATCTCCAGCATCTCCTTCACGGTGGCGGGCTGGCGGCTGCGCTGCTTCTCCTGCAATATGTTGCGGCCCAGTTCATGGGAGAGGTGGATCTTCATCTGATAATATCCGCTGTAGCCTACATGCTTGCACATTCTGACCACAGTGGCATCGCTCACGTCGCTGGCATTGGCCAGCTCGGATACGTTCATCAGCACCGCCTTTTCCGGTTCGTCCAGGATGTACTGCGCCACCTTGCGTTCCGCAGCAAACATCTGCTCGAAGCTGTCGCGGATAGCGCCCAGCACGGACGTGTTATCGATCATCTGCCGCGTCCACCTCCTCCTGTCGGCTTTCGGCTCAGCGGATTACAGACGGTAGTACTGTGCCTGATCCGCATCCTGGAACAGGTCGATCTTCTGGTTGATGACCTTCTTCATCGCCTCGATGCTGCCAAGATACAGCTCGAAGGGCTCGCGCACCTTGGGATCGGCGGCCAGGTCGAGGCGCAGCTGCTGGTAGAACGCGTCCTTGATATCCGAAGAAATGTTGATCTTGTTGATGCCCAGGCGAACACTTTCGGCGATTTCCGAATCCGGATTGGCCGAGCCGCCGTGCAGTACCAGCGGCACATGCACCTTGCTCTTGATTTCCTTGAGCAGGTCCAGCTTCAGCTCCGGTTTGAAGCCCTTGGGGTAGATGCCGTGCGCGGTTCCGATGGCGATGGCCAACGTGTCCACGCCTGTCTCCTGCACAAAACGTACCGCGTCTTCGGGCTTGGTATAGATGATTTCGCCGGTGCCGCCCTCGGTGTCATTGCCTACGGTGCCGATGGTGCCCAGCTCACCCTCCACCGAAATACCCAGCGGATGAGCAATCTCCACCACCTTTTTGCAGATGGCAATGTTGTCTTCCATGCTGGCATGAGATGCGTCAATCATTACAGAGGTGAATCCATCCCGGATAGCGCGGTAGATCTGGCCGATTTCGGATCCATGATCCAGGTGGATGGTCACAGGCACGCTTGCTTTTTGCGCTGCAGCGATGCAATGGGCCAAAAAGTCGTCCCCCTGAAATTGAAGCTCAAAGGGGTGAATGGCCAGAATCACAGGGGCTTTTTTTTCTTCGCAGCATTCCAGCACGGTTTTAAGGATTACATTGGTACCGATGTTGAAAGCCGGTACGGCAAAATACCTTTCATTCGCAACCGCGAGGAGATCCTTCATGTTGAGCAGCATCTATGCGCTTCCTCCTGTATGTTAATTTCTTTACAATCCTCGCGGAGGCTCATTTCGGTGTCGGTCTATTTCATATAGAACGCAATCTATCCATGAAACTCACGCCTGATTTGTAAAATCAGTATAGCATGGGTAAAATAATCCGTCAAGCGCTTCATGAAATAAAAATTAATTACAATATTGCATTCCGCTCCATTTTCCGATAAAATAAGGAGGATAAGTGACAATCTGGCCAACTTATTTCCAAATTATAACGTCCGGGTGGCGCCCGGCGCTCCGGTCAAGAAATGATATTTCACATAAAACCCGGCAATGTGCCCATATCCCCTGTATTATGGAAAGGAGCGAGTCACATGGATCAACACACACGCATCACACAGGTACTGAACGAAGGCGGCGGAGTATTGCAGCTAACGCCCACCTGGGTACCCCGCAGCTTTAACGAGCCCGGAAAACGCCTGCGGCTGCACCCGGACGATCTGTACGCCTTCGGCATGGATCGGGGCGGCATCTGCGAGCGTTGGCTTGGGTCGATCACCGTAGCGCTGAACGGGCCGAAAACCGGTCCCACCGAGGGTATGAGCCGGGTGTTGGCAGACCGGAAAACCGGCGAAACCATTCTCTTTGCAGACGTGGTGCGCGAGTTGGGAGCAGCGCTTATCGGTGAAACATTGATGGAGCGCTATGGCACCTGGCCCACTTTCGCAAAGCTCTATGATTACGACAAGCCTCTCTTCCATCACCTGCACCTCACCGAGGAACTGGCCGAGCGCATCGGCCGCCATGGCAAACCCGAAGCCTATTACTTCCCTGTTCAGTACAATACCTATCTGGGCCGCTTTCCCCTTACCTATTTTGGCTTTGATCCCGCCACCACTAGGGAGCAGGTCAAGGAAGCCATCCGCAACTATGGCAAGCGTGACACGCGCATTACCGAGATGTCGCGAGCCTACCGCGTGCAGCTGGGCACGGGCTGGTATACCCCCGCAGGCGTGATCCATGCGCCGGCATCCGTAGTTACCTTTGAGCCGCAGTGGAACAGCGATGTGAATACCATCATGGAGAACGTGACTATGGGCGAAGTAAACCCCGAAGGACTGCTGACAGCCTGCCAGCCTGAAGAAGAGAAGGGCGATGTGGATGCGCTGTTTGACATGATCGACTGGGAGGAGAGCACCCGGCCTGATTACCGGCAAACCTACTTCCGCGCTCCCAAACCGATTGAGCAAACGCAGGACGGCATGACGGAGAAATGGGTCGCTTACGCAAACGACTGGGTCGCCGCCAAAGAGGTGACCCTCCAGCCCGGTGCGAAGGCATTACTGAAAGACGCCGCATGCTACACGGCTCTGGTGGTACAGGGTCATGGCCGCTTTGGAGCCTTCGCCTGCGAAACGCCAACGTTGCTGCGCTTTACGGATTTCAGCGCCGATGAGTACTTCGTGGCCGAAAGCACCGCCAAGGCCGGTATCCTGGTGGAAAACCACAGCCTGTGCGAGCCGCTGGTGATTTTGCAAAACTTTGCCAACAATAACCCCCAGGTGCCGCAGACCGTTTGAGCCGGCGGCATAGCCGAATCCCTTCATATCCCCTTCTCTTCCAGCGCCTTCTCCCCCGCCTGCAGCATCCGGTATACATGAGCGCGGCTGTAGTGCAGCTGCCGGGCGATCTGCTCGCAGCTCATACCCTCCAGGTAGCGGTAGCGCAAGGCGGAACGCTCCAGGGTGGGGGGAAGGGCCTGGAGATGGGGAGTCAGTTCTTCCCGCAGCTTTTTGAGTTCCGACAGAATTTCCCTCTCCTCAAAGGCAGAGGCATCACTTTCCAGCAAGGCCCGTTCATGGCGGCAATCGCTGCTAAGGCGCGCCTGGCGAAGAGAAAACGATAATCCCGAAGAGACCCGGTATGCGCCGGCCCTCCAGCGCCGGCTTTCTTCCTGCGCCCGCAGGAGCTCCCGATTCAGGCGCAGGATTGCCGACAGTAACTTTCGCATTTCCATGGGGTTCACCCGCTTTCTCGGCGCATTCCGTCATGTTTGAGCTAAAAAGCGAACATATGTTCCTATTCCCTTTCCACAGAATACCATATTTTCACATCCAGCGGAAGACCTCTCCCCAAAGATGAGACAGTATGAGACAAAATTGCATAATGGCAAATCAAACAAAATGTAAAGCGTGCTTGACATCCGTTTTCGTTCATGTTATTCTATGGATGTAAAGCATGCTTTCCATTACAAATCGTTCCCAGCACCCATTCCCGAAAGGAAACCGATATGAACAATCGCCTGGAGGAATTGCGCACCCAGCGCGGCATCAAGCAAGAGGAGTTGGCGTCCCTCCTGCGGGTGTCGCGCCAGACCATCAGTTCCCTGGAAAACGGACGCTACAACCCTTCCATATTGCTGGCGCTGAAAATCGGAAGATTTTTCGGTTGCACCGTGGAGGAAATATTCATCCTGGACGAGGAGGATCAAAACCATGCTCTGTAAACTCAAACCTGGCACCAAAACCTGGCTGTTCATTCTGGGGGTCGGCGTGGTCAGCCTGGCCTTCGGCGTGGTTGCCCACCTTACCGCCACCCCCGAAGAGGGTCATATCGCCATGCTCTTTGGCATGTTCACCGGCTTCGGAGCCGGGCTCATGGCTGTGGCCGTCTTTGGGCTTATCCGAAGCAGGCTTATTTCTCCCCGGAAGCGGGAGGAGGAGGAAATTGCCAAACAGGACGAGCGCACCCTTGCCGTTACCCGGGCCGCCTATTCCGTGGGCTTCTTTGCCGGGGCCGCCGTGCTTGTAGTCCTGATCTTCCTGTTTACCTATCTGGATCTGAGGCTCGCATCCTATCTATGCCTGGGCGCACTGTATGTGCAGATGGCCGCCTTTTTGATCGCCTATCGGGTGTATAACAGAAAAATGTAATTGGAATGAATATCGATTCACAACAGGGGCCGCATGCAGCGCGGTCCTTTTTGATGCTCCATCCAACGTTGCCGGGCTGTCTACCAAAAACCCTTGACAGCTCCTCCATCCCATGCTACAATCCCTCCCGGAGCCTATCAAGAGAAACCGCTTGACAGCGTTTGTGAAAGGAGCCTGCCTGTGATCTCCCCCCAAGCAGCAGCCTCCCCGGAGCATCGACTCCGGCAGAACGTGGAAATTGGCACCCTTTGCGCCTTTTACGGCGGCCTGCTTACGGAAAAGCAGCGAACCGCCCTGCTGCTTCATTATGACGAGGACTGGTCTCTGGGAGAGGTAGCCCGGCAGTACGGGGTCAGCAGGCAGAACATCCACGACCTCATCACCCGCTCCGCCCAAAAGCTCCAGCGGATGGAGGAAAAGGTGGGGGCCATCGCGGCGGCCCGGCGAGCCTCCGCGAAGCTGGAGGAAGCGTTGGCCCTCCTGCAGCAGGTGCAGCAGGATCCAAAAACCCAGGGCGATCCCCAGCCACTTGCAGACGCCATCCGATTGATTACCGAAACCATCACCCAAATCCAGGGAGAGGAGTGACCTGCCATGGCCTTTGAAGGCTTGAGCCAAAAGCTGTCCGCCGCTCTATCCAAGCTTACCAGCCGGGGAAAGCTCACCGAACAGGCTGTCCGGGAGGGGATGCGGGAAGTCCGCGTGGCCCTGCTGGAGGCGGACGTCAACTACCTGGTGGTGAAGGATTTTTGCAAGAAGGTCACCGAGCGCTGCGTAGGCCAGGCTGTGCTGGAAAGCCTGTCCCCCTCCCAGCAGGTGCTGAAAATTGTCAATGAAGAAATGACCGCCCTCATGGGCGAGCAGAACGCCCGGCTCACCTGGTCCTCCAGCCTGCCCAGCATCTACCTGCTGTGCGGCCTCCAGGGCGCGGGCAAGACCACCATGGCCGCCAAGCTGGCAGGCTATCTCCAAAAGACAGGGAAGAAACCCCTGCTGGCTGCCTGCGATATCTACCGCCCCGCCGCCATCAAGCAGCTTCAGGTTGTGGGCGAGCAGGTTCATGTGCCGGTCTTTGAGCGGGGCACCCAGGACCCGGTGAAGACCGCCCAGGAGGCTGTTGCCTATGCCCGTGACTACAACCGGGACACGCTGATCATCGACACGGCAGGCCGTCTGCACATTGATGACCAACTGATGGAGGAGCTTCGGCGAATCAAGGCCGCCGTCAAACCCCAGGAAATCCTCTTTGTGGTGGATGCCATGACCGGCCAGGATGCGGTGAACGTGGCCCAGACCTTTGATAACCAGCTGGGCATTGACGGCGTGATTCTCACCAAGCTGGACGGCGACACCCGGGGCGGTGCGGCCCTGTCCATCAAGGCCGTGGTGGGCAAGCCCATCAAATTCTCCGGCACGGGAGAAAAGCTTTCCGACATTGAACCCTTCCACCCGGACCGTATGGCCAGCCGCATTTTGGGCATGGGCGATATGATGACCCTCATCGAAAAGGCCCAGGAGGCCTTCGACACCGCCGAGGTGGAGAAGATTGCCAAGCGCAGCCCCAAAGAGCTCACATTGGATGACTTCCTGGCCCAGATGCAGCAGATGAAAAAGATGGGCGGTATCCAAAGCATGCTCTCCATGCTGCCGGGCGTAGGCCAGAAGCTGGCGGGAGCCGAAATCGACGAAAACGCCATGAAGAAGCCTGAGGCCATCATCCGCAGCATGACCCTTCGGGAGCGCAAAAACCCAGGCATCCTCAACGCCAGCCGGCGCAAGCGCATCGCCGCGGGCAGCGGCACCACCGTCCAGGACGTCAATGCCCTCATCCGCCAGTTTGACCAGGCAAAGTCCATGATGAAACAGATGATGGGCGGGCGCATGGGCAAAATGAAGCGGGGCAGGATGCCCTTCTAACCCGGATGTCCCGGGCATGTCCCGGCTTTTCCACAGCCTGTATTCACAATCGTGATGCAGATAGATTCCAGGAACCCCTCACCAAACATTATAGTAGGAGGAAACAACCATGTCCGTCAAAATTCGCCTCAAGAGAATGGGAATGAAGAAAAAGCCTTTCTACCGCGTAGTGGTGGCCGATATCCGCAGCCCCCGCGACGGCCGCTTCATCGAGGAGATCGGGTACTATGATCCCATGACCGAGCCGGCCACCATCAAAATTGACGCCGAGGCCGCCAAAAAGTGGCTGGGCAACGGTGCGCAGCCCACCGACACCGCCCGGGTGCTACTGAAGAAGTCCGGCATCATTGAGGGTTGAGCCAGATGAAAGAGCTTGTGCTGTTTATCGCCCAGTCATTGGTGGACAACAAGGACGCCGTGAGGGTGGATGAAACCGTAGGCCCGGAAGCCACCATCCTGGAGTTGCACGTTGCCCCCGAGGACATGGGCAAGGTGATTGGCAAGCAGGGCCGCATCGCCAAGGCGCTCCGCGCCGTGGTGCGGGCCGCCACCGCCAAGGATCAGAAGCCCGTTTTTGTGGAGATTCAGTAATGGCTCCGGTCTTGCCAATGGCCCGCCTCAGGCGGGGCCGTTGGCAAGCTGTTTTTTCACCCTCTTCCCCCCATTCACGGCCCGCAAAGGAGTTTTGTCATGCTCGCCCCCTATCTGCTCATCGGTGAAATCACCCGCCCCCAGGGCATCCGGGGGGAGGTCAAACTGCGCCACTATACCGACGACCCCAGCCGCTTTGAAACGCTCGAACAAGTCTTTGTGGAAAAGGACGGGGGCTACGCTCCCCTTGTCATCACCGGATGCCGGGTCCACAAGGACGACGTTTTTTTATCCCTGCAAGGGGTGGCCGACCGGGATGGGGCCGAAAAGCTGCGGGGGCTGAAGCTGTATGTGGATCGGGCCAACGCCAGAGAACTGACCGAGGATGAGGTGTTCATCGCAGACATCCTGGGAGCGAAAGCCTTTGATACCCAGGGAAACCCCATCGGTACCCTTCGGGAGGTGCTCACCCCGGGCAGCGTGGACGTGTTCGTGCTGGATACGCCCCGTGGCACCCTGATGGTCCCCGCCCTCAAGACCGTGCTGCTGGACATCGACCCGGCCCAGGGCAAAATTGTAATGGACGAGACCCGGCTGGAAGAAGTAGGTTTGTATGAAGATCGCAATTCTGACGCTGTTTCCCCAGATGTTTGAAAGCGTCTTCACCGCAAGCATCCTGGGCCGCGCCAGAGCCCAGGGATTGCTTGATGTGGAGACGGTAGACATCCGCCCCTTCAGCGACAAGAAGCACAAGAACACCGACGACTATCCCTTTGGGGGCGGCGCGGGCATGGTGATGACGGCGCAGCCCATTGGTGACGCACTCAGGCATGTCCGCTCCAGGGGGGTCGCCGGCCCCTGTGTCTATCTGAGCCCCAAGGGCCGTCCTCTGACCCAGGATATCGTGCGGGAACTGGCCGGGGAGGAAAGCCTGGTGCTGCTATGCGGCCATTACGAAGGAGTGGACCAGCGGGTCATAGACCTGATGGTGGACCGGGAGATCTCCCTGGGGGACTTTGTCCTCACCGGGGGCGAACTGGCCGCCATGGTGCTCACCGATGCGGTGGCCCGCTACATTCCCGGTGTCCTGGGCAGCGGCGAAAGTGCCCAGGAAGAAAGCTTTTCCGAGGGGTTGCTGGAATACCCTCACTACACCCGGCCCAGGGTCTATGAGGGCCTGGAGGTGCCCGACGTATTGCTGAGCGGGGATCATGCGAAGATCAGCGCCTGGCGGCGGGAACAGTCCCTGCTGATGACCGCGAGGCTTCGCCCGGATCTGCTCCACAACGCGGAGCTCACAGAAAAGGAACGCCGCTTCCTGGGTGAAATGGAACAGCCCCGGCATGCGGAGCCGGCGGATCCGGAGCAGCCCCCCGCCTGTGAATAAGGAGGATCGCCCATGCTGCTGAGAAAACTGGTGGCCGCCCTCTGCCCCTTGATCCTGTGCCTGCTCACCTGCATCCTGTTCCGGTGGCTGGATGGACTGATGAAAGAGGGCAACTTTTTGCTCTTTCTTCTCAAAGGGCTGCTGTTGGGCCTGTGCGTGGCCCTGCTGCTGCCTGTGGCGGGGATTACCACCCACAGCAACGGCCTGATGCCATGGCTCTTCGTGGCTGCCGGGCTCCTGGCTCTGCTGCTTTGCTACCAATACCTGGAGACCCTTGGGGTACTGAGCTGGCCTGTCCTGAAGGCGCTGATCTCCATCAACGGCCAGGTGGTGCTGGCGGAGGGGGCCGTAACAGGGTTTTTGCTGCTTACCGGCTTTCTGGGCCGAAGGCGGTAACCTCACACCCCTTAATGCAGCCGATGCTCCATCTCCTCCTCCCGGCTCAGCAACCGCTCCATATATTCCCCGCTGCTCAGACCCAGCCGCTGGGCCTGGGCAATCATCCGCTCATACGCCTGCTTGTTGAGCCTCAGGCAAATACTCATTTTGTCGGGAGCGCAGGCGTCAAAGGCCGACTCCAGTTCATGGGTATCCTTGAAGAACTTGCTTTTCATGTCGCTCCCTCCTCACCATCTTATGTGAGGCGACCCATGGAGTTCATTCTTTCAGGCGGATGGCGTCCCTTTCATCCTGCCCCCGGCCCCCATGGGTGATACACAAATCCGCCTTTCATGCTATAATGTTCCCAATGCCTCCAAAGTCATGAAAGGGGGGAAGGGAATGGGAGGAGCCATTCTTCGCTTTTTGGTTACGGTAGCCGCCATTCCCCTGTGCGGGGAGTACATGGAGGGCGTGCACGTATCAGATCTGGGCCAGGGCCTGCTCATGGGCGCGGCCCTGGGGGTCCTGTACCTGCTGTTGCGGCCTCTGGCCAAGCTGGTGCTGGCGGTGTTCAGCTTCTGCACCCTTGGGCTTATGAACATCGCGCTGGACGCCTTTCTCGTTTGGACCGCCGCCGGATTTTTCCAGCCCGGCGTCAAACTGGACAACTTTTGGTGGGCTCTGGCCGTAGCTGCGGCCATCAACCTGCTACGCTTTATGATCGACCTGCTGACAGGCAAGCTGAAACATTAAGAATCGGAGGTCATTCCATGCATATCTTTCTGGTCAACGACGACGGGATCCAGGCCAAGGGCATCCAGGCCCTTGTTCGCGCTGCTACTGCAAAAGGGCATCGGGTCACCATGTGCGCTCCCGCCACCCAGCAGAGCGCGGCCAGCCAGCGGATTACCCTGGCGGAGCCCATCTATGTGGCCCCTTACCCTGCGGACAGTCCCCTGGTCACCGCCTACGCCATCACCGGCACTCCTACGGACTGCGTGCGCCTGGGCCTCCAGGACCTGGTCAAGGATCCTGTGGACGTGCTGATCAGCGGCATCAACAACGGCTACAACAGCGGCATGGCCGTCCATTACAGCGGAACCGTGGCCGCTGCCCAGGAGGGCGCGCTTAATGGCCTCCATGCCATCGCCTGCTCCATTCACTACCAGGCATCCCAGGAACTCATCGACCGCTTTGCCGCCTTTGTGGTGGATACTGCGGAGAGCTTTGTCTCTCTCTCCCTGCCCCGCGGCGTGATTCTCAACATCAATGCCCCGGATGACTCACAGGGCCCCTGGAAGGAGCCCGTCCTGGCTCCCCTGTGCACCTCCAACTTCACCGATGGCTATCTGCGCCGCAAAAGCCCCAGAGCCGGTGTTTACTACTGGCTGGACGGCTCTTCCTCCACCGAGCCCCCCACTCCCGGAGCGGATCAGGATCTGCTGTCCAAGGGGCACATCACCATGACCTTCATGGGCAATCCTTCCGATCATGGGGCGGCCTTCTGCGACTTCGTGACCGCCTGCCAAAACCCCCTCAAGCCGCGATAACTGCAGGAAACGCAACCACCCAAGGAGGAGTATTGTGAAGGAATCATCAGAGCTCATCCAGCGGCTGAATCTGCGGGGCGAAAGCCTGTCCAAGGGTCACCGCCGCATCGCGGAATACATCGCCGGGCATTATGACAAGGCCATCTTCATGACCGCCGTCACCCTTGGCAAGCAGTGCGGGGTCAGCGAGTCCACGGTGGTGCGCTTTGCCGCCGCCCTGGGGTATGAGGGATACCCCCAGCTGCAAACAGCCCTGCGGGAGCTGGTCCGCCAGCGCCTTACGGCGGAGCAGCGCTTTGCCATCGCTTCGGAAATCCACGAGGATGACATCCTGCGCACCGTGCTGAAAAACGACGCCCAGAACATCCGCGACACCATCGAAGCCCTCTCCCAGGAGGACTTTAACGACGTGACCAACCGCATGCTGACAGCCAAGCGCATCTATGTCATGGGCCTGCGCTCGGCAGCCCCTTTGGCTCTGTTTTTGTACCACTACCTCCACCTGATCTTTGATGAGGTGGTGCTGGTGCAAAACTCCATCGGGGATGTCTTTGAGGAAATCGCCCGCATCAGCTCCGGGGACCTGCTGGTGGGGATCAGCTTTCCCCGCTATTCCACCCGGACGCTGGAGTGCATGCGCTTTGCCAGGGAGCACGACGCCCAGGTGGTGGGCATCACCGACGGCCTCATGTCGCCCCTGTGCAAGGTGGCCCATGTGAGCCTGTGCGCCCGCACCGACATGGCCTCCTTTGTGGATTCCCTGGCTGCGCCCCTGTCCCTCATCAATGCCCTCATCGTCAGCCTGGGCCTCCGCCGGCGGGAGGAACTCAGCCGTCATTTCAGCCGCCTGGAGGGGATATGGAACGCCCAGCGCGTCTATATCGACAAGGAAAATGAATAAAGTCGTGGTCATTGGCGGCGGAGCCGCCGGAATGATGGCCGCCGTGGCGGCAGCCCAGGCCGGAGCCCGGGTTATCCTGCTGGAACGGAACGAAAAGCTGGGCAAAAAGCTCTACATCACAGGCAAGGGCCGCTGCAACGTAACCAACGCCGTCCCCCCGGAGGACTTCCAAAAGCAGGTGCCCCATAATCCCCGGTTCCTGTTCAGCGCGCTCAGTGCCCTCTCCCCGGCGGATCTGATGGCGCTGCTGACCTCCTGGGGCTGCCCGGTGATGGTGGAGCGGGGAGAGCGGGTTTTTCCCCAAAGCGAGAAGGCCAGCGATGTGACCAGGGCCTTTGAGCGGCAGATGGAGAATCTGGGGGTTGACGTGCGGCTGAACCAAAGGGTTCGCAGCATCCTGACGGCCGACGAGGAAGGCAGCGTCTCCCTTCAGGCCGTGCTTACCGAAAATGGGGAGCGCATCCCCGCCGACGCAGTGATCCTGTGCACCGGGGGCAAGAGCTATGCTTCCACCGGTTCCACCGGAGACGGGCATGCCCTTCTGAGCAGGCTGGGCCACCGCCTGCTCCCCACCCTGCCTGCCCTGGTACCCCTTGCCTGCGCGGAGCCCTGGGTAAGCGCCCTGCAGGGGCTGTCCCTGAAAAATGTGCGGCTCACCCTGACCCGGGGCAAAAAGATCCTGTTTACGGATCTGGGGGAGATGCTGTTTACCCACTTTGGCATCTCCGGGCCCCTGGTGCTCTCCGCTTCCAGCTACATGGCCGGGGAGGACCTGAGGGATCTGGAACTGACCCTGGACCTGAAGCCCGGCCTCACCCAGGCCCAACTGGAGGACCGGCTGCTGCGTGACATCGGCGCTGCCGGGAAAAAGCAGCTCCAGACCCTGCTGTGCGGCCTGTATCCCATCCGTCTGGCGGAAACCGTTCCGGCCCTGTGCGGGCTGGACGGCCGCAAGCCCGCCTGTGAGATCTCCCGGGAGGAACGTCTTGCCCTGGTCCGCATCACCAAAGCCCTTCCCCTGCCTGTCACAGGCACCCGTCCCCTGGGCGAGGCCATCATCACCAGGGGCGGCCTGGATGTACGGGAGGTGAACCCCGCCACCATGGAAAGCAAGCGCATACCGGGCCTGTACATTGCCGGGGAGCTGCTGGATGTGGATGCCCTCACGGGGGGCTTCAACCTGCACATCGCCTTTTCCACCGGCTATGTGGCTGGAAGAAGCGCGGCGGGGGCAAACTAGGAATCTACCGATGAAAATCCCGGCTGGGTGAAGTCCCTTCCCCGGCTTTTGTTTGGAGCTAAGCAGCATGCAGTTTATTGTATTGGATTTGGAGTGGAACCAGCCCACCAGCTATCACAGCGCAGTGTACCGCAGGATCGGAGACAGCCTTCTCTTTGAGGTCATTCAGATCGGGGCCGTGAAGCTGAACGACCGCTTTGACATCCTGGACGCCATCAGCATCCCCGTGCGCCCCACCCATTACCTTACCATCCATCCCCGGGTACGGCGCATGACCCGCCTGGGACAGGAGGAGCTCTGCGATGCCCCGGAGTTTCTGGAGGCCATGGACCGTTTCACGGACTGGTGCGGAGAGGATTACGTCTTTCTCACCTGGGGCTGCGACGATGTGAGCGTGCTTCAGCAGAACGTCGATTTCTTTCAATTTCAGCGCCCCCTGCCCAAGATGTACGACATTCAGCGGCTCTATGCCCAGGTGCAGGGGCTGAAGGCCAACCAGCAGAAGGGCCTGAAAAGCGCCATGGAACAGCTGGAAATCCAGGAGGACGAGGACCGCAGCTTTCACAACGCCATGCACGACGCCTACTATACCGCCCTCGTGCTGAAAAAGCTGCCCGATCCCTCTGCCGTGCTGGCCTTTGAGGAACAGCCCCGCAAGTTCTGCCACAACCCCAAGCGCAGCAGGGTGCGCATCAACCAGACGGTTCCCTCCGTTGCGGCAGCCCTGGCAAGCCCGGCCATCCAGACCCCGGAATGCCCCACCTGCAAAAAGCCCACCCTTTTGCAAACGGAAGTCATTCCCCAGGCTGTGGGGAAGTATACTGCCTTAAGCAAATGCCCTCAGCACGGGCTGATGCTGGTCAAGATCATCTTTGCCCTTCTTCCCGACGGCCAAAAAGGTTTGCACATGAGCGTGCTGCCCGCCACCCACCAAAGCAAGGCCTACGTCCACACCAAAGAGCTGCAGTATCAATACAGACGCAAGCGCGGTGACTTTGACCACGTTGACGTGGAGGACATCGGAGCATCCTTTGGCAGCAACATGCCCTTTGAGGATGCCTGAGAAAGGCGGAACCTATGATGGATCAAGCAAAACCTGCGGAGTCCCTGGTGCGGGTCAGCCTTGACGGCCAGGAGGATTTCTTTCCCAAGGGTATGCCGCTGCTGGAGATCCTGAAGCGGCTTCTTCCCAAGCGGGCCCCCCAGGTGCTCTGCTGCCTGTGCGGCGGCCTGTGCGTGGAGCTGGGCCAGCCCATCGACCGTGACTGCTGCCTTACATCCCTCACCTATCTGGACGAGGAGGGCCGCCGCATCTACGAGCGTTCCCTGCGCTTTTTGCTGCTGCTCTCCATGCGCCGCCTTTACCCGGACAAAAATGTACGCATCCTCAACTCCGTGGGCTACGGGGTTTATCTGCGCCTCCTGGAGGCGGAGATGACCCATGAAATGGTCCGCGCTCTGGAGGAGGACATGCGGAACCTGGTTGCCCAGGACCTGCCCTTTGAGAAGGAAACCTGGTCCAGGGAAAAGGCCATCCGCTACTTTGAAAGCGTGGGCTGGCCGGACAAGGCCCGTATTTTGGCCTACCGGCCCCAGGAGACCATCACCATGTACCGCATCGGCGAGTTGTGCGAGTATTTCTATGGGGCCATGCTCCCCTCCACAGGCTATATCAGGACCTTTGCCCTGAAGCCCCATTTCCCGGGCATGGTGGTGCAATTCCCCTCCCCGGAGGACCCAACCCGGCCTGCCCCCTACCTGCCCAGGCCCAAGCACCTGCGGGTTTTTACCCAGTCCCAGCGCTGGTGCAACATCCTGGGGGCGGACAATGTGGCGGACGTGAACGAACTGATCTCCACAGGCCGCCTGAGGGAGTTCATCCGGGTGAATGAGGCCCTCCACGACAAGTCCATCGCCGCCATCGCCGATGATATCATGGCCCGTCAGGCGCGCATCGTCATGATCTTCGGACCCTCCGCCAGCGGCAAGACCACCTTTGCCAACCGTCTGGCGGTGCATCTGCGCGTGTTGGGCCAGTCTCCCCAACTGATCTCTCTGGACGATTTCTACCGGGACCGGGCGGACATTCCCCTGGAGAGGGATGGCTTGCCGGATCTGGAAAGCGTGGACGCCCTGGATATCCCCCATCTGTGCAATTGCCTGGAGTGGCTCCTGGCAGGCCAGAAAGTGGAGATGCCCCTCTTTGACTTCAAAACCGCCGCCCGTGCCAAGGAAAGCTACCCCCTGCAGCTCACCGGCGGTCAGCCCCTGCTGGTGGAGGGCATTCACGGCATGAACGACCGCATCACCAGCCAACTCCCCGAGCAGCTCACCTACGGCGTTTATGTGAGCGCCCTGCCCTGTATCAATCTGGACAATCACAACCGCATCCGCACAACGGATGTGCGCCTTCTGCGGCGCATCGTGCGGGACATCCGCGTCCGGGCCACCTCCCCCGAGGAGACCATCGCGATGTGGCCCAGCGTCCGTGCCGGGGAGGAGAAGTGGATCTTCCCCAACCAGGAGAAAGCGGATGTGATGTTCAACACCTCCCTGCACTATGAATTGCCCATTCTGAAAGCCAAGGCCTACGACCTTCTGCTGTCGATCCCCAAAACCGCGCCGGAATATCTTACCGCCCGCAGGCTGATTAAAATCCTTCACTATCTCCTGCCTGTGGGGGAGGATGTGCTCCAGGAGATCCCGCCCTCCTCCATCCTGCGCGAGTTCATCGGGGAGTGCTCCTTTTATGACAGACATTGACAGGCCTATCAGAATATTGTATAAATAACTGTTGCCCTACGTAAGGGCCATGTCGATGGGAGGCTTCAGGGGACGTGGAAACCGTTACGGTGGTGATCCGTTCTCTCATGAGCGTGATGAGTGCATGGATCGTCTTCATGCTTATTTATCAGCTCGTGATCAGCTTTTTTGGATTTAAGCGCGATACGAAGGATTATCAGGACTTTGATCCCAAGCTTCGCTTTTTGGTATTGGTTCCCGCCCATAATGAAGAAGCTGTGATTGGGGATATCATCAATAACCTCAAGCACATGGAATATCCTCCGGAACTCTATGATTTCTACATCCTGGCCGACAACTGCACGGACCAGACCGCCACAGTAGCCCGGGAATTGGGCGCGAAGGTAATTGAAACCCAAAAGGAACACCCGGACTCCCCCACCGGCAAGCCCATTGTGCTTCAAAAGGCATTGCAGGTGCTGGAGGGGTATCAGGAGCAGTACGACCTGGTGATGTTCTTTGATGCGGACAACCTGATTGACCCCAACATGTTCCAGGAAGTCAACAGCCAGTTCCTCAGCAACGAGGGCAAGGTGGACATCATTCAGTGCTATTTGGGCAGCAAGAACAAGCAGGGGCTGATCGCGCTTTTTTATTACATGACCTATACCATCACCAACCGTTTTTTTCAGTACGCCAAAAGCAACCTGGGCCTCAACAGCGTGGTGGGGGGCACGGGCTTTGCCGTGGATACCCGGTACCTCCATCAGCGGGGCGGCTGGAACTCCATGTCCCTCACCGAGGATTTTGAGCTGCAGATTGAGGCCACCTGCGACGGCCAGCGCATTCTTTGGAACCATAATGTGCGCATCTACGACGAGAAGCCCGTCAAGGTGTTTGCCAGCCTGCGCCAGCGGACCCGCTGGGCCCAGGGCCACTGGTTTGTGGCCTTTAAAAACACAGGCCGTCTTTTTCGCGCCCTGAAACACAAACAGGTGTCGGCCAAGGAGTTTCTCTCTACGCTGCTGTACATGTATTCCCTGGTGCCCTATATCTTCTTGATGATTCAGTTTCTCTTGAGCTCCATTCTCATGATCCTGGAATGGACAGGTGTCATGCCTTCCTCCGGCGGCGTCGTCCCGCTGGACAACTGGGTTGCCGTCAACCTGCCCAACATCCTCCTGTTCCTGTATTCCTTCATTTTTCTGTTCTATGTGGGCGACCGCCTGGACAACGGCAACCGCTTTACCCTGCGCACCTTGATTCCCATGATCGTCAGCGTGCTGCTCAATACCGTCCTGGTGACCATCGCCCAGGTGCTGGGCCTCATCAAGCACAGGCAGCAAAGCAACTGGGACAAGACCGAGCACAGCATCAAGTGTCTGGAAGATACGGGGCTGATCGGTCAGGAGGACATCTCCCAGGCCAAAGTGGCAATGGCAAAAGACACAAAAGAAACAGAAGGATTGCTGGAACTGGTGGCCGAACACAGCGAAAAAACAGCCTGATAAGGGCCCAAGGATGGGCCCTGCCGCACCATGCCTCCCCGGGCCCGGCACTTGACAGATTGTCTACCGGCCTCTATAATATGGGAGTCGGCTCAAAAGGTTCCACTTTGCAACCAAGGTAGAATCTTCGCTGTTTTTCGGATATATTCCCACGGATCGGCTTTCCCTCCACCGTTGTGAAGGTTTCACCTTCCATAGGAAACCGGGTTGGCGGGTTTTGCGAAAGTGCAACGCCTCTGGCGTTTGGCTGGGTATATGGATCTGCATGGTGAGGCGGACCATGTTTTCTTGTAGAAAACAAAACGCCTGATGGTGCGGATGCAACGGCAAAGTACTTTTTTCATATGTGCAAAGCCGTAGCAAAGGGAACAGCAGCCGCGCGGGAAATTCCCGTCGGCTTTTTCTGTTGTCAGAAAGTGCCCTTCCCCCTAGAAATAACAAGAAAATTTGAAAACTGAGAAAGGAGAGGACCTATGCATCCAATCGTTGCGATACTTATTGCCCTCGTCACCGCAGCCCTGGGCGTAGTCGGGGGGTATCTTTACCGTAAGCAATCCGGAGAAAAGAAGATCGGCCGGACTGAGGAATACGCTAAAAATTTGCTGGAAGACGCCATGCGCAAGGCGGATGAAAAGAAAAAGGAAACCATTCTGGAGGCCAAAGAGGAGGTCCTGCGGCTTAAAACCGAGCTGGACCGCGAATGCCGGGACCGCCGGGCCGAGGTGCAGCGCAGCGAGCGCCGCATCATTCAGCGGGAGGAAACCCTGGACAAGAAACAGGATAACATAGAGGCCAGAGAGGAGTCCCTCAATCAAAAGGCCGCCGAACTTCAGCATTGGCAGGCGGAGCTGGTTCAAGGCCAGCAGAAGCAGCTGCAGGAGCTTGAGCGCATTGCCGCTATGACCCAGGATGAAGCCCGCCAGGTGTTGGTCGGCCGCATCCAAAAGGACGCCTTCCATGATGCCGCAGCCATGGTGCGGGACATCGAAACCAAGGCCAAAGAAGAAGGCGAGAAAAAGGCCCGCAACATCATCGCCCTGGCCATCCAGAAATGCGCTGCCGACCACGTGGCCGAAAGCACCGTCTCTGTCATCAGCCTGCCTAACGACGACATGAAGGGCCGCATCATTGGCCGGGAGGGCCGCAACATCCGCGCCCTGGAAACCGCCACCGGCGTGGACCTCATCATTGACGACACCCCCGAGGCTGTCATCGTCAGCGCTTTTGACCCGGTCCGTCGGGAAATCGCCCGGCTGGCTGTGGAAAAGCTCATTATGGACGGCCGCATTCACCCTGCCCGCATCGAGGAAATGGTGGAGAAAGCCCGCAAGGAAGTGGACACCCAGATCCGTGAAGCCGGTGAACAGGCGGTCTTTGAAACCCATCAGCACGGTATCCACCACGAACTGATCAAGATTCTGGGCCGCCTGCGCTACCGCACCAGCTACGGCCAGAACGTGCTCAAGCACTCCATCGAAGTCAGCCATCTGGCCGGCCTCATGGCCGCCGAGCTGGGGGCCGACGTAGCTCTGGCAAAGCGGGCCGGGCTGCTTCACGACATCGGCAAGGGCGTTGACCACGAGGCCGAGGGCACCCACGTAACTTTGGGCGGAGAGCTGGCCCGCAAATACCGGGAAAGCCCGGACGTCATCCACGCCATTCTGGCCCATCACAACGATGTGGAGCCCCAGACCATCGAGGCTGTGCTGGTGCAGGCAGCCGATGCGATCTCCGCCGCCCGCCCCGGCGCGCGCCGCGAGTCCCTGGAGAACTACATCAAGCGCCTGGAGAAGCTGGAGGAAATCGCCAACTCCTTTATCGGGGTAGACAAGAGCTTTGCCATCCAGAGCGGCCGCGAGGTCCGCATCATGGTCAAGCCCGAGGATGTCACCGACGACGGTACCCGGGTGCTGGCCAAGGAAATTGCCAAGCGCATCGAAAAGGAACTGGAGTATCCCGGTCAAATCCGTGTCAATGTGATCCGGGAAACCCGCAGCACCGAATTCGCCAAATAACTTCGCCCCATCCCATGACCCTATCCGGGGCGTGCCCCATGGATAGGGTCATGGATTATTTAGGCCGCCCCGGCGGCTTGTTATCATCAGGGAGGCAGCACCTATGCAAACCCATCAGACCGGCGAACCCAACCACCGCTCCGATACCCTGTTCTCCTGGCTCTTTCGGCTGATCAAGGGTGTGGTGATCGGCACCGGCTTCATCATTCCCGGTGTAAGCGGCGGCGTATTTGCCGCCATCTTTGGCGTCTACGAGCCCCTGATCCGCTTTTTCGCCAACATCCGCAAAAACTTCCTGCCCAATCTGTTCTTCTTCCTGCCCATCGGCATAGGTGTTCTCATCAGCATGGTGATCTGCTCCAAGGTTCTGGGTGAAGCCTTTGAACGCTTTGAGGTTCCCCTGCTATGGTTCTTCATCGGCTGCGTGCTGGGCACCCTTCCCATGCTGTATCAGCAGGCGGGCAGGGAAGGCCGCCAATCCCATCATTATGCCATTTTGCTTCTCACCGTCATCCTTGTCTCCCTGTTCCTCTATTTCATCAAGGGCTGGCTTTCCGGTGTTTCCATTCCCACCGGCAGCCTGTGGGTCTGGCTCATGGCCGGGGCCCTTATGGGTCTGGGGGCCATCGTGCCAGGACTGAGCCCCTCCAACTTCCTCCTGTACATGGGCATTTACGGCGTCATGATGGAGCGCATCGGCGCTTTGGACTTTGGTGTCCTCATTCCTGTGGTCCTGGGCGCGCTGCTGTGCTTCCTTCTGCTCTCCAAGGCCTTTGACCGCCTCTTTGCCAAAGCCTACGGCGGCATCTACCATTTTATCATCGGCCTGGTGGTGGCCTCCACCATCATGATCATCCCCTGGCCCGGCAAGGTTTTGGAAACCGGTGCCATCGCCGCCTATCCCGCTCCTTTTCTGTGGATCTCCCTGGCTGCGTGTATCGCGGGCATCGCCCTGGGCTACTTCATGGGCGTCCTGGAGAAAAAGTACAAGCCGGAGTAACCGGGCGGTCTCTCAGATCGTCATGCACCCTCAAGGAACGGCCTATGCAAAAAGACTCCCTCCGTTGGTATAGCCAAGGAGGGGGTCTTTATTGTCAATGCGCCCAGGCTTATGTCCACAGATACCAGTACACCCCAAAACGGTCCACCACCTCGGCGCAGCAGGAGCACCAGGGAAGGGATCCCAGCGGCAGCAAAACCGTTCCCTCCTTCGCCAGCAGGGCATAGGCTTTCTCCACTTCTTCCTTGCTTCCAAAATCGATGCTATAGCTCATCGTGGGGCGGGCGTCCTTCAAATTGGATGCCAGCATGGTTTGCACAAAGGCGTCGTTGCGGGATTCGCTGACGGCAAATACCTCCTGCCCGTCCCTGAGCAGCGCCCCATGCAGAAAGCTTCCGTCCGGATATTTTTCATGGTATCCCAGGGTCAGCCCAAAGGCTTCCTTGTAAAACTCCACTGCCTGCACCGTGTCGCGGATATAAAGCGTTGCTCCCAGCTTCATAACGAACCCTCCTTTTTCCTTGAAGGGTATCACACCGGGCCTGAAAATGTAAACCCCTCCTTCCGTTGATTTTTAAGGAAGGGGCATGTATAATGAGTGCATCTGGAAAGAAGCACCAAAACAAGTCGTGAGGTGATCCCATGGCAGGCGTGACCTATAAATGCACCAACTGCGGCGGTCCCGTGTCCTTTGCGCCGGATCTTCAAAAATGGAGCTGCGCTTTTTGCAAGTCCCAGTTTACCGAAAAGGACCTTCTGCCCAAGGCCGACGCCTACGCCCAGGAGGCGGCCCAGGAAGCCCGGTCCGCCGCCGGGGATGCCGACGGCAGGCCCGGCGATGCCCAAACCTCCCAAGGCCGGGAGGATGCCGGGGCAGCCCAGCAGGACCAGGTCGCCTATCATTGTCCCAGCTGCGGCAGCCAGGTCATGACCGACGCCACCACCGTGGCCACCCACTGCTACTACTGCCACAACCCTGTGGTACTTCAGGGCAAGCTGACCAGCGACATGACGCCGGACGCGGTGCTGCCCTTTGCCATCAGCAAGGACGCCGCTGTGGAAAGCTTTCTCAGTTGGGTAAAAACCAAAAAATTCATCCCCAAGGGCTTCTTCTCCAAGCAGGAAATTCAAAACATGTCCGGGGTCTACTACCCCCATTTCATCACCGAGTGCGAGCTGGACGCCACCTACTCCGGCCAGGGCCAGAATGTGTCCACCATGGACACCCCCAAGTATGTGATTACCAAAACCGACTATTACTCCTTCCTGCGACGGGGAAAGCTGACCTTCCGCAATGTGATGCGCCCGGCACTGCGCAGTATCGACCGCAAGCTCTCCGACGGCATCCATCCCTTTCCCCTGGAGGAGGTAAAGCCCTTCTCCAGCGCCTATCTTTCCGGCTTTCTGGCAGAGCGCCGCGACATCAACGCGGCGGACATCACCCAGGATGTTCAGGAAGAGCTCAAGGGCTATGTGCAGCCCATGCTGTCCCCTACCGTCCATTACCACTCCTTCAGCGGTTCCGTATCGGCCAATGTGACCGGGCAGAAAACCCGATATACCCTTTTGCCTACCTGGGTGCTTACCTACGCCCGCCGGGGCGGTCCTGACAAAAAGCCCTATTACTACGTCATGAACGGCCGCACCGGAACCGTGTGCGGCAAGCTGCCCATCAACAAGGGGAAGCTGCTTGTTGTCAGCGCCCTGATCGCAGCCCTGGTTTTCGCGGGGCTGTGCGTGGCCGGATACTTCTTGTACTAGGAGGGTGGAGAGGATGAAGAAGATGAGGAAATCCCTGGCTGCATTCCTTTGCTGCATCCTTTGCGTGATGGCTGCCTGCGCCCTGGCCGGCGGAACCACCAGCCAGCGCATCTTTGACCAGGCGAACCTGCTCACCCCTGCCCAGGAGGACAGCCTGGAAACTGCAATTGCCCAGTTCCAGCAGGACACCGGCATGGATTTTGTGCTGGTCACCACCAACAAGCCCCATGAAGGTGTTTCGGTGCAAACCATTGCCGACGACTATTATGACAAGTACGGCTTTGGCATGGACGAGGAGCACAGCGGCGTTCTGTATTACATTGATATGTACGAGCGGGAGCATTACCTGTCCACCACCGGCAAGATGATCGATATCATGACGGACCAGCGGATCGACAGCGCCATCAACTCCGTACAGCCGGACCTGACCGCAGGGGACTATCCCGATGCGGTATCCTCCATGCTGTCCATTTTGCGGCAGAATATCAAAAAGGGCATTCCCGAAGGCCAGTACCAGTACGACATCCTCACCGGGAAGCAGCTTACCCGCCGGCACAAGGCCCTGACCATGAACGAAATCTGGATCAGCCTGCTGATCGCCGCGGCCGTGGGTGGGGTTTTCGCCCTGATTGTCAGCCGCCGCTATCAGCTCAAGGGTTCCACCTACCGGTATCAGCTGGAAGGCAACACTGCCATGGAACTGACCGACACCCAGGACCAGTTCCTGCGTTCGGCCACCACCCAGGCCCGCAAGCCTGACCCCCGTTCCGGAGGCGGCATAGGGGGCGGCGGCTTTGGCGGCGGAGGCAGCGGCGTCCACATCGGCAGCAGCGGCACCAGCCATGGCGGTGGCGGCGGCAAGTTCTAGCGCCTGCGCAAAGCGCACCCATCCCGCCAAAGGAGGCCCCAGATGAAATCCGAGCTTCCCGTACTCTACGCGGCGGAACGGCTTGCCCTCCGGCTGGCCGGAGCCGTGCTTGCGGTTTTCTGCCTGCTGGCCGTGGTGCCGCAGGTTTGGCGGCTGTTCTCCCCCTTTCTGATTGCCATTCCTGTGGCTGCCTCCCTGCAGCCCGCCATCCGCTTTTTCCGGGACCGGCTTCGCCTGAAGCCCGGCCTGGCAGTCACCCTCTGGGTGCTGGTGGTTTGTATCGCGGCTTTCATCCTGCTGTATTGGTTTGTTTCCTTTTTGGTGGTACAGATCAGCACGGTGGTCCAAAATGCCCCCAGCATCGTGGGCAGCGTCACCGGGGTGCTGCAAACCGCCGTCAATCGGGTGCTGGATGCCGCCCAGGCCATGCCCAACGAGGTGGGGAGCGCCATTCGCACTTCCCTGGACAGTGCCATCAAGACCTTGAGCGAGGCGGGCATGGCCCTGGTTACCGGCCTGGGCAACTGGGCCCTCTCCTTTGCGGCGAGCCTCCCCTACGCCCTGATCTACACCAGCTTTCTGGTGCCGGGAATCTTCTTCATCACCTCCCGCTACCCGCAGATCCACAAATTCTTAACCACAGGCACGGACAACAAGGAGAACAAGCAAATTTCCCTGCTGCGCAAGTCCGCCATGAAAGGCCTGCTGGGCTATATGCGGGTGCAGCTCCTCTATTCCCTCATCACCTTGCTCCTGTCCTGGATATGCTTCCAGTCCTTTGGCTTTGAGTACGCCATGCTTATCGGCGTGATTGCGGCCCTGCTGGAGCTGATTCCCCAGTTCGGCTGCGGCACCCTCTATCTCCCCTGGGCCGTTATCAGCTTCATTGTTGGCCAAAGCCGCAACGGCTGGATCGTACTGGGGCTGTACCTGGTGTACCAGCTGATCCGCCGGGGCACCGAGCCCCTGCTTCTGGGCAGCAACCTGGGGGTGTCCCCCCTGCTCTCCCTGATGGGCATGTTCGCGGGCATGCAGCTGGCCGGGGTGATGGGGCTCATTCTGGGTCCTGTGGCCATGGTGATCCTGGTGAGCGCGGTTCGCGCCCGTCTGTTTGACGGCATTGTGGCGGATTGCCGCACCCTGTCCCGGTATATGACACGCCGCTGGAAGCGCGGCAGAGAGGGGGCTGCCCATGCCGGAGAATAAGCCCCGCTGCACCTGGGCCAAAGGCCCTGACATGGAGCATTATCACGATACCCTCTGGGGCGTGCCCACTACCGACGATGCGCTGCTTTATGAGTTTTTGCTGCTGGAAGCTTTCCAGGCCGGGCTTTCCTGGGCAATCATCCTCAAAAAGCGGGAAAACTTCCGCAAGGCCTTTGACGGCTTTGACCCCGAGAAGATCGCCGAATACGGCGAGGACAAGGTTCAGCAGCTCCTCCAGGACGCGGGCATCATCCGCTCCCGGAGCAAGATTTTGGGGGCCATCCAGAACGCCCGCTGCTTCCTTGCCATCCAAAAGGAGTTCGGCTCCTTTGCCAAGTACCTGTACAGCTTTACAGGGGGCCATCCCGTCACCAATACCACGGACCGGTTTTCCACCACCACGCCGCTCAGCGACACCATGTCCAAAGACCTGAAAAAGCGCGGCATGCGCTATATGGGCTCGGTGACGCTGTACAGCTATCTGCAGGCCGTGGGCGTGGTCAATGACCACGAAACCACGTGCTTTTGCTATCAGCAGCCCAGGGAACCGGGCTGGTAGAAGCGCAAGCAGAGGGTAAAGGGCTCCAAAGAAATGCCCGGCTCCAAAGCGATGCTTTGGAGCCGTTTTTACGGGTGTGTTTTATCGCTTTCACTCCGGCAAACTGGCCGCTGCCACGCTCTGGCCCACTCTGCGGCTTTTTTCATCCGGCAGATTGATCGGCAGGGAAAGCTCCGGAAACTCTGCCCGCAGCACCTCCTGGGCCTTGGCCAGCACCAGCTCGCCGCCCTGGCCGCTGGTGACGCGGCCCATGAGCAGCACATGGCGAATATCGTAAAACAGACTGTAATACGCCAATGTATATCCCAAATATACCCCGATGGTCTCAAAGATTTTCCTTGCATGGGGGTTTCCCTGCTCCATCTCCTCCTGCACCCTCCTCAGCTTTTCCGCAGGGCTCAGAGACTCCTGGAGCACAATCCCCGCGGCGGGCGCCAACTTGATCACCGCATCCTGGGAGAAATACTTGACGCCGCATCCCAGATCCCCACTCCACTCGTCCCTCATGGCTGTGACAGCCAGGTCGCAGGGCACGAAGGCCAGCTCGTTAAGCCAGCCGGTGATGTTCCCATGGGGATCCACATAGCCCCCTGCCTCGCTGGTACCCATGGCGATGCCCAGGATTCCGTTCTCCCCCAGGCTCATGGCTCCGGCCAGAGCGGTCACGTCACCGTCATTGCAGACCACAAGAGGCACATCCCCCAGTTCCTTGGCAGCCCGGATATAGATATCCCTGACCTCCCGGTGGAAGGCCTCCTGGGGTACCTGCAAGAAGAGGGAGGCTTTCATGGTGCGGTTGTCCACATAGATTCCCGCGCTGCTCACGCCGATGGCGTCCACCCTGGGCATATGGGAGGCAGCGATTTTCAGCGCTTCCACAATCCCCTGGTAATGATAGGCTGGATCGCTATGGGTCTTGGGGAACCAGACCACTTCCTCGCTGTACACGCTCTGGCCGTTCACCACAGCGCTGACCTTGCGATCGCTGCCGCCCGCATCAAAGCCGATGCGGCAACCGTCCAGGTGGCGGCCGATGGCCTGGGGTGCCGCCCTGCGACGGGGCGCGTGCTCCCGGCTTTCCACATAGCGGACCTCAAAAGGGCTTTCATACACATCGGCCATAAAATGGGCGTCAAATTCCCTTTTTCCACCTGTGCGGTATTGGTCCCGGATGCCCTCATACACCAGCCGGCTTCCTGCCACCGTAACCCGAAAGCCACCATAGATCCAAAGCATGCTTTTGACCATCCGCTCCGCCATCAAAAGATTCCGGGGGTCGTCGCGCCCGTCAGGCAGGATCTGCAGTTCCTGGACCTCTACCAGGCCATCGTTGCGCTCCACCGCCAGGGTAAGGACCGGGCCGCCTGCAGGGGCCGCATCCCTGGCGAAACACCGAAGCTCCGTGATCATGGGCAAAAAATCGGCATCCAGGGGAGCCTTGATGGGGAGGGATTCCATGGGCTGCAACTCCTTCGGGATTCAATAGAATCGTATTTATGGAAAACGCTTTGTAATTTGCGTTTTCCATTATATCGTATTATTTTCATCCTGTCCACGGCTTTCTGATTTCGTTTCCCGCCACCCCATCTATTACAAAAAGGTTTCTCATTCATGGGAAGATTATGAAGTTGCATAAATGTACTTTCATAGTTCTTTTTTTTCTGTTATAATGAATTGGATTAATCCGTTGTGCAGCAATGCACGAAAAATTCAAGGAGGAAACCATTTATGAAAAAGGGTCTTGCTCTTCTTTTGGTGCTGGTTCTCACCCTGGGCATGAGCTCCCTGGCGCTGGCCGGCGACAACACCTACGAAATCGCGTTGGTAACCGACGTTGGCAACATCGATGACCAGAGCTTCAACCAATCCTCTTGGGAAGGCTGTGTAGCCTATGCCGAGGCGAACGGCATCACCCATGCCTATTACCGTCCCTCCGAGGACAGCGACGCCGCCCGTGAAGAGGCCATGAAGGCCGCCATCGAGAAGGGCGCCAAGGTGATCGTGCTGCCCGGCTATCTGTTTGCCGCTTCCGCTTCCGCGATTGCCAAGCAGTATCCCGACGTGCAACTGCTGCTGCTGGACACCGCTCCCTCCGAAGAAGGCCTGACCAACACCTACTCCATCCTGTATCAGGAAGAGCAGAGCGGCTTCTTCGCCGGCTACGCAGCCGTGAAGGATGGCTATAAGAAGCTGGGCTTCCTGGGCGGCATGGCGGTTCCCGCTGTGGTCCGTTACGGCTATGGCTTCGTCCAGGGCGCCGATCTGGCTGCCAAGGAAATGGGCCTCACCGATGTGGAAATCAAGTACTGGTATTGCGGCGGCTTCGGCCCCACCGATGATATCAAGACCAAGATGAGCGGCTGGGCCACTGAAGGCACCGAGGTCGTGTTTGCCTGCGGCGGCGGCATCTACCTGAGCGCCCTGGCGGCTGCCGATGAGGCCGACACCAAGGTGATCGGCGTAGACGTTGACCAGTACTATGTCAGCGAGCGCATCATCACCTCCGCTATGAAGGAACTGAAGAACTCCGTGGTTCTGGCCCTGACCGCCCTGTATGAAAACAACGGCACCTGGGGCGAGCTGGGCGGCACCGTGGCCAACCTCGGGGCGGCGGACAAGTGCGTGGGTCTGCCCACTGCCGAAACCTCCTGGCGGATGAACACCTTCACTGTGGAAGAGTACAACGCCCTGTTTGACAAGGTGCTCAGCGGTGAAATCGAAATCTCCAACGCCACCGATGTGGCTCCCGCCGCCACCAACGTGACCGTGGACTATCAGGAGTAATTCCTCCTTGTGCCTTTGGAAAGGCCGGGCAGCCGCCCGGCCTTTCCTTCCATATGGCTTTTCCTTGTGGCCTGCGGGGGCCGATCTGGATAGAAGGGGCAAGCATCATGAGCGAATACGTCATCGAAATGCTGGGGATCACCAAAATCTTTCCCGGCATTGTGGCCAATGACAACATCACCCTCCAGCTGAAAAAGGGCGAGATTCATGCCCTGCTGGGGGAAAACGGGGCTGGGAAAAGCACGCTGATGAGCGTCCTGTTCGGCCTCTACCACCCTGAGGAAGGCGTTATCAAAAAGGACGGGGAGGTTGTGACAATCAACAACCCCAATGACGCCAACCGCCTGCGCATCGGCATGGTCCATCAGCATTTCAAGCTGGTGGAAGTGTTTTCCGTGCTGGACAACATCATCCTGGGGGCGGAGGAGACCAAAAACGGTTTTCTTCAAAAGCAGAAAGCCCGGGAGCAGGTCCTTCAACTCAGCAAGAAATACGGGCTGCCGGTAGATCCGGACGCCCTGATTGAAAATATCAGCGTGGGCATGCAGCAGCGCACGGAAATCCTCAAAATGCTTTTCCGTGAAAATGAGATCCTCATCTTTGACGAGCCCACCGCCGTACTTACTCCCCAGGAGATCGAGGAGCTGATGAACACCATGCGGGGCTTTGCCAAGGAAGGCAAGTCCATTCTGTTCATCACCCACAAGCTCAATGAGATCATGGCCGTGGCGGACCGCTGCACGGTGCTGCGCAAGGGCAAGTGCATCGGCACGGTTGAGGTGGCCAAAACCACCAAGGACGAGTTGGCGGAGATGATGGTGGGGCGCAAGGTAAGCTTTGCCGTAGATAAGAGCGCCAGCCAGGCCGGAGCCCCAGCCCTGAGAGTACAGAATCTCACGGTAGGCTCCAAGCGTCACGACAAAAAAAAGGTCAACAATGTTTCCTTCACCGTGCGCAGGGGCGAGATTCTGGGCATTGCCGGCATCGACGGCAATGGGCAGACCGAACTGGTCTACGCCCTCACCGGGCTGGTGAAGCCGGAAAGCGGATCCATCTTTTTGGGCGATCAGGATATCACCCATGCCAGCATCCGAGCCCGCAACGATCATGGGATGAGCCACATCCCTGAGGACCGGCACAAGCACGGCCTGGTGCTGGATTATACCCTGGCCGAAAACCTGATCCTCAAAAGCTATCATACCCCCGAGTTCCAGCGGGGAGGCTTCCTGCGGTTTGACGCGATGTATGACCACGCCCAGACGCTCATTGACCGTTATGACATCCGTTCCGGACAGGGGGGGGCCACCATTACCCGCAGCATGAGCGGCGGCAACCAGCAAAAAGCCATCGTGGCCCGGGAACTGAGCCTGGCCCCGGAAGTGCTCATCGCCGTGCAGCCCACCCGCGGTTTGGATGTTGGGGCCATCGAGTACATCCACAAGCAGATCATCGCGGCCCGGGACAGCGGCAAGGCGGTGCTGCTGGTCAGTCTTGAACTGGACGAGATCATGAATGTCAGCGACCGCATCGCGGTGATGTATGAGGGCGAAATCGTGGCGGAAGTGCAGGCCGCCTCGGCAACCGCCCAGGAGCTGGGCCTGTACATGTCCGGGGCCAGCAGACAGGACCAGCAGCATCTTGAGGAGGTGGCACAAGCGTGAAAGCCCCCAGCCGCAGGACCAACCGTCAGGGTCTCATCAACATCCTGGCATCTTTGCTCTCCATCTTGGGCGGATTGCTCTTTGGCTTTTTGCTGCTCATCCTGTTTAATCCCGGCAACGCCATGTATGGGCTCAACAAGATCCTCACCACCGGCATTGCCAATCTGGACAAGCTGGGCAAGGTGATGTACCAGAGCGCCCCGATACTGCTCACCGGCCTTTCCGTGGCCTTTGCCTTCAAGACAGGCCTGTTCAACATTGGCGCCACCGGCCAGTATACCCTGGGAGCGTTTTTCGCCCTGGTGGGCGTGATCCAGTGGAGGCTGCCCTGGTGGGCGGCGCTGATTCTTGCCATGGTGGGCGGCGCCCTGCTGGGCTCCATCCCCGGAATCTGCAAAGCGCTGTTCAACGTCAATGAGGTCATCACCTCCATCATGTTCAACTGGATCTCCCTATTCGCAGTTAACCTGTGCATCAACAACATGCCCCTGATGCTGGCCAATGCCTGGGGTGCCACCAACAAGGAGCGCACCGTTTCCCTGATCGGAGCGCCTTTTATGGAGTACAATCCCAATGCCATCATCCCCAGGGCAGGCCTGGATAAGCTCATGAACTCCCAGTACATGAACATCGCGGTATTCATTGCCATTGGGATTGCATTGGTCATCTGGGTGGTCATGAATCGCACCACCTTCGGCTACGAGCTGAAAGCCTGCGGTTACAACCGCCATGCCAGCGACTATGCCGGGATTAACGCCAAGCGCAGCATCATCCTGTCCATGACCATCGCCGGAGCCCTGGCCGGAATTGGCGGCGGATTGTACTTCCTCAGCGGCACAGCCCAGTACACGCTGGTAAAGGCCCTGCTCGCCACGGGCTTCAACGGCATCCCGGTGGCCCTGCTGGCGGGCAGCAACCCCATCGGCACCATCTTCAGCGCCCTGTTCATCAGCTACATTCAGGTGGGCGGCGACGCACTCCAGCCTGAGTACGCCAAGGAGATCATCGACATCATCATCGCCGCCATCATCTACCTGAGCGCCTTTGCCCTGCTCCTGCGGGGCTGGATTGGCAAGCTGTTCATCCGCAAGCAAAAGGAAAACTCCAACCGGGAGCTCGCCGACCTGCCCGACACATCCGCCCTCCCTCAGGATGCGGCATCTGAACAAGAGGAGGCTGCCCAATGAACATACTGGCCGATATTTTGAGCGGAACAATCCTCTTCGCCATTCCCCTGCTGCTGGTGGCTCTGGGAGGCATGTTCTCCGAGCGCAGCGGCGTGGTCAACATCGCCCTGGAAGGCATCATGCTGGTGGGTGCCCTCACCTCCTGCCTGTTCCTCAGCCTGATGGAAAAGGCAGGCCTTCACGGAATGCATCCACAGCTTCTGGCCTTCCTGGCCATCCTGATTGCTGCGGTTACCGGCATGCTGTTCAGCATGCTTCTGGCCTTTGCCGCCATCAAACTGAAGGCGGACCAGACCATCGGCGGAACAGCCCTGAACATGCTGGCTCCCGCCGTGGCCATCGTGGTCACCTGGGCCATCCAGGGCCAGGGCCAGACCACCATTCTGATCCCCGGCTGGGTGCGCATCACCCAGGAGAGCCTGGGCATGGCCACCAGCCAGGACTTCTTCTCCCGCCTGATCTTCAAGTCCCTCTACCTCACCACCCCCATCGCCATCCTGATCCTTGTGGCGTCCGTCATCATCCTGTACAAAACCAAAACAGGCCTCCGGCTGCGTGCCTGCGGCGAGCATCCCCAGGCCGCGGACAGCGTGGGCATCAATGTATACCACATGCGCTACCTGGGGGTTGCCATCTCCGGCTTCCTGGGCGGCATCGGCGGCCTGGCCTACTCCCTGGCGGCGGGCAGCGGCTATCAGAGCACCGTGGCGGGCTATGGCTTCCTTGCCTTGGCCGTAATGATCTTTGGCAACTGGAAGCCCCTGAATATTCTGGGCGCTTCCCTGTTCTTCGCGCTGTTTAAAATCGTTGGCTCATATGCAGGCTCCATCCCCTTCCTGCCCAAATTCACCAACGTGAAATCCAGCGAGTATATCTATCTCATGCTCCCCTACATCGTCACCATGATCCTTTTAATCCTCACCAGCAAGCGCAGCCGCGCCCCCAAGGCCGAGGGCATCCCCTACGACAAGGGCGGCAGATAAACCTTTCGAATCAGTGGACTGTAAAAGCTCCCGCCGGCGTGAACGTTGGCGGGAGCTTTCTTGGGGAGAAATTTGACCCAATTTTGAACCCTTTGGGGGTCAAAGTTGTGAATATTATGAGCATGATGAAAAAGACAACCCCCGAGAATCTGTTAATTCACGGGGGTTTGTGGTATGCCCGACTGGGTTCGAACCAGCGACCTTCAGAGTCGGAGTCTGACACTCTATCCAGCTGAGCTACGGGCACATACGCTTTATGCGCTTATGTATTGTAGCGGATGATCCGCAGCTTGTCAAGGCAAAACCCATTCAAACCCGGCGCAAACTTGCAAAACTCCCTCCCATATGCCGGCAGCGCTTTCCATTCCTTAAAGAAAATGATATACTATGGTTTTGGTGGCTCCCCCATCCCTCCGGCCCATACTGAAGCAAAGGAGTGCGAGCCGCAATGGATCATTCCCCCACCGCTCGCAAAAAGCGCAGCCTTCCCCTGCCTTCCAAAAGGCTGCTTGCCTGGTTGTGCGCCCTGCTGCTGGCGGCAAGCACCCTGCCGCTGTATGTCCTGTCCTTGTACAATCACCCCTACTATGACGATTACCAGTTCTCCGCAGACGTACATGCCGCCTGGAGTGAGACCCGCAGCCTGCAAGCGGTGCTTCAGGCTGCTCTAAAAAGCGCGGCCAGCATCCGTGCCTCCTGGCAGGGAACCTATACCGGCACCATTTTAAGCAATCTCCAGCCCGGAGTTTTTTCGGAAAGCCTGTACTTCCTCACCACCTTTGTGCTCCTCACAGCCTTTGTGCTCTGCTTCGGCTTTTTTCTGAAGGTTCTTTTTGGGGATCTGCTGGGTCTTGACAGGCCTTCCCTGGTGATATTGATCAGCCTTACCCTCACCCTGCTGGTGCAGCTCATGCCCGATCCGGATGAAGCCTTCTTCTGGTTTAACGGAGGCATCGGCAACACTTTCATCTATTCCCTGCTGGTGCTAAGCCTGGGGCTGTGTGCCCGACTGCTCCGCACCGCCTCCCGCGGAGCGCCTATCTTCCTCACTCTCGCCCTGCTGATTCTCATGGTGCTGCTGGGCGGCGGAAGCTATGGGGGCGGGTTGTTTGGCCTGTGCCTGTACCTGGGGCTCACCGCCTGGGCCTTTGTCCGCAGGTGGCCAAAGGCTCCGCTGCTTCTTATGTTCACGCTGGTTTTCCTGGGCTGCTTCCTGTACAACATGTCGGCGCCGGGGAATGCGGTCCGGGCCGGTGTGATTGCCAGCAGCATATCCCCTGTGAAAGCCGTTGCCCAGGCCCTGTACTATGGCACGGCCCTGGCAGGCAGCTTCCTGTCACTTCCCCTGCTGGGGGTGACGGCCCTGGTCCTCCCCTTCTTATATACCGCCGCCAAGGCCAGCCCCTTCTCCTTCTCCCATCCCTGGTTATGGCTTCTGGGCGGCCTGGGCCTGTTCTGCACCCAGCTGGTCCCGCCCCTCTATGGCGGCGTGTTTATCGGCGGGGGCCGCATTGTGGATACCTACTGGCTAAGCTTTGTGGTGCTGTGGCTTCTGTATGCCTTTTATCTGACGGGCTTTGCCCTGCGCCGGCTGGAGAAAGCCGGGCGCGCCCACCTGCCGGCCTCCTTCCCCGCACCCGTCAAGCAGGGTCTGGTTCTGGCTTCTGCCCTCGTGCTGGTGGTGGGTTGCCTTGGCTACAAACGCCCCGCGGACAAAACCTACGGCCTGCCCAACCTGGCGGGGATGAGCGCGGCCCTGTCCATTGTAACCGGGGAGGCCCGGCAGTATGACCGGGAGATGACGGCCAGAGAGGTCCTGCTGAACGATGCCTCCCAGCCCGAGATTACCCTGAGCCCCCTTTCGGTGGTTCCGGAACTGTTTATGAAGGACCAGCTGACCCTGGACGCAGGGGAAACCGTGCGGCTTATGCTTCAGAAGTACTATGGAAAAACCGCCATCCACCTGGCGGGAGAGGAGGCTGCCCCGTGAGCAAAAAAATCCTGGCCTTTCTCTGCGTGATTTTGCTGCTGTTAAGCCTGCTCCCCGTCTATGGCCTCTCCTTTTTCAACCATCCCTTTTATGACGATTTTGGTTTTTCCATCAAGCCCCACGCTGCCTGGCGGAACACCGGCAGCCACATGGCCGTCCTGCGCGCCGCCTGGGAGAACACCCTGGGTACCCGCAATACCTGGGAGGGTACCTATACCACCACTTTTCTCAGCGGTCTCCAGCCCGGTGTCTGGGGAGAAGATCATTACTGGATCGGTACCTTTGTGCTGGTTACGGGGCTGCTGTTGGCCCTGGGCTTCTTCCTGTGGCAGGTGCTGGGGAAAACCCTGCACGCGGATGCCCCCACGGTTATCATCGCCTTTTGCGGGCTGGCCTTTTTGATGGTGCAGCTGGCCCCCAGCCCATCGGAGGCCTTCTTCTGGTTCAATGGGGGCGTGGCTTATACCTTTCTGTGGAGCCTGCTGCTGTTGACCGCCGGATGCTGGCTGGCCTATGCCCGCTTAAAAACCAGGGGCAAGTCCGCCGCTCTCTTTGCTTTGCTTCTGGTACTCGCCGTGCTCCTGGGCGGAGGCAAATATTCCATGGTTCTTGTGGCGCTGCTCCTGGCCCTCGCCTTTACCCTCCTGGCTTTTGTACGGCGGCATCCAAAGCGCCTTGCCTTTGCTATGCTGACCCTGGTCCTCCTCCTGTGCCTGGCCTTCAGCGCATCCGCCCCCGGCAATGCCGTCCGGGCCAAGACTCTGCAGGGCGGTCTGAGCGCCCCCATGGCCGTGGCCCAGGCCCTCTATTTTGGCCTGGCCCTCATGGGCCATTGGTTCTCCCTGCCCCTGTTGGCGGTAGCTCTGATTTTAACCTGGCTCCTGCTGCCCACCCTGCGCCGGAACAGCGCAGCCTTTGCCCATCCCCTGTGGGTCACCCTGGCTGCCCTATGCCTGTTCTGCGCCCAGCTTGCCCCCACCCTCTATACAGGCAACTTTCTGGGGGATGGCCGGGTGATGAACACCTATTACTACTCCTATTGCCTGATGGTCTGCGGCCTTGCCACCTACTGGGCAGGTTTTCTCCTGTCAAGGAACACCGGCATCCAGCCGGAGCCCTCGCCCCGGGTTTCCCTTCCTGTGCTGGCTTTAGCCGCCGTGCTCCTGGTGGTGGGCATGGCAGCCTATCGCCCCCAGGGCCGGGAAAGCTATGGCCCTCAGAACTCCACCGCCGGTACGGCCGTTTTCTCTCTCCTCAAGGGGGAAGCCCAGGCCTATGACCGGCAAATGGATACGCGGGATGCAGCCATGAACGACCCCGCCCAGACAACCGTTGCCCTCCGCCCCGTGGACCCGGTTCCCAAGGTGTTTATGGGCGACGCGGCAGACAGCCAGGCCATCGATTATGTGCTAAGCCTCTATGCGGAGTATTACCGCAAGGAGTCCGTAACCCTTGTCCCAAAGGAGTAACGCGATGTTGCTGGAAGGAAAGAACGCACTCATTACCGGATGCGCCCGGGGCATCGGCCATGCCCTGATGACGGCTTTCGCCCGGGAGGGCGCCAATGTATGGGCCTTTGCGCGCAAGGAAAGCGCGAGCTTTATGGAAGATTGCCAAGCTCTGTCCCAGCGGCACGGGGTCTGGGTGCGGCCTGTGTATACCGAACTCACCAACGAGGCCGCACGCAAGGCGGCCTTTGCCCAGGTGCTGGCGGACAAGCAGCCTTTGGACATTCTGGTGAACAACGCGGGAATCATGGGAGAGGACAGGCTCTTCCAGATGACATCCGAAGCGGAAATGCGCAGCATCTTTGATGTCAATTTCTTCGCCCTTCTGGAGGTCACCCGCTTTGCGACCCGCCTGATGGCCCGCCGCAGCCGGGGAGCGGTGGTAAACATCGCCAGTGTGGCTGGCCTGGATGGGGACAGCCGGATCGACTACTCGGCCAGCAAGGCAGCTGTCATCGCCGCCACCCAAAAGCTGGCGCGGGAGTATGCGGGCCAGGGCATCCGGGTCAACGCCCTTGCCCCCGGTTACACAGATACGGATCTGGTCAGCGGTCTTTCCCAAAAGGTTCGCCAGGAAACCCTGGCCAGGATTCTCCTGGGACGCCCGGCCGATCCCATGGAAATTGCCCAGGTGGCGGCATTTCTGGCCAGCGACAGAGCCAGTTACGTTACCGGCCAGACCTGGCGGGTGGACGGCGGCATCCTGTAGCAGCGCTTATCAACAGCAAGGAGGAAATCCCATGAGCAATCTGAATAAATACGTAGACGCCTTTGCAGCCGCCCTGGAAGTGGCGCCGGACCAGGTACCTTCTCTGGTCTACGGCGAAAGCCCTTCCTGGGACAGCGTAGGCCATATGACTTTGGTGGCCAGGCTGGAGGATGCCTTTGATATCATGATGGAGATGGATGATATCATCGATTTGAGTTCTTTTGAAAAGGGCAAGGAGATTCTGCGGAAGTATGATGTGGACATTTGATCGTTTCGGCAGCCAGGTTGCCGTTGTCGACGAATTTGGTCAGCGCCTTTCCTACGCAGAGCTGGCCCGGGAGGGCCGCGCTCTGTGCCAGGCTGTCGGGAGCCGCTGCCTGGTCCTGCAGGTCTGCCAGAATACCCTGGGCAGCTTCCTGGGGTATGCCTCCTTTCTGGAAGGGAACATTGTTCCTGCCATGCTGGGGGCAGACACAAATCCGGAAACACTGGAAGCCCTGTACCAGGCCTATGCTCCCAAGTTTCTGTGGGTGCCGGAGGGCATGCGCGTAAAAAAGTGCATGCCGGTGTACAAACGTTTTGGCTACCAGCTTCTGGCAACGCCCTTTGAGGACAGAACACAGCTGCATGCGGATCTGGCGCTCCTGCTCACCACAAGCGGTTCCACAGGCAGCCCCAAGTTTGTGCGGCAGAGTTACCGCAACATCCGCTCCAACACAGACAGCATTGTGGAATACCTGGAGCTGACCGCAGGGGAGCGGCCCATCACCACCCTGCCCATGCACTACACCTATGGGCTGAGTATCATCAACAGCCATCTGGACGTGGGGGCTGCCATCCTGCTTACGGATAAAGGCATTGCCCAGAAGGACTTCTGGAGCTTTTTCAAGGCCCGGGAGGCAACCAGCTTCGGCGGCGTTCCCTACACCTACGAAATGCTGGACCGGATGCGCTTTACCCGCATGGATTTGCCCAGTCTTAAGGTCATGACCCAGGCCGGGGGCAAACTGTCCCTTGCTCTCCATGAGAAGCTGGCCCGCTGGTGCCTGGAAACCGGGCGGAAGTTTTACGTCATGTACGGCCAGTGCGAGGCCACTGCCCGCATGTCCTACCTGCCCTGGACACGGAGCCTGGAGAAGGCTGGTACCATAGGCATCGCCATTCCAGGAGGGCGCTTTGAACTCCTGGACGGGGATGGAACAGTGATTACCCAGCCGGAAATCACCGGCGAGCTGCGCTACCATGGGGACAACGTCACTTTGGGATATGCCCAAAGCGCCGCCGATTTGGTCCTGGGGGATGAGCGGGGCGGCGTGCTGGATACCGGGGACATGGCCAAAATGGACGCCGACGGCTATTTCACCATCGTAGGCCGTCAGAAGCGCTTTCTGAAGATCTTCGGGAACCGGGTGAACCTGGACGAAGCCGAAGGGCTGCTGAAAGCCGCCTTTCCTGATGTGGATCTGGTCTGCGGAGGCAAGGACGACCATCTCTACCTCTTTGCCACCAGGGAGGATCTCCTGCCGGAATTGCGCCGCTACCTGATTGAAAAAACCGGCCTTAACCCGGTGGCCTTCCATGCCAAGGTCATCCCGGAAATCCCCCACAACGATGCGGGCAAAACGCTCTATAAGGAGCTGGAGCAGTACTATGACTGACATGGACGCCCTGCTGGCCCTGGCTCCCTATGGTCTGGACAGGGAAGCCAAGCAGGCTCTTCTCACCCGGGAACTCCTGGCCTTAAGCCGCCATCATGCGGCCGGCTGCCCGGAGTATGCCCGGATGCTCTCCGCCTGGGGAACGGATCTGGACCGGATCCAAAGCCATGAGGAGATCCCCTTTCTGCCTGTGCGGCTTTTCAAGGAGTTTTCCCTGAAAAGCGTGCCCCAGGAGCAGCTCTACAGGACCATGACCAGCAGCGGCACGACGGGTCAGCAAGTCAGCCGTATTTACCTGGACCGGGAAACCAGCACAGCCCAGAGCAAGGCTCTGTCAAAGATCGTGGCCAGCTTTCTGGGGAACAGCCGCCTGCCCATGATCATCCTGGACAGCAGCGCCCTGGTGTCCAGCCGGACCCAATTCTCCGCTCGCGGGGCGGGCATCCTGGGCTTCAGCATCTTTGCCAGGGACAGGTTTTTCGCCCTGGATGAGTCCATGGCCCTGGATGTGGAGGGCCTGAAGGCCTTTCTCTCCAGGCATCGGGGGAGTCCCATCTTCCTGTTTGGCTTCACGTTTATCATCTGGCAGCATTTCTATCAAGAGCTTCTGCGTCTTGGAGAAAAGCCGGATTTATCCGCCGGCATCCTCATCCATGGGGGCGGCTGGAAAAAGCTGACCTCCCAGGCTGTGTCCCCCCAGGGGTTCAAGGCCGCCTTGGGCGAGGTCTGCGGTATCACCCAAATCCATGATTACTATGGTATGGTGGAGCAGACCGGTACCATCTATCTGGAATGCGAACAGGGGCATCTTCATGCCCCGGTCTGGTCCGATGTGACCATCCGGGACCCCTGGGATTTCTCGGTTGCTCCCATGGGCCAGCGTGGTCTGATCCAGGTCAGCAGCCTCCTGCCCCGCAGCTATCCCGGGCACATCCTCCTCACCGAGGACGAAGGCTCCCTTCTGGGGGAGGACGACTGCCCCTGCGGCCGCAAGGGCAAGTATTTCACCGTGTTCGGGCGGGTCGCCCGGGCGGAGGTAAGGGGGTGCAGCGATACCTATGAGCACACATGAGAGCTGCGCCTGGCTGTGCGGCGCGGGAGATTTCACCCTGGCCGCGGCAGCTCCTCCCCTGACGCCCTTTGCCCCTCCCGTGATGGCGTTTTTAGAGGCTCTTTCCGCCGCACTGCTTGAAGACAAAGCGCTCCGGGAGTATCCGGACCTGACCGCTCTGGCCTTTTTCTGCCGCAGGGGCAATCTGGAAAAACACCGCCGGGATTACGAAACCTGGAGCAAAGGCAACCGCGTTGGACGGGGGCTGGTCTTCCACATCGCCCCAGGAAATGTTCCCCTCAACTTTGCTTATTCCCTGGTTGCCGCTCTGCTGGCGGGCAATGCTTCCCTGGTGAAGGCCCCAAGCCGGGACTTCCCCCAGACCCGCCTTGTCTGCCAGGTGATGGAGGGCCTGCTTGCTTCCTCCTTTCAAACCCTTCGGCCCTATGTGAATGTGATTTCCTATCCCCGGGAGCGGCAGGAGATCACCCAGGAACTCAGCACCCTCTGCGATGTAAGGATCATCTGGGGCGGGGACGAAACCGTGACCCATATCCGCCGGATCCCCCTGTCTCCCCGGGCCTTTGACATCACCTTTCCGGACCGCTATTCCCTATTGGTTCTGCGAGCCTCGGCGGTGCTTGCCCTGGAGGACAAGCAGCTTCAGGCCGCAGCACAGGGCTTTTACAACGACACTTATCTTCTGGACCAGAATGCCTGCACCTCTCCCAGGCTTTTGTACTGGCTGGCGGAGAATGAGGATACTCCCTCCCTTCACAAGACCCGTGCTGCCCAGGACCGCTTCTGGAAGGCTGTCCATAGCTACGCCGCGCCTCGCTATACGCTCCAGCCCGTGGTGTCTGTGGACAAGCTCACAGCTTTCTATGAGGCTGCCCTCCGGCTTGGGGAGGTCTACCGCCCGGCCGGCGGGGACAACCTGATTGCCCGCATCGGTGTGAAGGAACTCAGCCCTCAGGTGGAAAGCATCCGCTGCCCCGGAGGCCTTTTTGTGGAATACATCGACACCGACCTGAGCGCTCTCCTGGCCCTCGTAAGCCCGAAGTTTCAGACGGTGACGTATCTGGGCATTGACCCTCAGGAACTCCGGCAACTGATCCTGTCCCATGGGCTCAAGGGCATCGACCGCATTGTGCCGCTGGGCCATAGCCTGGACTTTTCCCTTGCCTGGGACGGATACGACCTGATCAACATCCTATCCCGCCAGGTGGAAACCTGGTAACGCATCCCGGCCTATACTCATTTGAGGTGATTCCCCCATGGACAAGACCCTTCTCTCCTTCGTGATCCCCTGTTATCGCTCCCAGAACACCATCGGTCAGGTGGTGGCGGAAATCCATGCCACGGTGGACCCCCGCCTGGCGGAGTTTGATTATGAAATCATTCTGGTCAACGACGGCAGCCCGGACGATACGGCAAGCGCCATCGCCGCCTTGTGCGCTGCCGATCCCCGGCTGGTCTTTGTCAACCTGTCCCGCAACTTCGGCCAGCACAGCGCCCTGATGGCGGGCTTTGGGCAGGTGCGGGGCGACATCATCATCTGTCTGGACGACGACGGCCAGACCCCTGCCCTGGAATGCTTCAAGCTCATCGACAAGGTTCGGGAGGGCTATGACATTGTCTTCGCCCAGTATGCCCAGCGCAAGCAAAGCCTCTTCCGCAACCTGGGCAGCCGCTTCAATGCCGCTTGCAACCATTTCTTCTTTGGCCAGCCCAAGGACATCACCCCCAACAGCTACTTTGCCTGCCAGCGCTTTGTGGTGGACAGCGCCCTGCGCTATCCAAACCCCTTCCCCTACATTACGGGACTGCTGTTTCAAAGCGTCAGCACCTGCACCAATGTGCCTGTTACCCACAAAGCCCGGCTGCAGGGAGAAAGCGGTTATACCCTGCGCAAGCTCATCTCGCTGTGGTCCAACGGCGTAACCGCTTTTTCCATCAAGCCTCTCCGCCTGGCCAATTACATCGGCTGGTTCACCGCGATCTTTGGTTTCCTGTTTGCTCTGGTCACCATCATTCGAAAGCTCATCGATCCATCCATTCAGGCAGGCTGGGCCAGCACGCTGGCAGTGATGCTCACCCTGGGCGGCGTCATTATCGCGCTGATCGGCATTGTCGGGGAGTATGTGGGCCGCATCTATCTGAGTATCAACCGCAGCCCCCAGTACGTGGTGCGCAGCATCATCGACCCCAGAGGGAAGGAGGGTCGCCATGAAGACTATACACGCCACCTGGGAACTTGAAAACCTGGGCATTGACACCTGTGAACTCCTGCTGGAGCCCCGGGATACCCTCCAGGATCTGTCCCAGGTGGAGCAGGACTGCATCCAAAAGGGGGCCCGGTATCTGGTGGTCAAAACCCCGGTGAACTGCTCCCAGTTGCTTTTCGGCTTGCCATCCCTGGGATATACCTTCGTTGAAACCGTGTTTCATGTAACGATCAAGCGGGGAGACTATGCCATGCCCGCCACCATCGCCCGCTTTGATCGGGGGCTGACCGTAGCGGAACGGACCTTGCCCGATGATCGGGAACGGATTGGCCGCTTGATTCGGGATGGAATTTTTACCTCGGACCGGGTGTCCATCGACCCTTTCTTTTCCCATGCCCAGTCCGGTAACCGCTTTGCCAACTGGGTGGACAGGATCATTGCCTCCGGCGGAAAGTTGTATGAGGTTTTGCAGGGTGCACGGCCCTTTGGTTTTTTTGTGGTCAGCCGGGTGGATGAGGATACCGTGGACCCGGTGCTCATGGGGCTGTATGACGAGTCCCGCGACCGGGGCATGGGGGCCCTGCTCCACAAAAAGACCCTGGATACCTGCTTTGCCTGGGATTGCAAGCAGCTTTCCAGCACAATTGTCAGCAACAACTGGAAAGTGCTGCGGGTCTACATGAATGCCGGAGCGACCCTCTCCAGCACCCTGTACACCTATGTGAAGCATGTAGGATGAGGGAGGCGAGCCTGTGACACCCAGAAAATCCGGCAGGTTTCAACCCTCCCACCGGATCGAATCTCCCCGGCCGGACATCCGTTCCTATCTCTTTCTCCATCTGACGCTGCTACTGTACAGCCTGGCCAGCGTCTTTGCCAAGTACGCGGGGCTGTACCGCCTGGCGGGCCTGTGGGAAACCACCCTTGTGTTCGTAGGGCTGGAGTTTTTAGCCCTTTTGGTCTATACTTTGCTATGGCAGCTCATCCTCCGGCGGGTAGACCTCTCCTTTGCCTACAGCAACCGGGCGGTATGCACCCTGTGGACCATCCTGTTTGGTCTTCTGTTTTTTGGCGAGGAGATAACCTGGGGAAAGGCCGTCGGCATCCTGGTGGTGCTGGCGGGAGTGGTGCTCGTGGTGACGGATCATGACCGTTAGTGTGCTTATTTACCTCATCACCCCCCTGGTGGCCGCCCTCTCCCAGGTGATCCTCAAAAAGGCGGCCAGCAATCCTGCCCACAAGGGCCTGCGCTTCTACCTGAACCTTCCCGCCATCCTCGCCTATGCCCTGTTCTTTGGCTGCATGCTGCTCAACATCCTGGCCCTGGGCGAGCTGGACCTGTCCGTGGCGGGGGTGCTGGAGGCGTCCGGATATCTATATGTCCTGTTTCTGTCTCATCTCTTTTTGGGGGAGAAGATCACCCGCCGCAAGCTCATCGGCAATGCCCTGATCATCGCGGGGATCGTGCTCACCCTCACCTGGAAATAGTCCCCCATTCCGCGCCCTGCCGCGACCCAACGGAGGTACCCCTATGGAACAGCAAACCCCGGCCCGCCAAAAAGTCATCTTTTCCGGCATCCAGCCCACCGGCACCCTGACCCTGGGCAACTACATCGGCGCCCTGCGCAATTTTAAGCTGCTGGAGGATGATTATCTCTGCCTGTACTGCGTGGTGGATTTGCACGCCATCACACTGCGCCAGGACGCGGCAGCCCTGCGAAAGCGCTGCCTGGACCTGGCCGCCATCTATCTGGCCGTGGGCCTGGATCCGCAAAAAAGCCTGATTTACTGTCAGAGCCATGTGCCCGCCCATGCGGAGCTGTCCTGGATCCTCAATTGCTACACCTACATGGGCGAGCTCTCCCGCATGACCCAGTTCAAGGACAAGAGCGCCCGCCACGAGGACAACATCAACGCGGGCCTGTTCACCTACCCGGTGCTTATGGCCGCGGACATCCTCCTGTATCAGGCCGACCTGGTGCCTGTGGGCGTGGACCAGAAACAGCACCTGGAACTGACCCGGGACATCGCCCAGCGTTTCAACAACCTGTACGGCAATGTGTTCACCATTCCCGAGGTCTACATCGGCAAGGTGGGCGGCAAGGTGATGAGCCTCCAGGAGCCCACCCGGAAGATGAGCAAATCCGATCCGGAGGACACCTACATCTCCCTACTCGATCCTCCGGAGGTCATCCGCCGCAAGCTCAAGCGTGCCGTCACCGACAGTGACGCAGAAATCCGCTATGACGTGGAGCAAAAGCCAGGCGTCAGCAACCTGCTGGCCATCATCGCCGCCCTTACCGGGGAAACCCCGCAAGCCGTGGCCGACTCCCTGTCCGGACAGGGCTACGGCAAGCTGAAGGAGCGGGCCTGCGATGCCGTGACCGCAGCCCTGGAGCCCATCCAGGCGGAGTATGCCCGGCTGATGGCCGACAAGGCCTATCTACAGGGGGTACTGGATCAGGGTGCCGAGCGGGCATCTGCCCTGGCATCCCGCACCCTGGACAAGGTGAAGCGCAAAATCGGCCTGGCGGCCAGAGGCAAAGACAGCCGCTAAAGACTGTAAAGGAGAAGGATCATGGAACATTCATATGACGCGATCATCATCGGCGCAGGCCCGGCAGGCATCTTTGCCGCCTTGGAACTTGCCGACAGGAAGCCCCAGGCCAGCATTCTCATCGTGGATGCAGGACGTGCCATTCGAAGGCGCACCTGCCCCGCCCGCATCAACGGCCAATGCGTCCATTGCGACCCCTGCAGCATCGTCCACGGCTGGGCCGGCGCAGGGGCTTTCAGCGACGGCAAGCTTTCCCTCTCCGATGAGGTGGGAGGCCAGGTCAGCGACTACCTGGGCCACAAACGCGCCATGGAATACATCGGCAAAGCGGACCAGATCTACCTGCGCTTTGGGGCCAATGAAACCGTCCATGGCCTCAATGACCGCCGGGTGGAGGAAATCGCCTACGAGGCCAGCCGCCACAACATCCGCCTGGTGCCCTGCCCCGTGCGTCACCTGGGCACGGAAAACGCAGGCCCTGTGCTGGGGGCCATGCACGACTTCCTGGTGGAAAAAACCCATACCACCTTTCTGGAGCTCACTACCGCCGAAGACATCCTCTGCGAGGGAGACTCCGTTGTGGGCGTGCGGCTTCACCAGCGCGGCCAGGAGCCCTTTGTGGCCAAGGCCCCCTATGTAATCGTGGCCCCCGGCCGCGGCGGGGCCAAGTGGCTCACCCAGCAGGCGGCCAAGCTGGGCCTGCGCACCCAGAACAACGAGGTGGACATCGGTGTGCGCGTGGAAGTGCCCAACGCCATCATGGACCGCCTCACAGGCGACCTCTACGAGGCCAAGCTGGTCTATTACAGCGACACCTATGAAAACAAGGTGCGCACCTTCTGCATGAATCCCGGCGGCGAGGTCAGCCAGGAATATTACGAGGGCGGCATTGCCGTGGTCAATGGCCACAGCTACTCCGACCCGGCAAAGCATACGGGCAACACCAACTTTGCCCTCCTGGTATCCACCCGCTTCACCGAGCCCTTCAACCAGCCCATCGAGTACGGCCGATACATCGCCCAACTGGGCAATATGCTCACCGGCGGGCCCATCATGGTTCAGCGCCTGGGCGACCTGCTCATGGGCCGGCGCACCGATGCGGACCGGCTGAAAAAGTCCACCACCATCCCCACCCTCTCCACCGCCGTGCCCGGAGATTTGAGCTTTGTGCTCCCGCCCCGTCACCTCACCAGCATTGTGGAGGCCCTGAAGGCCTTTGATCATCTGGCGCCGGGCCTGTACAGCCGCAACACCCTCCTGTACGGTGTGGAAGTCAAGTTTTACTCCAGCAAGATTCTGGTGGACAACCGCTTTGAAACCGCTATCAAGGGTCTGTACGCCATCGGCGACGGCGCGGGAATCACCCGCGGCCTCATGCAGGCCAGCGTTACCGGCATGGCCGTGGCGGACGACATCGCGACGAAGGGATAAGCACAGCAGGGAATGACCATGAAACAGCATCAAAGGATGATGGGAGAGCTGTTCCTCTCCACCTTGAAAATCAGCGCCTTTACCTTCGGCGGGGGCTATGTGATTGTGCCCTTGATGCGCAAGCGCTTTGTGGAGGAGCTGAACTGGATTGACGAGCAGGAAATGCTGGACCTTATATCCGTATCCCAATCCGCCCCGGGACCCCTGGCCGTAAACGCCGCTTTGATGGTGGGCTACCGCATGGCCGGCATTCCAGGGGCTCTCCTGGCTGTACTCGGCACCGCGCTCCCTCCCTTGCTGATCATATCCGTCCTATCGTTTTTTTACCGGCAATTCCGTGACAATGCCTATGTGAGCGCGGTGATGGGCGGAATGCAGGCAGGTGTGGCGGCGGTGATTAGCAATGTGGTGCTGGACCTGGGAAATGGGGTCCTGAAAAGCAAAAACCTCCTATCCATCGCAGTGATGGCAGGAGTGTTCGTGGCCGTCTATTTCTTCCGGGTGAACATCTTTTGGGTCATCCTTCTGTGCGCGCTGCTGGGCCTGGTAGGTGGCATGTTCCGCGCCCGCGGCACGAAAGCCGCGGGACCGAAGGAGGAGGAAGAATGATCTATTGGCAGCTGCTGTGGAGCATGATCCAAATCGGCCTGCTGAGCATTGGCGGCGGCTATGTGGCAATCCCCCTCATCCAGGAGCAGATCGTCACGCTGCATGGCTGGCTGTCCCTGACAGAGTTCACCGACATCATCACCATCGCGGAAATGACGCCGGGCCCCATTGCCTTAAATGCCGCCACCTTTGTGGGTATGCGCATGGCGGGGATCCCGGGGGCATTGATTGCCACCCTGGGCTGTATCCTGGCCCCCTGCATCATCGTCCTGCTGCTGGCAAAGCTCTACTACAAATACCGCAATCTCAATGCCATACAATATATACTCTCAGGGCTGCGCCCTGCCGTTGTTGCCATGATCGCTTCCGCCGGCGTTTCCATCGTTATGCTGGCGTTTTTTACAAAGGGTGTACTCCCTCACACCCTCCATGATGTCCGTTTTCTCTCCATCGGCATTTTCGCCCTGGGGTTGTTTGCTTTGAAGAGATGGAAGGTCAGTCCTCTGCTGGTCATGGGCGGATCCGGCCTGATCGGCCTGGTCGTGTACCTGGTCATCGGGGTCGGCGGCTACTGAAAGAAGTTCCGTATTGCCTGGGTGTTCTTTTTCAAGTTGGGCACAAGCACCATCATCCCGTTGATCACGTCATTCTGGTATCCGTTATCAGTGGGAATCTGCATGCCGGAAAGGGTCAGCTCCTTGTCGCTCCTCAGCAGGGGCAGCAGCGCCATGGCGTCTGAGAGCTTCAGGTCGGTCTCCAGGCTGCCCCAGACCTTCGCAGCCACCCCCAGCAGTTTTGGCAGGCTCAGGGTACGGATCTTGCTCAGCATGCCTTCCAGCACCCGCCGTTGCCGGTCGGTGCGCACAAAATCACTGTCCAGCTTGCGGATGCGGCTGAAGCACAGGGCCTGCTTTCCGGTGAGTACCTGCTCTCCGGCCTTTTCCACAAGCCCGTCGTTGCGATCAAAACCATAATCCCGGTTGTATTCCTTCAGCAGCTTGTTCAGCGCAAGCCGCTCCTTCTCATTGAAAGTCACCGGAACGCCGCCAATCTGATCGATCACCGCCACCATGGAGCGAAAATCCACGGCAACCGCGCCGTCCACGTTGACTGCGAAATTGCTGCTCAGGGTTTTCTTCAGCAGCTCAGCCCCGCCGTAGTAATAGGCCGCGTTCAAGCGGGTCTTTCCCTTGCCGGGGATCTTCACATACAGATCCCGAAGAAAGGAAACCAGCTTGATCTCCCCGGTGTTCGTGTTCAGCCGGGCCAGGATCATCGTGTCACTGCGGCCATGGTTGTCGCTGCCATGGGCGTCCACGCCGATGAGCAGCAGAGACAGCACCCCTTCCTCCTGGGTGGGGATGGCCAGGGTTTCCTCCGGCTGGGGAGTATCCGTGGGCAGCGGTGTTTCGTCGTCCATTATCTCTGGGGAGGGGGCCGGTGTAGGCCGGGGGGTTGGCAGGGGAAGCTCCCAGGGCTTACCCGTGGGAGTGCCAAAGATGGCCCAGGGTATGGACGTTGCAGACGCCGGCGCCCCGCTGCCCAGCAAAAAGATCAGCGCCAGGGCGCACCCACCCAGGGTTTTTATCCACTTTCCAGCTTTCACGCGGTGTTCCCCCCACATCAAAAATCAGAACCGTATCCATTATGGAACGGCTCTGGCGGCTGGTTTGTTTCACTTGTCAATGATTAACAGGAGAGATAATCGGTATCAAACTGCACAATCACCTCATAGCGAGGGTCAATGGACTTGGCATAGGCGGCAAGGGAGCGCAGCAGCGCCTCCCTGTCCCCGTAAGCGCCAGGCAGCACGCAGTCAAAAATCAGATTCACCTGCTGCTGCCCCGGCACCATACGAAAATCATGCAGGGTCAGCCTTTTGTCCATATCCTGCAAAAAGCTCTCCAGCTTCTCCCGCACCTGGTTTGCCGTCTCATCTTCGGTGATAATGGGGTCCGTGTGGATGCAGATGACGATGTTGAGTTCCCTTCCGATCTCCCGCTCGGCCTGGTCAATCACCTCATGGATCTCCACGATGTCGCCCTGGGCGCTTACCTCCGCGTGGACGGAGGCTATGCAGCGTCCCGGCCCGTAATCGTGGAGCACCAGGTCATGAATGCCCAGTATGCCAGGGAATGCCAGCAGCATCTCCCGTATCTTCCTGACCTTTTCCGGGTCCGGTTTCTCCCCCAGCAGCTGCCCCACCGTGTCCTTGCACACGCCATAGCCCGCCCGCAGCACCACCAGGGCCACCAGCACGCCCATGATCCCGTCTGTCTGCCAGCCAAAGGCGTAATGCAGCCCGATGCTCACCAGTACACCGCCGGTGGCCAGCACGTCGCTGAGGCTGTCCTTGGAAGCGGCCAGAAGGGTAGCGCTTCCCACCTTTTTTCCCAGGGTGCGGTAAAAGAAAAAGAGCCACAGCTTCACCAGCGCAGCAACCAAAAGCAGCAGCAGCACAGGCAGGGACAGGGTCAGGGGAACAGGCTGAAACATCGCCTGAATGCCGTTTTTCAGCAGGTTGACGCCCATCGTCAGAATCAGCACACCTACGCCCAGCGCCCCAATGTATTCCAAACGGCCATGGCCAAAGGGATGCTCCCTGTCCATGGGCTTTTGCGCCAGCCGGATGCTCACCAGGGATACAATGCTTCCAAACGCATCGGAGAGGTTGTTGGCGGCGTCGGCGATGATAGCCAACGAGCCCGTGATGAGCCCCAGCACCAACTTGCCCAGGGCCAAAAGCAGGTTCAGCCCAATGCCAACGCTGCTGCCCAGGGTTCCATAGGCCTTGCGCACCTGGGGGTCCTCCGCCTGCCCCGGGTTTGAGATAAAGCGCCGGATCAGCCAGCCTGTCACCCGCACCCCTCCCATCCTGTTCCGCTGAAGTGTATTTATGTTTGGAGATTCGATTATACCACAGCGGCATGGTCGAAACAAGGCGGCTACGGCCGTCTCATCAGCAGCCAGTACAGCCCCACGCCCAAGAAACAGCCCAGCGTATTGTTGATGATGTCGTCAAACTCAAAGAGTCCCAGATGGAAAAGCAGCTGGCTAAGCTCCGTGAGCACGCTACAAATAAGCCCAATGGGCACGATCCTGTGGGATATAGCCACAAGCCACGAAAGCCCGCTCTCCGGGGAGGTATCTCCCCTCCCCCGGGCCAGCGCAGGCCAGGTAAAGGGGAGCAGATAGCCCAGAGGAATGTAAAGCAGGATGTTGAGAATGATCTCCTTCAGCAGCCCGTAATCCGTGATCAGAAGGCGGATCCCGCTGCCCCCATCCCGGTGGATACTCAGGGCCTCCCGATAGGACCATAGCAGTCCCAGCTCATACCTGGGCTCTGGCGTCACCACCCGAAAGAGGAGGGTTTCATAGAGATTGGCAAAAACATAGACCGTAAAAATTACATAGCGAATCCATTGCAAAAGTTGGTGCCGCTCCTCCAAGGCCCCGGTTATCACGGGCAGGGCAAGCGCCGCAGCCAGCACCACAAAAGAGATCGCGGTTACCTCATCCATCGCATAGCCCTTTCCTCAGTTGTACACCCCGCAACGCCACGGGTCAGTGAAAGTTCACATACATTCATGAATCGCCGAGCGCCAGAAACAATAGGAGCGCTGCCGCCATTGCAGCCACCAGGGCACGGCGAAGGGCGGATACAGCAATTTTTACTTTGGGCATGATCTTCTCCTTTGTTCGAAAAACGATGCTCATCATGGAAAAATATACCACAGGATCCCAGGTTCTGCAAGAAAACGGCAGGATGCCGCCCGCTTTCCCTGCAGGATGCCGCCCGCTTTCCCGCACTGGAGCACCTGTCTGCTTTATGATATAATAAAAATCCGGCACAATGCAATCCTTCCACGATCCAACTGCCAAGGAGTGACTGCCATGTCCCCTTCCTCACCGATGCCCAAAGCCTCGGCCCTGTCCGCCGGGCTGTGCAATGCTTCCCTGCTCCTGTACATCCTGTGGCTTCTTCTCCCGGCTGTACAAACCATCGGCGGCGCCCTGGCAGGCGGTGCGACGGTGGCTGTGTTCGGGGTGGGTCTGCTCCTGGACTTCCCCTATCTTAAATCCCGCTGGCCCCGGGTTTTGCTTCGCCTTCTCCTGATGGCGGCGCTGCCTCTGGTGCTTCGTTTTTTTCTACGTCGGGGCACGGATCATTTTCTGGGCTATTACGCGCAGCAGGTCATGTTCTGGTTCCCGCTGCTGTTTTGCGGATATGCCAGGGACCGGGAAGACCCCCGCCTGTGGCGCTGGGTGAAGGAAACGCTTCTGTGCGCCTTTGCCCTCACCACCCTCACCACCCTGGGCTGGCTCATTCAGGGCATGCTGCGGGGAGGGCGCATTTATGCCTATGCCCGTTCCCTGGGCTCGGGGGAGCCGGGGCGGGAGGCCTATCTGACAGAACTCATGCTTCGCAACATCGGCGGGTATGACTTCATTTACGCTTCCGTGCTGTCCTTGCCTCTTACCTGCTTTGCCATGCAACAATACCGTGGCTGGAAGCGGCTTGGCTTTTCGGTTTTTTGCATCCTCCAATACGGGATGATCGCCCTGTCCCAGTATACCTACGCGCTGATCTTCGCCACGGCCCTGCTGGTCATGGAGGGCCTGGCCGCACTGCTTCGCCGCCTGTCCCTGCGGCTTTTTAAGCGTCCCATGAGTGTCCTTGCCTCTTTGCTTTGGACTCTCCCCCTGTTTCTGGCCGTCTTTCTGGCCCGGGTGCCCCTGGTCTCCTGGGCTGCCTCCCTTTGCCGGCACTTGGGCATGGAAAACTTTTCCATCAGCCTTCACCAGCTTCTTGACGCCATGAGCGGCACAATCACGGATTCAGCCACCCGATTGGACTATTACCGCCTGCCCCTGCAGGGCATTGCCGCCTCACCCCTGCTGGGAGCTCTCCCTGGAACCGGTGCCCTTCTCAGCCAGCACAGCGACCTGCTGGACCTGCTCTCCGCCCTGGGCATCCTGGGCGGGCTGGCCTTCATTGCTCTGGTTTGGTTGTTGGGCCAGGGAAGTCTGCGAGGTGCTTTTCACAGTGAAGCCAGGCCTCACCTGCTGTTGCAATGGGCCGTGCTCCTGGCCCTGACAGTGGTCTCCACCGTCGTTTACAGCCGGGAGATTCCCCTGCTGCTTTGCCTGGGAGCGACGCTGTCCATGATGGCGGCTGCTCCCCAGACCGGTGCATCCTCCAAGGCAAAGTGACTCCATGAAAGCAAAGCAGCAGCCCCCGGCACACGGCCGGGGGCTGCTGTTCATGGATTTAATATCAATTCTTACGCAGCGGGGATCCGGGTCGCCTCAGGGCTCCAGGCCCTCTACGCTCATCTCCTCCGCTTCCTCTGCCTCGGCGGCATAGGCGGCTTCCAGCTCCTCATAGGAAAGGATCACACCGGTGTAGGTGATGTTGGACGCTGCAATCCACTCATCCAGCTTGGCCGAGAAAGCTTCGGCTTTGCGATCCTCCAGCATTGAGGCCATCTTGGCCTGGCGCTGTGCATCGGTCATGGCAACGGGGCCCGCAGCCACATCCCCGATGTACTTCACAATATGTACGCCATAATCGCTCAGGTAGGGGGCCGACACATCGCCAATGTTATCCACGGAGAAGGCCGCTTCCACAAACTCAGGCACATAGTTCACAGACTCTTTGGCAACTTCGTACCCGGTGGTCTTGGTGGGCTCATTGGTCATACCGGGGTCGGTTGTGGTGCCGTCGGCCTTCACGCCATAGGTGGCGATCAGCTCGTCAAAGGACACGCCCTCGTTGATCTTCTGGTTGATTTCGTCCACCTTCGCAGACAGGGAGTTGAGGATGTCGGCCTTGGCCAGATCCACATCCGCCTGGGTCACCGGATTCTGGGCAGGTTCCTGGGTGGCGTCGGCAGCGGCGGCATCTTCAGCGGTTCCCTGCTCCTTGGCCGCTTCAGCATCCATCTGCTCCTCCAGACGGGCCTGGAGGTCCTTGTACTTGCTCATCAGTTCCTCGTCCACAGGAAGCAGAATGTGCTTCACCGCCCGAAAGCCAGCGGGCTTGTACCAGGCGTACTCCATGTCTGCGGCGCTGCTGCCGGTCATCATGGCGTAGTAAGCGGACTGGTCCACATAGCTGTTGTAGTTGATGTATCCGGCAATATCATTCTCGTAGAGGGCCTTATCCGCGGCCACCTTGGCCTGGTAGTCGGCCTCCACGTCCGCATCCGTAACCACGATGTCCTGGGTCACCTGAGCATACAGGCGATCATACATCTTGGACTGGGCCATCTGCTCCCGCAGGATCTCAGGGGAATAGCCCATCTCGTTAAAATAGGCTTCGGCGGCGGCGTTGGCTTCCGCTTTCTTCTCCTCAGGGCTCTCATCTGTAAGATCGGCATATTCATTGCTGATGTAGCTGGCGATGGCGTCGCTCCACATCTGATCCGCCTCGGCGTCACTGGCGGCTTTTTCCTCGGCGGTAAGCTCCAGACCGGCGGTCTTGACCTGCTGGAAAATCACGGTTTCACGGATAAAGCTGTCCAGTACATAGGTCTGGAACATGGCCTTCACAGAGGGGTCGGAAAAATCATATTGGCTGGAAAAGTTGTTGACCAGGTTTTCATAGTCAACCTTCAGATCCGCCCAGGTGATCTCCCGTTCGTTCAGCTTAGCCACAAGGGTGGAGCCTTCATATTCCTCGGCGGCGGTTGTGGGGGGCACCGATACGGGGTCGGCGGCATCGGCTGCGGGGGCTTCCGCCAGTGCGGCAATGCCAATCGTCAGGCATAGGCAGAGCAGTAAACAGAGCCAGCGGGTGGTTTTTCTCATTGTTTTGCATTCCTTTCGATCCCATTCAAAATCGGGATGGGGTCCGGGCGGAGCCCTTACACATCGCCGGGCACCACGTCAATTCCTGTGTCTTGGTTATTATGACACAGCGCGCAAATGGGTGCAAGGGTTTTGGTACGGATTTCTAGAAAGTTACAGTCTATTCACATTCCGGTTTATTCTGGATATTGGGATTCCATGAGGTACAAAGCAGGGGGGGAAATGCCTTTTGGTGATTCGCATTGAGAAGAAAAAACGGCAGCTGACCGTGCTTGGTGAGGACGGCAGTGCGGTGATGAAGGCGGCCATCGCCCTGGGGTGGGCGCCAGAGGGACCCAAGCGGAGGGAAGGAGATGGCAAAACCCCGGAGGGCGTCTATACCCTCTGCCTGACAAAGGCGAACGGGCGGCACGGCCAGAGCCTGGGCCTTTCCTATCCTGGGGTATCCGATGCGGATCTCGCTCTGGCGGAGGGGCGCATTGACCCCTCCACTCACCAGGCCATTCAGGCAGCCCACCGGCAGGGGATCCGTCCCCCCTGGGGCAGCCCTCTGGGCGGGGAAATCTACATCCACGCCGGAGGAACCGCGCGGGATTGGACCCAGGGCTGCATTGCCCTGGAGGAAGCGGATATGGCTCGTCTGTTCGCCCTGGCGGGAAGCATCACCCGGGTGGAGATCCTGCCATGAAGGAAACTGCCACTTTTCTCCCTCGACCCCTTGTGCTATAATCAAGCCATGCAAGACATGCTTCTTTCCGCGCTGAGGGGCGCATTGGAATCGGCCTCCCTGCTTGGGCAGGGAGCCACGCTACTGGCTGGGGTCAGCGGCGGGGTGGATTCTGCAGCACTTTTGCATGCCTTGGTGCTCCTGCGCCAGGAGGCCGGATTTCGTCTTTGGGCCGCCCATCTGGACCATGGGCTGCGGGGCGCGGCATCGGGTGAGGACGCCGCCTTTGTGCAGGCCCTCTGCCGGGAACTGGATGTGCCTCTGCTCCTGCGCCATGCCCATCTCCCCGGTGATATGGATAGCCCCGGCATGGAGGACCTTGCCCGGCGAACCCGCCGGGCCTTCTTCCTTTCTGCCATGGAGGAAGTGCAGGCGGACGCGGTGCTTCTGGCTCATCATCAGGACGATCAGGCTGAAACCGTGCTGATGCGGCTGTTAAGGGGCGCCGGCGCCCAGGGCCTTGGGGGCATGCGGCCTGTGATTCCCTTTGGCCGCGGCCTTCTTGTGCGGCCCTTCCTGGGCCTTTCCAGGGACAGCCTCCGCTCCGCGATGCTGAAGGCCGGAAAACCGTGGCGGGAGGACGAAAGCAACGCCTTGCCCTGCTGCCTGCGGAACCGGCTGCGGCTGGAGGTGATGCCCATGCTTTCGGCATACCAAAGCCAGGCCGCCCTCCACATGGCCCAGGCAGCCCAGCGGCTGGGCTGGGATGAGGACTGCCTTGCCACCCTGGCACAGGCTCTCCTTCACGAAGCCCTGGTTCCAATGCCTGGCTGTCACGCGCTGGACCTGGCCCCCTTGCATGGGAAGCCCACAGCCCTTCTGACGCGGGTATTGCGGATGTGGGCCGGCGATGGGACATGCCTGGCCGGGCAGAATGCATCAACGGAAGACCCTTCGCTTCCAGAGGACCTGTGGGCCACAGGCGAGCGCTCCCTCTCCCACGAGGACACCCTCCGCGTGCTGGCGCTCATTCAAAGCCCGCTTCAGGAAAGCATCAACCTGCCTTGGGGGCTGAAAGCGCTTCGCACCGCAGGTTATCTGCATTTGCTGCGGCAGGATGGCTCCCCTCTGCTTCCCCTGCCCCGGGCAGAGCCTGTTCCCCTTTCCTGGGAACAGGGTATCTACTCCCTGGCCTCCCACATCTTCCACCTTAGTCCCCTGGCAGCGGGACCCCCCTTCTCCCATTCTCCCCGGCAGGTCCTGCTCCGGGAAGAACAGCTGGCCCAGAGCCTTATGCTTCGCTATCCCCAGAGCGGAGATGAAATCCGCCCCTTCGGCGCTCCCGGGAGAAAGCCTCTCCGTCGTTTTCTGACCGACCGGAAGGTACCCCTGCCCTTCCGGCCCATGTGGCCGGTGCTGGTCCAGGGAAGCCGCGTACTCTGGGTTCCCTGGGTGGCATGCGGCGAGGAAACCCGCCTTCCCCCCCAGCCGGGAAAGCTCTGGCTTCTCACCCTGCAAACCCCTCTGCCCCATCCCCCGATCCCCACATCAACCAAAGGAGTGTCTCCCCATGAATCATGATGCCCTTCTCTTCCAAGACCTGGAAAGCGTCCTGTACACCCGCGAACAACTGCAAACCTCCATTGCCGAAATGGGCAAACGCATCACCAGGGATTACCAGGGCAAGTCTCCTGTGATGGTCTGCATCCTCAAGGGCGCAAGCCTGTTCTTCTGCGACCTGATCCGGGAAATTGATTTGCCCCTGGAAATTGATTTTATGGCCACCTCCAGCTACGGCTCCAGCACCATCAGCAGCGGTGAGGTCAAACTTATCAAGGACCTGGACAGAAGCATCCATGGCCGGGACGTGCTGCTGGTGGAGGACATTGTGGACACGGGCATGACCCTGAACTATCTGAAAAAGATTTTGATGGGCCGGGGCGCTGCCAGCCTGCGCATCGTGACGCTGCTGGACAAGCCCTCCCGTCGGGTAGCCCCTTTGACGGTGGACTACATCTGCTTTGAAGTTCCGGACGCCTTTGTGGTGGGTTACGGTCTGGACTTTGACGAGAAGTATCGCAACCTCCCCGAGGTGGGCATTCTGTCCCCCAGAGTGTATGCTGCAGCAGAAAAGGAAAAGGGAGCCGAAGCCCCCCATTCATAAAGCCATCTGAAGCTGCCTTCCCTTAGAAATTGAAGTGGTCCGGATCGGGGCCCACCCGCCGGTTGCGCTGGAGGCCCCGGATACGCTCCATGTCCTCTCCTGACAGCTCAAAATCGAACATGTCCCGGTTGGAGAAGATCCTGTCCCGATGGGTGGACTTGGGAAGGACGATCACATTGCGCTGGATATCCCAGCGCAGAACGATCTGGGCCGGCGTTCTGCCGTACTTCTGTGCCAATTCCTGGAGGAGAGGATCCTTCAGCAGGGTTCCGCCCGTACCGCCCAGAGGGCTCCAAACCTGCACGGCGATGCCTCTCCTGTGGCATTCATCGATGAGTTCCTGATTGTTGAAATAGGGATGGGACTCGATCTGGTTCACGGCGGGCTGAATCCTGGCCGTCTTTTCCAGGCTGTCCAGATGGTGGCTGTGGAAGTTGCTCACGCCGATGGCACGGATCTTCCCGGCCTTATGGAGTTCCTCCATGTGGTTCCAAGCCTGTTCAAATCCCTGAACAGGCCAGTGGATGAGATACAAATCCACATAATCCGTCCCAAGAGCCGCCAGGCTTTCCGCAAAGGCTTCCCTGGCCCGTCCCCTGCGTATGTCCTCATTCCACAGCTTGGTGGTAAGGAAGATCTCCTCCCGCGGCACTCCGCTGGCTCTTATGCCCTGGCCTACGCCTGCTTCATTGCCGTAAATCCTGGCCGTGTCGATATGGCGGTATTCCGCCTCCAGGGCCCACCGTACCGCATTGGCTGTTTCCTCCCCGTCCCTGGTCTGGAAAACGCCCAGTCCCAACTGGGGAATCCCGATTCCCTGATTCAGTTGTATGGTTTTCATAAGCAACCTCCTGCCCCGGATGGTTTCACAAAAGCGGTTTCCCTTATCCTGCCCGGCCCCGGATCATGCCCAGCACCAGGGTCACGATAATCCCAATCCCCAGCAGCACCAGAATGATGTCCAGCAGCCACAAGGGCATGCGCAGCTTTTCATAGATCCGCTCTTTGATATTGGCAGGTCCGCTGGGGACGGAGGACTCGCCCCGGGTGATGACCTCGTCCTGTTCATACCGTTCCTTCAAGGCAAGCCCTCCTCTCCCGCGGCACCGGACCGTTTGTCAGGCAATCCTGCTTACTTCTTGGCCAGGTACTTGCGCAAGTCAAGCGCCACTGCAACGATGATCACCAGGCCTTGCACGATGTAGGTGTAGCTGGTCTCAATGCCCATAAACTGCATGGCGATCTTCAGCAGTTCAAAAACCAGCACGCCGATCAGTATGCTGCTGATCTTGCCCACGCCGCCGTTGACGGATACACCGCCAATGGTGCAGCCCGCGATGGCCTCCAGCTCATAACCCATGGCGGTGTTCACCGATGCGCCGCCTGCCCGGCATCCGATCAGGAAACCGCAAAGGCCGTAGAGCATGCCTGCCAGCATGTAGATCTTGATCTTGGTCTTGGTGACGTTTACCCCTGCCACCTCGGCGGCGTTTTCATTGCCGCCGATGGCGTACATGTACTTGCCGTGGCGGGTTTTATAGTAGAGAAACGCCATCCCCAGGCCCACCGCCAGGGCGATGATGGCCACATAGCTGAAGATGGGATTAAAGATATAGCCTGTGGCCAGCCGGGTATAGTCCGATCTCAGGCCGCCAATGGGAGCGGCTCCGGTGTAGACCAGGCAGATTCCGTATACCAGGGTCTGCATGCCCAGGGTTGCGATGAAGGGCGGCACTTTGAAAAAGGAGATCACACTGCCGTTGACGGTACCCACGATTCCGCCCAGAACCACCACGATGGCTACCACCAGCAGAATGGGGAGATCACCCATCTCCGGGTAGATTTTCTGGGAGTAGCCCACCTTTTGCAGCAGGATGGCGGACACGCATGCCGCCAGGCCCGCCGTGCGGCCTGCGGAAAGATCGGTGCCCTTGGTAATCAGGCATCCGGACACGCCCACGGCAATGATAAAGCGCACCGCCGTGTTGCTCAGAAGATTGCGCAGATTGGCCTCAGAGATGAAGTTGGGCCGGGCGATGCTCACGCCGATGGCGATCAGGATGATACCCACAATGATGGCGTTGTTGAGCAGAATGGTTCCAATGGTTGAGATGGCGGATCTTTTTTGCGTCTCCAGTTGCATGGTGAGTCCTCCTATACCGCTTGGAGCCGGGCAGTGGGGTCTTTTGCCTCAAACTGCGTTGCCAGCTCCATAATCTTCTCCTGGGTGGCTTCCTTTCCCTCCAGGATCCCCGTCATGCGCCCGTCGCACATCACCATGATCCGATCGGACATGCCAATCAGTTCACCCATTTCAGAGCTGATCATGATGATGCTTTTGCCCTGTTTGGCAAGTTCCGCGATGATACAGTATATTTCATACTTCGCGCCCACGTCAATTCCCCGGGTGGGTTCGTCCAGAATAAACACATCCGGGTCATTGGCCAGCCAGCGGGAAATCAGCACCTTCTGCTGGTTGCCGCCGGAGAGGGACTGGATCAGCGTCTTGCCGGAGGGAGTCTTGATGGACAGCTTCTGAACGTTATCCCTGACCAGGGCCGCGATCTTCTTGCGATGCAGCAGGAACGGCCAGATCACGTATTTGTCCAGGCTGGCGATGGCCACATTGTCCTCCACGGACAGCACGCCCATGATTCCGGTGGCCCGCCTGTCTTCCGTCAGCAGGGCGATGTTCTTTTTAATGGCATCCCTGGGCCGCTTCACAGAAAGCTTTCGGCCCATATATTCCATATCTCCCGCCTTATGGGCCCGGATGCCAAACAACCCCTCCATCAGTTCGGTGCGCTGCGCGCCCACCAGGCCACCCACCCCAAGAATCTCCCCCTTGCGCAGCTGGAAACTCACATTGCGGAAGGAGCGCGGATGGATGGAGGTATAGTTGTTCACCTGAAAAACCACTTCCCCCGGCTCATTGTGACGAGGGGGATACAGGTTGGTCAGTTCCCGGCCCACCATGTGGGTGATGATTTTATCCGTGGTCAGATCTTTCGCGTCCCAGGTGCCGATGTACTTTCCATCCCGCATGATGGTGACCTCATCGGAGATGCGAAGAATTTCATCCATCTTGTGGCTGATGTAGACGATGGCCACATTCTTGGCCTTCAGGTCCTCAATGATGCGGAAGAGAGCTTCCACCTCATGGGAGGTCAATGAGGAAGTGGGTTCGTCCAAAATCAGCACCTTGCATTCGTTGGACACAGCCTTGGCGATTTCCACGGACTGCATCTGGGAAACGCTCAGTGACCCCAGCTTTTGCTCCGGGTCAAAGCTCATACGCACTTCTTCCAGCACCCGGGCCGTTTCCTGATACATTTTTTTATGGTCCACCACAGGGATAAAGCCCAGAACCTTTTTGATGGGGTAACGTCCCACGAAGATGTTTTCCGCCACGCTGCGCTCGGGAATGGGCTGCAGTTCCTGGTGCACCATGGCGATGCCAAGCCTCAAGGCAGTCAGAGGATCCGTTATGTTGACTTTTTCTCCCTCATAGAGGATTTGCCCCTGATCCATCTTGTAAATGCCAAACATGCACTTCATCAGGGTGGACTTCCCGGCACCGTTTTCGCCCATCAGAGCATGCACTGTTCCGGGTCGCAGTTTGAGCTGCGCGTGATCCAGTGCCTTGACTCCGGGAAAGGACTTGCTCACGTCGATCATCTCTAAGCGATACTCCGACATAAAAGGCCTCCTTGCCACTAAGAAGTGGTGCGTGCGCTTTCGCACACGCACCACCATTGTACCATAATCTTCCAGGAATTACTTCACCATCACGTAGTCCACGGTGTAGTTCTTCTCGGGGATGGCGCCGCCGGCCACTTCGATGGCGACATCGGCAGCCTTGTGGGACTGGCCAATGTGGTCATTGAGCACGGTGCCGGTCATTTCACCGGCATGAACCAGCTCAACCACTTCGTCCAGCGCGTCCACGCCCACCAGGTAGATGTCCTTGCCCACGGTGCGGCCGGCAGCCTTGATGGACTGCAGAGCGCCCAGAGCCATGCCGTCGTTGTTGCAGAAGATTACATCGATCTGATCGCCAAACTGCGCAAGAGCGGTAGCGGCCAACTCCTGGCCCTTTTCCTGGGCCCAGTCGCCGCGCTGCTCAAAGAGCTTGTTTACCTTGATGCCGGCATCGGTCAGCGCCTTGATGGAGTACTCGGTGCGGTACTGGGCATCGATGTTCTCGGGATCGCCCATGATCATCACATAGTCCACCACGCCGTCGCCCTTGAAATCGCCCTTGTTGGGGGTGTCAAGGATCAGGTTGCCCTGCATGGTGCCGCTCTGACGGGCATCGGCGCCCACGTAGCAGATCTTTTCCCAGGCCTGCATATCTTCAGCGGAAGGCTCGCGGTTGATGTACACAACGGGGATGTTGGCAGCCTTGGCCAAATCGGTGATGGCGTTGGCGGAGGTGGACTGCACCAGGTTCACAATCAGAACATCCACGCCCTCGGCGATGAAAGCGTTGACCTGATTGGTCTGCTCATTCTGGTCACCCTTGCCGTCCACGACGGTCACTTCGCATCCCTTTTCCTTGAGGTATCTCTCAAGCTCGGTGCGATAGAGGGTCATAAAGTTGTCGTCATACTTGTAGATGCACACGCCCACCTTGATGGGTGCTTCGGCAACCGCCAATTGAACCATGCCCAGCGCCATGATGGCGACCAGAACGAGAGCCAGTAACTTTTTCATGGTATCCTCTCCTTTTTGTTTTCGGGCCAGGGCAAGCCTGTCCGTCCATTGCTTTCATTATAGTCGGGCCTGGAAAAATAAGAATAGTAAATCCTCCGAAAATATGTGAAATTCCTCTACAACTGGATAAGGCCGGCCCAACAGGCCGGGAAGGCGGCCGTTTGAATGCAGTGTTTTCCTTTACGGGGAACTGGAGGGCTGATATACTGTCGGTGAAGCAATACGAGAGCTCTTCAGCATGGCATAAGGAACATACCATCATTTAACCGGCGGCCACGGGCCGCTGCAGGACTCTCTTGAGAAAGGCGGCGACAAAGCATGACCCTCATCACCCCCAATTTCAACTTTGCCGGGCAATGCGAAGAAGCGATCACCCTCTATCAAAAGGCTTTCGGCGCGGAGGTGGGCTGCCTGCTGCGGTATTCCGACGCGGACAAGGCCGACTGGGACAAGCCGCTGACCCCTGAGCAGGAGAACTGGGTCTACCACGCGGAGCTTTTCATCAACGGACAAAGGATCATGATGTGCGATAACCTGGACGTCCCCTTTCGCAAAAGCACCGCCCTGTCACTGACCGTCACCTTTGACACCAAGGAAGAGGTGCGGCAGGCCTATGAGCTTCTGCGGGAGGGCAGCGAAACGATCTATCCAATACACAGCACAACCTACAGCTCTTGCATTGTTGTATTTGTGGACAGGTTTGGTTTCCGATGGGGGCTGATGACCGAGCAGACGGAGCGGTAAACAGGAATTTGTCGGAACAATGGAACTAAAGATTATTTATATCGACTGTTACAAATAATTCGGAGGATTTTTATGGTTGAATTACGAAAAGTCGATTCAAATAATATCTGGGAAATAGTGAAGTTATCAGTAAACAACGAGCAATTGGATTGTGTTGCAACAAACACAGAGAGCCTTTTGGAAGCATATACTACTATTACTTCGGGAGGTGTTGCATTACCATATGGAATTTACAATGGGGATACCCTTGTTGGTTTTGTTATGTTTGGATATGATACTACTGGTGATGATGATGAACCTGACATTGCTGCCGGCAACTACTGTATATGGCGTTTTATGATCGATAAAGCATATCAAAGACAGGGGCTGGGTATAAAAGCGTTACACGCAGCAATTGAATATTTGCGTAGTGAACCATGTGGGCGGGCTACATATTGTTGGCTTTCTTACGAGCCTAAAAATGTGGGGGCAAAAGCACTTTATAGTTCAATGGGTTTTTTTGAAAACGGGGAAATGTGTGGTGAAGAGATTGTAGCTGTTCTGCGGCTTTATGATTAATTGCTACAAATTTTGCGATATGAATATAGCCAGTAATTCCTCAAACTCCATTTTGAAAGGGATAAAGCAATGGGGCATTTGGGCTTTTCCTATGTGGGGCTGATTTTCCTGCTCATGCTGATAATTCCCAATTTTCTGTGGGCAAGACGTCAACCGAAGGAAACTCATTTTCAAAATGAGAACATGCTCCTGCTGGTCTTTGAGCGTGCCGGTCAAGTTCTTGTTACCTGAACGGTGCTCATTTGTTCCGACTTTACTTTTCATTCGTGGTCACTGTGGACGCTTTGGCTGATTGCCGCAATGATCCCAATACTGAGGTATGAGGTCTGGTGGGGTTCGATATTTCAAAAGCGAAACGACATGGACGGTCTTTTACAGCTGCTTTTACTGTGTTCCTGTAGCCGTTGCGACGCTGCCAGTTCTTGCTTTTTTACTGCTTGGCATATATGGGAAGGTGGCCTGGCTTTTGATCTCGACCGTGATTTTGGGGATCGGACACATCGGCATTTATTTACAGCACACCAGAGAACTCAGATGACAGGCCCGCCATCAAGCCCATGACCAAAACGGGAATGAGAAGGGATCAACGAATGTATTTTAACGATGTTGCCAGAACATGGGATGATGCCAGAAGATGCGAAAGAGCACAAACGCTATCCCGCGCCATCAGGCAAGCCTGGGGTGATGCGCAAAATGAAGTGCTGGACTTTGGCTGCGGAACAGGCTTGCTCACCTTTGCTCTGTGCCCCTATGCCACCACAATCTACGGCTATGATCCCTCCTCAGAAATGCAAAAGATCTTTCGGTCCAAGATGGACCTTTACCGGACAAAGAATGTACGGCTCATCACCCAGGAGGAAATGAAGGAGCATACCTTCGATGTGATATTCAGTTCCATGGTGTTTCATCATATCGCGGATATTAGAACGGAGCTCCTCAATCTCAGGCGGCTGCTCGCGCCGGATGGACGCTTAATGCTCATTGATCTGGACAAGGACGACGGCGCTTTCCATAGGAATGAGCCCGGGTTCAACGGGCACAACGGCTTTGACAGGAACGAAATGCAGCGCGATTTAGAAGGCTGCGGGTTCCGGGAGGTATCTATCAGTACCATGTACGAAGGAGTCAGGCAGATCGGCGACGACCCTGTGGAATACTCCCTGTTCATGGCGACGGCAAGGCGCTGAATGCCAAGCTCCGGGTTGATTCACAACTTTGTAAGAAGGTGAGTAAATGGAAATTGATTTGAGGTCCCTCGAGGTGCGGCATGCCCATGATTTGCTCACAAGCAGCATCATTCCAAGGCCCATCGCGTGGGTATCCTCCCTCAGCAGCGGCGGAGAAACGAATCTGGCCCCTTTCAGTTTTTTTACAGGCGTACAGTGGAATCCGCCCGTACTGGCATTCTCGGTGGTGAACCGTGCGGACGGAACCCTAAAGGACACCGTAGTCAACATCGAGCAGACCCGGGAGTTTGTGATCAACCTGGTTTCCGTGGAGTTGCTGGAACCGATGGAGATGTCCGCAAGACCCATCCCCCATGGGGAGGATGAGCGCGTTGTGAAGGGCATTCACCTGATCCCCTCCAAAACCATCAAGCCCCGCCTCATTCAGGAGGCGAAGATCAGCTTTGAATGTGTGCTTGAGCGGATCGTGCGCGTGGACGAGGGCGCTAATGCGGGCAACCTGGTCCTTGGCCGCGTACAGCTTATGCATGTTCAGGATGATTTGGTCATTGGGGGCCGGGAGGTTGACTGGCGCGGTCCGAACGCCCTGGGCAGGCTCAGCGGCAACCGGTATTGTACCATTGATTCCGTGGTGGAAGGTGAACGAAACTAGGTTTGGCGGAAACGCGAAGACGGCACATGCGGGAATGCGCAAAGGAGGTTCATCCGTGAACCGTGATCTAAATTGGACCGTTCTATTGATCGGCGGAGCTTCCGGGACAGGCAAATCGAGCCTGGCTTACGAAATCGCCCGATTCTACGGCGTGAATGTCCTGGAGGGGGACGACGTTCACCTGGCTGTAGAAGCGGTTACAACCAAGGAAACCTTTCCCGCGATCCACGACTGGGAAACAAGCGTCAACTGGAAGGACACCGGTGTTGACGGCAATGTCAAGTGGCTGATTGATGTAAGCAGGGAAATGATGCCGGTATTGAAAAAGCTCGTGGACAGGCATGTGGAAGATCGTGTACCCATCATTATCGAGGGCGATTTTATTCACCCTGAGCTCGCAAAATCCTTTGACACTCCACAAGTAAAATCACTTTTTGTGAATGAAACAGACATCCATCAAATCGTGCGGAATTATGCGGCCAGAGAGGGTGACGCATTACAGCATTTCAGAGCTGAAATCAGCGTCGCCTATGGGAAGTGGATTGCAGATAGCTGTCATGGGGATGGGATCCGGGTGATTGAGCCAAGACCCTGGGATACTATTTTAGAGAGGGTCTTGCAGAATTTGCTGTGATGGGCGGGAAGGCAGCACGCATCAAGCACTAAATCTCAATGCACAGAAAGCAGCTGAAACCATGCCACAGAACACACCGGAGTATGAAATCAAGTACATCGAACTCAAATCCGGCTATCATGACGATGGCCCGGCATGGATTGGCCGGGTCAAAAAACAAAAGCGGAAGGACCTACTTCTTCAACAACAAGGCCCTTCAAAAGCATGTTGGCAACTATGCCAACCATATAGATGTGGAAACCCGAGAAGGGTATTGGATTTCCGGCATCAAGAAGGACGGCCATGACCGGCATTGGGCAGGGAAAGGCAAAGTCACCATTGACCGGAAGATGATCCCGGAATACCTGTCCATCACAGGGGAAAAGGAATTGGACCCTCAGCGCTTTATCATTGCCGACATTGAGGACTGTTTCCCCGAGGAAAGGATTCACACGTTTTTGAACAAAAAGTGGGCACAAGATATCGGGCCGATGAAGGCTGACAGGAGTATCGCAAACGCTAACAAATGCTATGCCATCAGAGCCTTTCAATCATGAAGCCCAGAAACGGTAAGCCCCCAGAGCGCGAGTGCCGGAGCTCTCGCATCAGGTGAGGCGCTGAACGACATGTGCGTAAAGCGCCTCACAGTCCTTGCGAGTTGGCACAAGGCCAACACGGTCTCCCCGCGTTGGCCTTGCGGCCGCCGATGACAAACCGCGGTTTGTCATCGGCGTGTTGACACTCTCGCCAAAAACGCTACAATAAGAGGACAAAAGCGCAAGAAACGTCGAGGTGAGTGGCCATGTACAAGCTCATCCTGGTGGACGACGAGAGCGAGATTTGCCAGGGGCTCAAGGAAATCGTGCCCTTTGAGTCCCTGGGTTTTACGGTGGTGGGAGAAGCTGGCAACGGCATGGAGGCCCTGGCACTGTGCGAAAACCTGGAGCCGGATCTGATCATCACGGACATCCGCATGCCCATTATGGACGGGCTCACCCTGTGCCGGAGGGTGCGGGCGATGCTGCCAACCACCCAGTTCATCATATTGAGCGGGTACGACGATTTTGAATACGCCCGCCAGGCCATCCAAGTCAAGACCATGGGCTATTTGCTTAAGCCTATTTCCTCCGCCGAGTTTATTGATATGCTGAAAAGCGCCAAGCTGTCCCTGGACGAGGAGTTTGCCAAGCGGCGCAATGTGAACCGCTTGAGGGAACATTTCCGGGAAAGCCTGCCGCTGCTGAGGGAAACGCTGCTTTCGTCCTTACTGTCGGGGGGGATGGATGCCCAGACCGCCACGGCCAATGCGGAAAAGTACGGCATTTCCCTCAGTGCCCCCGCCTATGTGGTGGCGCTGATGAAGATGGGGGAAAACGAAACTCCGGACGGCATCCAGGACGATCAGCTGCGGGTGTTTGCCCTGCGCAACATCCTCTGCGAGGTGCTGGAGGGCCGGGCTCAAGGCTACTCCTTTCTGGTTTTTCTGTACAACGGAATGCTGGCGCTGCTGCTGCTGATGCCGGGCCGGGAGGAAGCCCTGGTGGCGGACGTGATGCTCCACCTGGAGGAAGCCCGCAAAACCATCCGGCATTACCTGGCTTGCCCGCTTTTCATCGGGGTCAGCGACACCTGCGACCGCCCGGCTTCCCTTCCCGGCGCAGGCCAGCAGGCCCTCACAGCCCTGGACCAGTGCATCCTAAGCGGCAAGGAGCAGGTGCTTCGCATCACGGACATCCAGCAGATGGGAGCCCAGGTCTGGCGGATGGACGAAATTGAGCTGCGGCAGCTCATCAACGGCATCAAGGCCGGTGAGGCCGGTCAGGCGGAAGCATCCCTGAGTGTCTTGCTGGATACATGCCGGGGCATGCGAGGAACCCCCAAGGCGTATCAAACCTATCTGCTGGAGTTGGTGATGGGGTTTGTACGGGTGGCGTCGGATCTCTCCCTGGAACGGGAGGATGTGGACCAGGAACTCAACCGGGTTATGCAGCACTTTTTCCACGCCTCCCCCAGCCTTCAGGAAGCCCAGGAGGAGCTGCTGCGCCTCATGCGGCTGCTGATGAGCGCCATCCAAAGCCAGCGGAGCAGCACCAGCCTGCGCCTGGCCGCAGCGGCCGAGCAATACCTGCGGGACAACTTTTCCCAGGAAAGCCTGTCCCTGGAGGAGCTTTGCCTGCATTTGCACATCTCCCCCTCCTATTTCAGCATGATCTTCAAGAAGGAAACCAAAAAGACCTTTCATCAGTACATTACCGAGCTTCGCATGGACAAAGCCCTGACCCTCCTGAGCTCCACGGAGCTGAAAACCGCCCAGATCGCGCAAATGGTGGGCATTCCGGATCCCAGCTATTTCAGCTATTGCTTCAAGAAGCATTTCGGTTTCTCCCCCTCCCAGGCACGAAAGCCCAGGGAAGGGGCCCCCTGAACAAGCACGCCCAATCCACCCGGAAGGAAGGAAACAGCATGCGCAAGGAAGGCTTCCAGGGGTACAGCCTCCACAATGTGATCATGGTGGCCTTTTTAACCAGCATGGGCGCTTTGCTGCTTTTTGTGATGCTGGTGCTGGTTCCCCGGGTGTCCTCCCTGCTGGAAACCAACGCCATTGACCGCACCAAAGAAACGGTGCTGCAAAGCGTCGCTACCCTGGACAACTATGTGGACAACCTGCTCTCCTCCCTGCATTTCTCCTCGGCCCTGCTCCCCAGCGACCCCACCCAGCCAGAGAACGAGTGGCAAACGGGCCTGGATTTTATGAAGGAGAGCCGCAACGATATTCTGTCTATCGCCTTCTTTGGCCAGGACGGCGAGCTGTTTTACAGCACCGCGGGAAAGCTTCGCGTCCCTCCCCATGAAGTGCGGGAAAGCGAGTGGTTTCGCAAGGCAGTAGAATGGCAGGGCACGGTGGCCTACTTTTCCAGGCCCCATGTGCAGCAACTATTTAACGGGCAGCGCACGTTGGTGATCTCCATGGCCCGAAGCCTGGAGTATCAGCAGGAGGGAAACTGGCGCACCGGGGTGCTGCTGATGGACGTGGCTTACGGGGCTTTTTCCGCCGTTACCGACGGCGTCTCATTGGGCAGGAGCGGTTTTGTGTACCTGATGGACGAGTCCGGAGAACTGATCTGCCACCCCAAACTTCAGCTGATCCACCAGGGCCTGGCCCGGGAAGACCGGGAGGCAGCCCTTGCCCAAACGGTTGGAATCACCCGGGATGAGGAGGACGGCAGGGAGCGGGTGCTGCTGATTACCACGGTGGAGCAGACCCGCTGGCGGGTGGTGGGTGTGGCCTACATTGATGAAATCCTGGCCCTTCAAAACGCCTTCATCCGCATCATCACGGTGGTGTCCCTGATCGCGGCGCTGCTGTCCCTGGCAGCGGCCACCCTGATGGCCTTCTGGGTGACCCGGCCCATCCGGCTGCTGGAAAGCAAGATGCGCAAGGTGGAAGCGGGGGATTTGAACGTCACCATCGAGGAGAGGGGCTTCCATGAGATCCGTTCCGTGTCCACCACCTTCAACCACATGCTCCGGCGGGTCCGGGTGCTGATGGACCGGGTGGTGACAGAGCAGGAAACCAAGCGCCTTCACGAGCTCAATGCCCTCCAGGCCCAGATCAACCCCCACTTTCTGTACAACACGCTGGATTCCATCGTTTGGATGGAGGAAAGGGGCCGCAGCCAGGAGGCCATCACCATGGTTCTGGCCCTGGCCAAACTGTTCCGTATTTCCATCAGCAAGGGGCGGCGCTTTATCACAGTCCGTGAAGAGCTGGAGCATGTACGCAACTACCTAATCATTCAGAAAATGCGCTTCAAGGACAAGTTTTCTTACCATTTGGAGGTGGATGAAGACGCCCTGGAGGAGCGAACCGTCAAGCTGATTGTCCAGCCACTGGTGGAAAATTGCATCAACCACGCCATTGACGAGGCCCAGGGCATGGAACTGCACATTGAGATCCGCGTGAGCGTCACCCCGGAGGACCTGCTGTTCACCGTCTCCGATGATGGCGTGGGCATCCGGGAGGACCTGCTGCCCACGCTGCTCACCACCTCTTCGGGGAAGAACGGCATTGGCCTGAAGAACGTCCATGAGCGGATTCAGCTCACCTACGGCGCTGCTTACGGCCTCACCATCCACAGTGTGGAGGACCAGGGAACCACCATCACCATCCGCATTCCACGGGGATGGGAGGAAAAGCCATGAAGAAACCGCTGATCATCGGCCTGATTTGTCTGGTGGCTTCTGCGGCACTGCTGATCTGGGGTTTTCAATCCCCGGCATCCCCTTCGTCCGCTCCCCAGCGCCAGGTGGTGTTGCTGATTGAAAACGACACCGGCAGCTTTCTGATGCAGCTGCGCAAGGGCATGCAGGAGGCAGCCTCCGCCCTGGATGTACGAATCACGGTGGAGAAGGCCCTGCCGGACCCCCTTGCCCAGGTCCGGGCATTGGCGGAGGAGGGAGCGGACGCGGCCCTACTGCTGCTTGCCGACCCAAAACCTCTGCTATCGGCCCTGGAAGAAGCCAAGTTTCCCGTCGTCCTCATCGGTCAGACTGTGCGCGGGCAGGTCTGTGTCACAGGGGACGACCGGGCCTGCGGGGAAGCGCTGGTATCCCGCGCCCTGGCTCTGGCGGAGCCCTCCCGGGTGCTGTGGCTCACCCAGGACACCGACCCCCGAGGATTGGAACGCACCGATGGGGCCATAGCTCAATTGAAACAAAAGGGCATTGCCATACTGCCCTGGCCCCAGAGCCCTCAGACCCTGGCTTCCTATGGCGCGGTGGCTGCCTCCACCCAGGCAATCACCCAGGAACTGGCCAATCTGAAAAGCACCGGCTCCCTGGGGCCTGGAGTGTCCGTCCTGGGCATGGATACCGGGGACAGCCGCGTGGCGGACCTGGAGGATGGCCACGTTCAGGTGATGGCCATGGACAGCCCCTATGCCATGGGCTACACCGCCATCGGCCTGATCCCGTCCCTGGTGGCCGAAAAGCTGGCCCCCTCCCTGCATCTGTGCCGAATCACTTTGGTGGACCCTTCCACCATGTACCTGGCAGAAAATGTGAAGCTGGTCTTTCCGCTGCTGCAATAGGGGGCTCATGCGCTGTCCCATTAAGGAGGGAGGAATCCAATGAAACGCCTGCTTGCCATCTGGTGCCTCCTGGCGCTGACGGCTTTCCCATGCCCAGCCGCTCAGGCCCAGCAGCAACTGCCCACCCTGGGAGTGTGCATCTACAATTATGAGGACACCTTTATCACCAGCCTTCTGGAGGTGATCCGACGCGAAGCGGAGCAGGTAGCCACCCTCATTACCTATGACGGGCACAACAACCAGAACCTCCAAAATGATCAGGTGGAGGAACTGCTCAAAAGCGGCGTGGACGCTCTGATCGTCAATCCTGTGGACCGCACCGCCGCCATCTACCTGATCCAGATGGCCATGCGCTATCAAAAGCCCATTGTATTCATCAACAGGGAACCTCTGCGGGAGGATTTGGCGCTCTATCACCTGGCGTATTATGTGGGCATTGACCCAAAGGAACAGGGCCTGCTCTCCGGAAAGCTGGCCGCCCACTATTTTCGCACCCACCCCAAGGCAGACCGCAACGGCGATGGGGTGATGCAGCTGGTGCTGCTCAAGGGAGAACCGGGCCATCAGGATGCGGAACTGCGCACCCAATACGCCATGAAAGCTCTCCAGCAGGAAGGCCTTCGCACAGAGAAGCTGGATGAGGCTGCCGCCTTGTGGGAACGCAGCCTGGGGCAGGAAAAGATGGCCTCCTTCTTGAACACCTCTGGGGAACGCATCGAATGCGTGATTTCCAACAACGATGACATGGCCCTGGGAGCCATCGATGCCCTGAAAGCAGCCGGGTACTTCTCCGGGGACAAGTATATGCCCGTAATCGGCATCGATGCCACGGCCCCTGCCCGGGAAGCCCTGGCGCAGGGTTCCCTGTACGCCACCGTTTTCAACGATGCCTTAGGTCAGGGCAATGCTGCTGTGGCCCTGGCGATCCTGCTCGCCCGTGGAGAAGCGGTGGTCCCGGAGACCTTCCCCTATGATATCCAGGACAAGGTGGTGTACATCCAGAGCACCTCCATGATCTCCGACAGGGTGCCCTGAAGACAAAACCCTGCCTCAGCCGGTGCCTGAGGCAGGGAAAGATTACTGAAACGGAGGCTATCCCCTTGGTTTACTCATACCGCAAGGGTCTACTGCACGGCTTGCCCATCGCCCTGGGCTACGTATCCGTATCCTTTGCTTTTGGCATCCAGGCTGCCGTTGCGGGGCTTTACCCCTGGCAGGCGCTGCTCGTCTCCCTGTGCAATGTCACCAGCGCGGGACAGATGGCCGGGCTTTCCCTCATGGCCCAAGGAGCCGGGCTGCTGGAGATGGCTCTGACCCAGGCCACCATCAACCTGCGCTATGCCCTGATGAGCCTTTCCCTCAGCCAAAAGCTGGACGCCACCATGACCCTGCCCCACCGGATGATCTTTGCCTTCTGCCATACCGACGAAATATTCGCTGTGGCCTCCGGGCAGCCGGAGCCCATAGGACGGGCCTATTTGTACGGTCTCATCAACGGCCCTTATCTGGGCTGGGCCCTGGGGACGCTCCTGGGAGCCCTGGCGGGCAATGTCCTGCCCCCTTCCGTAACCGGTCCCCTGGGCATCGCCATGTACGGCATGTTCATCGCCATCATCCTGCCTCCCTTCCGCCAGGACGCCTCCCTGCGCCTGGTGGTGCTCAGCGCAGTGGCCCTCAGCTGCCTGTTTGCCTATGTCCCCTGGTTTTCCGACCTGACAGGCGGCTTTCGGATTATCCTGTGCGCAATCATCGCCGCCGGGCTGGGCGCTGTAGCAATGCCTCTCCCCCAGGAAGGAGGCGAGGCCTGATGAACAGCAGCACCTATTTTCAATACCTTCTGGTGATGGCCGGGGTAACCTATCTGATCCGTGTACTGCCGCTGGCGGCTGTCCGGGGCCGCATCCGCAGCCGGTTTGTCCAATCCTTCCTTCATTATGTACCCTACGCGGTGCTGGGGGCCATGACCTTCCCCGCCGTGCTGGGCAGTACGGGCCATCTGACCGGCTCCCTGTGCGGCCTGGCGGCGGCTTTGGTTCTGGGGTGGATGGGCAAGGGGCTGCTTACTGTGGCGGTGGCCGCCTGTGCCTGCGCCTTCCTGGGACAGCTGCTCTTGTAAGTGCAGGATGATCCTGCATTTTTTTGCATCAATCGTCGGACCTTGCTTAGCGCATTGTGTTATCCTACCTTTGAAAGGAGGATGCGTATGACGTTGCTGGAGGGAATGAACCGCGCGATCCAGTACATTGAGGAAAACCTCGACCAGGAGATCGACTATGCGCAAGTCGCGCGGATAGCCTGCACTTCCCAATACCACTTTCAGCGGGTGTTTGGATTTGTAACGGAGATCCCGCTGTCGGAGTACATCCGGCGGCGAAGGCTCACCCTGGCAGCCTTCGAACTGAGGAATGGAAACGACAGAATCCTGGACATTGCGCTAAAGTACGGCTATAACTCGGCAGATGCCTTCACCCGCGCCTTCCAAAACATGCATGGCATTGTGCCGTCCAAAGCCCGGGAAAACGGTGTCACCCTCACGGCATATCCGCGGATCCACTTTACCTTATCCATCAAAGGAGTGGTAGGAATGAATTACAGGGTTGAGCAAAGAGAAGGCTTTCAGGTAGTGGGCATAAAAGAGTCCGTATCTACGGTCAATGGGGAAAACCTGAAAAGGATTCCGCAGATGTGGGCCAGTCTCTCAAAGGAAACCTGCGAAAAGATCATGACGCTGTCTGACCGGGAGCCCAGCGGCCTGCTGGGCGTGTGCGCGAACATGGACGGCGACCGGTTTGACTACTGGATTGCAACAGCCACCTCCAAGCCCTGCCCCCAGGGGCTCCAGGCCCTGGAGATTCCCGCCTGCACCTGGGCGATCTTCGAGGCTACCGGCCCCCTGCCCGGTGCGATTCAGGAGTTGTTTGGCCGTATCTATACGGAGTGGTTCCCTACCTCGGGCTACGAGCACGCCGATGCTCCCGAAATCGAGTGGTATTCCGACGGAGACACCAGCTCCTCCACCTACAAAAGCGCGGTGTGGATTCCCATCATCAAGAAGTAAGCAGTAGGCCAGGGAACAGGACAAGGCGATTGGCCTTGTCTTTTTATGCAGATTTTAAGACGAAAAAGGTTAATTCCCAGAGTAACATCCACAGTGGCAAAGGAGTAGAAGATACATAGAGAAATGCCGGATGTTAGTATGGGAAAGAGGAAGGAAAAGAAGAGAAAATAGAATGGCGGCAGGGGTCTTTAAAG